>NZ_JBIDCC010000021.1:0-107702 GCF_043204415.1 Nonomuraea sp. NPDC047897 | reverse complement strand
CTCAGCGCCGATGGTACTGCACTCGGGAGGGTGTGGGAGAGTAGGTCACCGCCGGACAATTTTTGTTGAGGGAATTGGGGCTTCACCTTCGGGTGAGGCCCCATTTTCTGTTTCGGCGAGAGGAATCCTCAGCCTCGGCAGTGCGGCGGCGTGTGGCGGCGCAGCCCGTGAGCGCGATTCGCGATCTTTTGCGAGGCGGCCCTGTGCCTGCCGAGGCGGCCTTGTGCCTGCCTTGCTTGGTACGGCACAGGCGCATGTTGACGTGCCCCGACATTGCCCTTGTCGGCAAGTGTGGTCGGACCCGCAGCGGTTCTCATCCGTAGCCGCTTGACGTATCCGGAGCGCGCAGCGGGCGGTCATGAGCGATGAGCCGGGTGCGTGCGCCGAAGGCTCAGGTCCCGGCAATGGGCTGTGCAGGTCTCGGCACCGGGCCGTGCAGGTCCCGGGTCTCGGTGGGCCGGGTGGTGAACTCGGTGGGGTTGTGTCGCGTATCTCCCCATGTGTACGGGGAGTGGTGGCCCCGGCCCGGCCGGGAAGGCGGGCCGGGGGCGGGCGGGTCAGTTGGGGAGCACCAGGAGGGCGTCGCCGACGGGGCGTTCGGCGCCGTCCGACGGGCGGTTGACGACCTTGCCGTTCACGACCATCGCCGTCGAGCCGCCGCCGTCCAGGTTGATCGCGTCCCGGGCGCCCATCCAGCGCATGAACTGCGCCGCCTCGATGAAGCTGGCGCCCACCGTCACCCCCGGCTGGCGGCCGTCGATGGTGGCGAGGATGAGGGTGCCGTTGCGGGTGGTGCCCAGGAGGGTGCGCGGGTGGCGGCGGAGGATCATGTTCATGGAGTCGTGGCCGTCGCGCTTGGCGGTGATGCGGGTCTTGCCGTTGCGGACGAGGCCCACGCCGCCGGCGATCACGTGCAGATCCGGGGTGAGCTTGATGGCCCGGCCCTTGCGCAGGTCGACGACCTTGGTGTCGAGCTTGACGGTGGCGCCCTCCGGGGCGTAGGCGGCGAGCCACTCGGCGGCGACGCCCGAGCCGTGCAGCACCTGTGTGCCGCGCTGCACGGCGGCGCCCGGGACGCGCACGCCGACGACCCTGCCGGTGGCGTCGAGCACCACGTCGGTCCCGCCGTCGGCCGGGGTCTTGGCGCCCCACTCCTCGGTGTAGAGGACGAGTTCCTCGGCCACGGCGGCCCGGTTGACGCCGTTCACGGGCAGCTTGTCGCCGGAGGCGGCGATGGCGGTGACGGTCGTCTTCAGCTCCGTGACGCGGGCCGTGCGCCCCTTCAGCACGACGGCGGACCGGCCGGGGACGGCTTCGCTGAGGAGCCTGCCCGCGACCACGGACGCGCCGACCGGCTCGCCGCGCAGCGCGGCGGCCGTGTGGATGTTGAAGAAGCCGCCGTTGACTGCGGCGAGCGCCTTGGCGGCCTTGGCCATCGCCGTCACGGTCTCCCGCTTGGCGACGCTGGCTCCGAGGGAGGCGGCGTACGAGCCGCGGAACGCCCTCGGGTTGACCATCATGACCTTGACGTTCCACGGGCCGGTCGTCCGCAGGCCGTCGTCGCCCAGGTAGTCGACCTTGACCTTCAGACCGGCTTCCTTGAGCTTCTTGGCCATGTCGTCGGCCTTGGCCTTCTCCTCCAGTTTCCACAGCCCCACCCGCACCATGTAGACCTCCTGGGCGGGAGCGTCGGCGACCTGGGGACGCACGACCTTCTGCAGGGCGGCGACCTCGCCGGTGGCCTCCACCTCGGCGAGCTTGGCCTCGGCGGTGTGCCGCATGCCGTAGTCGCGGCCGCTCGGCATGAGCACGGTCACGGTGTATCCGTCGGTGGCGCGGCCGGCCTTCACGTCGTACAGGTCGATGCCCTGAGCGACGCTCGTCATCGTCCTGGTCGGCACGGACGGGACGCCCAGCGGGAACTTGGCCGACGGGAACTTCACCGAAGGCTGCTCGGCGGCGGCGACGGGCACGGTGGTGACCGTGAAGGTTGCGGCCAGGGCGAGGCCTACGGCGAGGGTGCGTCGAGACATGAAAACTCCAGAGGGCGGACAAACGGACCGCACCATCCTGGCGTGATCATGGTGTGGGAGTGAGGGAAACACGCCAAACGGGTTGGAGAGGTTACGAGATTGACACCCCCGGCGGAAAGGACGCCCGTGGTCCGTCCCCGCCTAAGATGGGGTCATGACCCGCGTCAGTATGTGGTGGCGGCCCCCAGACGGCCGCTGACTTCGCATGCTCGGGCCGTCCTCAGGGCGGTCCCGGCGCGTGGGGCTCTCCTGGGACGGCATGACCCCAAGGAGAGATCATGGATCACGTCGTGCTCACCGGAGACCGCCCGACCGGGCCGCTCCATCTCGGCCACTACTTCGGTTCGCTGGCCAACCGTGTCGCCCTGCAGGACACCCATCCGATGTACGTGCTGGTCGCCGACTATCAGGTGATCACCGATCGGGACATGCCGGGGGCGATCCAGGCCAACATCACCGGCCTGCTGCTCGACTACCTAGCCGTCGGGCTCGACCCGGCCAAGGTGACGATCTTCCAGCACAGCGCCGTCCCGGAGCTGAACCAGTTGCTGCTGCCGTTCCTCAGCCTGGTGTCGGTGGCGGAGCTGCGCCGCAACCCCACGGTGAAGGACGAGATCGCGCACAGCAGCCAGCAGGCGGTCAGCGGCCTGATGTTCACCTATCCGGTGCACCAGGCGGCCGACATCCTGTTCTGCAAGGGAACGCTGGTGCCCGTGGGCCGGGACCAGCTCCCGCACCTGGAGGTGACGCGGATGGTGGCGCGGCGCTTCAACGAGAGGTACGGGCCCGTCTTCCCGCTGCCGGAGGCGATGCTGGGTGACAGTCCACTGCTGCGGGGGCTCGACGGGGGCAAGATGAGCAAGAGCCGGGGCAACGCGATCGCCCTGTCGGCCACCGCGGACGAGACGGCCGCCCTCATCCGCAAGGCGCGGACGGACTCCGATCGGCTGATCACGTTCGACGAGGCCGCCCGGCCGGAGGTGGCCAACCTGCTCACGCTGGCGGGGCTCTGCCTGGGCCGCTCACCTCAGGACGTCGCCGCGGAGATCGGGGACGGCGGCGCGGCGATGCTGAAGAAGGTGGTGACGGAGGCGGTCAACGAGTTCCTGCGGCCGATCAGGGTGCGGCGGGCCGGGCTGGCCGAGACGGACGTCCGGGCGGTGCTGCGGGAGGGCAACGAGCGGGCCCGCGAGCGGGCGGTCGTCACCCTGGCGGAGGTGCGCGACGCGATGGACTTCTGAAGGCGGGCTTCTGAAGGCGGGCTGCTGAAGGCGGGCTTCTGAAGGCGGGCTGCTGAAGACGGGCTGCTGAAGACGGGCTGCTGAAGACGGGCTGCTGAAGACGGGGAGCTACCGGCTGTCGCGGCGGAACGACTCCAGGGCGAGCAGCGCCACGTGCAGCGACAGGCACGACTCGACGTCGTCGAGGTCGGTGTCGAGGATGCGTTCGAGGCGGCGGAGCCGGTCGTAGAAGGCGGGTCTCGACAGGTGCGCCTTCTGCGCGGCGACTGCCTTGTTGCGCCCGGCGTCGAGGTAGATGCGCAGGATCCGGGTGAGGTCGCCGCCCCGCTGGGCGTCGTGGGCCAGCAGCGGCCCGAGCTCTCGTTCGGCGAACGTCTGCAGCCGCGCGTCGTCGCGCAGCAGGTGCAGCAGGCCGCGCAGGCGCAGGTCGGGCAGGCGGTAGAAGGGGCGGCCGTCGGGCTGGCGGACCGCGACGTCGGCCACCTGCTCGGCTTCGAGGAAGCTGCGCCGTACGTCGCGCAGGGATTCCACCACCGAGCCGGCGGCCAGCACGAACGCGCCGCCGGTCTTGGACAGGGCGCGCAGCCGTTCGGCCAGGGCGGTCAGCGCGGGCTCGGCCTGGGCGCGCGGCGGCAGCGGCAGCAGGACCCCGATGCGGTCCTGGTCGAGTGCGCCCACGAGGGCGGGCAGTTTGGCGTCGCGGCAGGCGGCGGCGGTCGCCTCGGCCAGCTCGCCGAGCTGCGCGTGTCCGTCGAGCGCCTGGTCGGTGGGGTCGACGGGCCGGATGACGACGCTGACCAGCTTGCGGCCGGTCAGCGGCACGCCGACGGCGCGGGCGCGGGCGGCCGCCTCTTCGGGGTCGGCGTAGGCGTGGGTGAGGATGCCGGTGATGATGGTGCCGTGCGCCTGCCGTTCGAGCGACTCCTGGTGGCGTTCGAGCAGGCGGCCGAGGGCGAGTGTGGTGGCGGCCCGCTCGGCGAGGACCAGGTCGCGGGGCGACGGCGGCAGCTCGCAGAGCAGGATGAGCCGCCCCCAGTCCTGGCCGCGCGCGCCGACCGTGGTGACGAGCCAGCCGGACGCGGGGTCGTAGGCGGTGCGTTCGGGCGGGGCGACCGCCCGTGACCTGGTCTCCCAGCCGGCCAGCAGCGTGCCCGTGTCGCGGCCGGCCGACTCGCAGGCCAGCACCTGGTGGGCGAGGTTCTCCAGCAGCACGGGGCGGCCGGACAGCCGGGCGACCTGGGCGAGCACCTCGGCGGGTGAGGCGCCTTCGACCGACAGCTCGGTGAACACCTCGTGGAGCTGCTCGGAGGCGCGCAGCTCCTCCAGCTGGATGTCGATGATGCGGGCGTGCACCGACTCGGTGATCTGCACGAACGGCGTCTCGCGGGTCAGCACGACGAGCGGCAGCCCGTGCTCCTCGGCGGCTTTGACCACGGCGGACGGCAGCTCGCCGACGAACCTGCGGCCCAGCTCGACGATCAGCCCGGCGGCGCCCACGGACGACAGCCCGGCGATGTAGTCGGCGAGCTTGCCGGGGTCCTGGGGCAGGGCGACCCCGGTCGTCAGCACCAGCTCGCCGCCGCGCAGGAGCTGGGCGATGTCGGCGATCTCCCCGACGTGCACCCACCGCACCTTGCTGTCGAGCCGATCCGCGCCGGCGACCACGCGCGGGTTGCCCCGGCGGACGGTCTCCAGGGCGAGCACATCGGCGATCGTGGGTAGCACGAACCGAGCCTATCCGATCAGTCTGTAAGATCGCCTATCTGCTCATTTACAGACTGAAAGGTCACCTTCGGGTGGCGTGCAGCCTGACCTCCAGCCCGTCGAGGACCGACAGCAGCCCGAAGTCGAAGCTGAGCTCGCGGATCGTCCGGGCCGGCAGGTCGTTGAGCTCGGTGAGGCGTTGGAGGAGGTCGGGGAAGTCCTTGGCGACGTTCGCGAACGTCTCGCGCATGCTCTTCGGGTCGATCTCCTCGTCGCCGATCGTCTGCCGCCAGGCGATCTCGGGGATGACCATGCCGAAGACGTACGCGGTGAGCGTGGTGTTGGCGTAGTCGATGTCCAGGCCGCGGAAGCCGGCCTGCCGGAAGGTGCGGCGCAGCACGTCGGCCATCCGCAGCGCGTTGGGGCCGAGGGCGGGCAGGCGGCCGAGGAGCGCGGCCACCCAGGGGTGGCCGAGGATGACGGTCCGCATGCTGTGGGCGAAGGTGGAGGAGGTCTCGCGCCAGCCGGCCTCCTCCGGCACCGGGAGGAAGATCTCGCCCCAGATCTCGTCGTAAGCGAGCTCCAGCAGCTCGTCCTTGTTCTCCACGTACCAGTAGACGCTCGTGGCGCCGGCGCCCAGCCTGGCGCCGAGCTTGCGCATGCTGAGGCCGTCGAGCCCTTCGGCGTCCAGCAGTTCGAGTGTCGCGCGGACGATCTCCTCGCGGCTGCGGCCGGGGGTCCGGACGCTCTGGCGTGGCTCACGGAGCCATACGGAGGAGATCTGCGGGCCGCTCATGCCACCAGGATAAATCCACTCGCACACTGTACGAGGATCGTCGTACAGTGTGCGAGTGAAATCGAACGATGTGCGAGAAGACTCGAACGTTGTACGGGACCCCCGCCGTTGGTGGATCCTCGTCGTCCTGTGCCTCTCGCTGCTGGTGCTGGTCGTGGACAACACGGTGCTCAACCTGGCCATCCCCAAGCTGATCCGCGACCTGGGAGCGAGCCCGGGCGACATCCAGTGGATCCTGGACGCCTACGTGCTGGCCTTCGCCGGGCTGCTGCTCACCGCGGGCAGCCTGTCCGACAGGTACGGGCGCCGCCGCTTCCTCGTCATCGGGCTGGTGTTCTTCGGTGGCGCGTCGCTGCTCGCCGTGCTGGCCTCCGAGCCTGGGGAGCTCATCGGGGCGCGGGCGCTGATGGGCGTGGGCGGAGCCATCCTCATGCCCTCCACGCTGTCCATCCTGATGACGGTCTTCGACGAGGGCGAGCGGCGCAAGGCCATGGCCGCCTGGAGCGCCGTGGCCATGGTGGGTGTGATCGCGGGGCCGACGCTGGGCGGATTCCTCCTGGACCATTACTGGTGGGGCTCGGTGTTCCTGCTGAACATCCCGATCGCGGCCGTCGCCGTGCTGGCCGCGGTGACCCTGATGCCGGAGACGCGCAGCGCGGGGCGGAGGATCGACCCGGTGGGCGTGGTGCTGTCGGTCGTCGGCCTGACGTCGGCCGTCTACGTCATCATCGAGCGCGAGTGGAACGTGCCCGTCATCGCGATCGCCGTCGTCACGCTCGTCGCCTTCGTGGTGTGGGAGCGGCGCTCGCCGCACCCGATGCTCCCGCTGGAGCTGTTCAGGAACCGCAACTTCAGCGGAGCGTCGTTCTCGATCCTGCTGATGTCCTTCGGCGCGGGGGCCGTCATGCTCATGCTGACGCAGTACCTGCAGTTCGTGCTGGGGTACGGGCCGATGCGGGCGGGACTCGCCCTCCTGCCGTACGCGGTGGCCGCGGCCCTGTTCAACGGCGTGGGCGCGGCCCTCGGCCAGAAGGTGAGCAACCGGGTCCTCGTCTCCGGCGGGCTGCTGGTCATGGCGGGCGGGTTCGCCGTGCTGGCGACCACCACCGGCTACCTGCCGCTGCTCACCGGCCTGCTCGTCATGGGCGTGGGCGGCGGGCTCGCCGGTCCCGCGGCCTACGCCTCGCTGATGGGCGCGATCCCCATCGAGCACGCCGGTGTCGGCTCCGCGCTGAACGACACCGTCCAGCAGGTCGGCATGGCGCTGAGCATCGCCATCCTGGGCAGCGTGCTGGCCGGGGTGTTCACCGCCTCCATGCCCGAAGGCGTGCCCGAGGCGGCCCGCGCGTCGATCGGCGACGCCTTCGCGCTCGGCGTCGTGGAGCCGGCCAAGGCCGCCTTCACCGACGCCGTGCACTTCGGCTCATGGGTGGGCGGCGGGTTCTGCGTGGCCGCCGCGCTGCTGGCCCTGGCGGTGCTGCGGCCGCCCGCCCCCGCCGCGGCGGCCCCCGAGCCCGCGCAGGTCTAGCTACCGGACGCGGGGCTCGCGCATGCTCTCCAGGCTGTCGAGCTTGTGCGTCCGCTCGTCGTGGCCGATCTGCCGCAGCAGGTCGGCCACCGAACCGTAACGCCCGTAGCGTTCGGCGTAGGTGCCCGGGTCGGGGGTGTGCTCCAGGTGGGGGTTGTCCGCCACGAAGGTCATGTACTCGTGCTCGGCGTGGTCCTCGAACTCGGCGTTCAGCCGGTAGCTCCAGTCGGGCCTGACCAGGAACAGCACCCACGAGACGTGGTAGTAGAAGAACGAGATCAGCCAGGGCGCCGCCCTGTGCAGCAGCCACGTCTGCCGGTGGCCGTGACGCTGCACGAGATCCTGCATGATCAGCAGGTGCCACTGCTCGTTGTCCTGGTCGGCGCGGGCCTCGACGATCCGCTCGAAGACCCGCTCGGCGAGCGCCGAGCGTCCCGCGTGGCGGTGCACCGCCCAGTAGCCCATCCGCTCCCACGCCTGGTACGGCACGCGGGCGATGATCTCCAGCATGGCGAACTTGGTGAACGAGCCCTGCCGGCCGTAGAGCAGGTCGACCGGCCTGAACATCATCCTGGCCAGCAGGCTGTAGGCCATGCGCGGGGTGTCCAGGGTCTCCTGCTGGGCCAGGCGCAGCTCGGCCGGGCCGAGCTTCGGCGGGCCGGCGGGAGCCTCGGGGCGGTGGTCCAGGGTGAGTGTCATGTCCGTCTCCTCGGCGCGTTCCGGTCGATGTCCTGATCGTGGGTCATCGACCCCCTCCCGGTCGTCGGCCGCCGGTGGTGACTCGCGGTGCCTCCCCGGACGTACCGGCCGGGCGCCACGTACGCCCGCGAGCGCACGGGAGATCCCCTAGGGGTGTGACACACCGTAAGGCTTTTCCGCGCCGAGCCGACAGCATGGAGGGAGAGGAACCGCCACGCAGGCGGGATACTCGGAAGCATGTCGGAGCTTCTCGCGCGCCACCGGGCCGTCATGCCGAACTGGCTGGCCCTCAACTACAACGAGCCCATCGAGATCGTCAGCGGCAAGGGCAACCGGGTCGTCGACTCCGAGGGCAAGAGCTACCTCGACTTCTTCGCCGGCATCCTGACCAACATGATCGGCTACGACGTGCCCGAGGTGCGCGAGGCCGTCGAGCGTCAGCTCGCCACCGGAGTCGTCCACACGAGCACGGTCTACCTGCTGCGCGGCCAGGTCGAGCTGGCCGAGAAGATCGCCCGGCTCTCCGGCATCCCCGACGCCAAGGTCTTCTTCACCAACTCCGGCACCGAGGCCAACGAGACGGCCCTGCTGCTCGCCACGTACGCCCGCGGCAGCGACCAGGTGCTGGCCATGCGGCAGAGCTACCACGGCCGCAGCTTCGGCGCGATCAGCGTCACCTCCAACCGGTCGTGGAAGAACAACTCGCTGTCGCCGCTCAACGCGCACTTCCTGCACGGCACCGACCGGCACCTGGCCCAGTTCAGGGGCATGTCCGACGCCGAGTACGTCGAGGCGTGCGTGGAGGACCTGCGCCACGTGCTCGCCACGGCCGTCGCCGGGAACGTCGCGGCGCTCATCGCCGAGCCGATCCAGGGCGTGGGCGGCTTCACCATGGCCCCCGACGGGCTGTTCGCCGCCTACCGTGAGGTGCTCGACGAGCAGGGCATCCTGTTCATCTCCGACGAGGTGCAGACCGGCTGGGGCCGGACCGGCAGCGCCTTCTTCGGCATCCAGAACCACGGCGTGACCCCCGACATGATGACCTTCGCCAAGGGCCTCGGCAACGGGTTCGCGGTCGGCGGCGTCGTGGCCCGCGGCGACCTCATGGACGCCCTGCCCGCCGTCGGGCTGGCCACGTTCGGCGGCAACCCCATCTCCATGGCGGCGGCCAACGCCACCCTCGACTACGTCCTCGACCACGACCTGCAGGCCAACGCCGCCCGCACCGGCGCCCTCATCATCGACGGCCTGCGCGAGGCCGCGGCCCGCCTGCCGATCGTCCGGGACGTGCGCGGCAAGGGCCTGATGTTCGCCGTCGAGCTGGAGAGCCCCGCCCAGGCGGCCCGGTTCATGGAGGAGACCAAGAAGGCGGGCCTGCTGGCCGGCAAGGGCGGCCTCTACGGCACGGCCATCCGCATGGCCCCGCCGCTCACGCTGACCGTCGAGGAGGCCGCCGAGGGGCTGGCCATCATCGTCAACGCACTAGAGACCATCAACGCAGAGGCAGCAGCGCAGTGAAGTCAGTCAGCCACTGGATCAACGGAGCCCTCGTCGAGGGCGACACCTCGCGCAAGGGGGAGATCTTCAACCCGGCCACCGGCGAGGTGGCCGGCCACGTCGCGATGGCGTCGGCGGCGGACGTCGACGCGGCCGTGGCGGCCGCCGCGGCGGCCTTCCCGGCCTGGCGGGACGCCTCGCTGGTCAAGCGGACCCAGGTGCTGTTCCGGTTCCGGGAGCTCATGCACGCCCACCGTGACGAACTGGCCGCGCTGATCTCGGCCGAGCACGGCAAGGTGCACGGCGACGCGCTCGGCGAGGTCGCCCGCGGCCTGGAGGTCGTGGAGTTCGCCTGCGGCATCCCGCACCTGCTCAAGGGCGGCTTCTCCGAGGGCGTCTCCACCCGGGTCGACACCTACTCGATCCGGCAGCCGCTCGGTGTCGTGGCCGGCATCACGCCGTTCAACTTCCCGGCCATGGTGCCGATGTGGATGTACCCGGTGGCGATCGCCTGCGGCAACGCGTTCGTGCTCAAGCCGTCGGAGAAGGACCCGTCGGCGTCGCTGCTCATGGCCAGGCTGTGGCAGGAGGCCGGGCTGCCCGACGGCGTGTTCAACGTCGTCCAGGGCGACAAGGCCGCCGTCGACCGGCTGCTGGAGCACCCCGACGTGCGCGCCGTGTCGTTCGTCGGCTCGACCCCCATCGCCCGCTACGTCTACGAGACCGGCACCTCCCACGGCAAGCGCGTCCAGGCGCTCGGCGGGGCCAAGAACCACATGCTCGTGCTGCCCGACGCAGACCTCGACCTGGTCGCCGACTCCGCTGTGTCGGCCGGCTTCGGCTCGGCCGGCGAGCGCTGCATGGCGATCTCGGTGGTGCTGGCCGTGGACCCGGTCGGCGACGACCTCGTCAAGAAGATCGCCGAACGGGTCGACAAGCTGGTGGTCGGCCCGGGCGACGACCCGAAGTCCGAGATGGGCCCGCTCGTCACCCGCGAGCACCGCGACAAGGTCGCCTCCTATCTCGACCTCGGCGTCGAGGAGGGCGCCGAGCTCGTCGTGGACGGGCGTAAGACCTCGGTGCTGGGCGGCGGCACGGCCGGCGAGGCGTCCGGCTTCTGGCTCGGGCCCACCGTGCTCGACCGCGTGCCCGCGGGCTCGCGGGTGCACACCGAGGAGATCTTCGGGCCCGTCCTGTCGATCGTCCGCGTCGGCTCGTACGAGGAGGGGGTGCAGGTCATCAACGACGGCGAGTACGGCAACGGAACGGCGATCTTCACCAACGACGGCGGCGCCGCCCGGCGTTTCCAGAACGAGGTCGAGGTCGGCATGATCGGCGTCAACGTGCCGATCCCGGTGCCCATGGCGTTCTACAGCTTCGGCGGCTGGAAGGCGTCGCTGTTCGGTGACACGCACGTGCACGGCACCGAGGGAGTCCACTTCTACACCCGCGGCAAGGTCGTGACCTCCCGCTGGCTCGATCCGTCGCACGGCGGGGTGAACCTCGGCTTCCCGACCAACAAGTAGCATCACGAGGCAGGTAGCACCACGAGGCTCTCCTCCCTGGTGCGGTCCCCGGTAAGCTCCAGGGCACGGCACTAGGGGGGAGACATCGTGGATCGCCGTACTCGCGTCATGGCGTTCGCCGCCCTGGCCGTCGCCGGGGTCGGCGCGGCCGCGCCCGCGGCGGCCCCTGCCACGCCGGCCTCCTCCGCACCGGTCAGGGCGACGGCCTCGCCCACCCCCAAGCCGTCGGCGAGCCCCACCCGCAGCGACGGCACGCTGCAGATCCTCACCTACCGCGGCTACGCCGACTACGCCGGCACGACCGCCGAGTTCGAGAAGATCACCGGCTGCCGGATCGCCCGGTTCGACACCGTGCAGACCGCCGACGAGATGGCCTCCTGGGCCGCCCAGCGGCCCTACGACGTCATCTCCGCCGGGCCCGCGCTGGGCGCCGCGCTCGTCGAGAGCGGCCAGGTGCAGCCGATCGACACGGCCGAGGTCACCGGCTACACCGAGCTGAGCAAGCGGTTCCGCGACATGTCCACCGAGTCCGGCAAGGTGTACGGCGTGCCCTACCTGTGGGGCTCCCACGAGTTCCTCTACGACTCCTCCCGGGTCAAGGACGGCGACGACCTGCGCCGGGTCTTCGACTCCGACGACGTGGCGCTCCAGGACAGCCCGCTGACCATCGCCGACGCCGCCCTCACCGACAAGGATGTGGACGACCCGTACGAGCTGACGAAGGAGCAGCTCGACCGGGCCGTGCGCGTGCTGGCCGAGCACGCCGGGCGCGCCTACTGGCGCAACCCCCTCGACCTGGTCAAGGGCTTCGCCACGGGCAGGCTCGACTACGCCCAGGCCACCCCCTACCACCGGTTGTTGCTGGAGAAGGCCGGCAAGCCGGTCAAGGCGGTCACCCTGCGGCGGACCACCGGCTGGGTCGACTCCTGGATGCTCGGCGCCGGCGTGTCCGACACCGAGTGCGCCTACCGCTGGCTCGGCTACACCACCTCGGCGGCGGTGCAGCGGCGCGCGGCCGCCTGGGTCGGGCTCGCTCCGGCCAACCCGAAGGCGTGCACGCGGGGGGCCAAGCGCGTCTGCGACGCCTACGGCGTGGGCAAGGACGGCAGGCTCGACCGCATCGCCTTCGCCGTGCGCCCGCCGGGCGGGTGCGCGGACGGCAAGTGCGCCGACTACGAGGCGTGGACCGACCGCTGGCGCGAGCTGGTCAAGTAGGCCGCCATCGGCGGTTCTCGCCTCCGGGTGAGACCTGCCCGGAAATTCGACTGAATGACCAGTCAGTGAGTATGGTCGGTACATGAGAATCCTCCTCGTGGGAGCCGGCGGCGTCGGCTCCGCCGTCGTGCCCATCGCCGCCCGCCGAGATTTCTTCGAACACATCGTCGTGGCCGACTCCCAACGCAGCCGCGCGGCCCGTGCCGTCGCCGCCGTGGACGACCCGCGCTTCACCGCCGTCACCCTCGACGCCGCCGACCGCGCCCAGGTCGTGGCCGCGCTGCGCGAGCACCGCTGCGACGTGCTGTTCAACGCGGTCGACCCGCGCTTCACGATGCCGCTGTTCGAGGCGGCGCTCGAAGCCGGGGCGCACTATCTCGACATGGCCATGTCGCTGTCCAAGCCGCACCCCAGCAGGCCGTACGCCGAGCCCGGGGTCAAGCTCGGCGACGAGCAGTTCGCCCGCGACGGCGAATGGCGGGCGAAGGGCAGGCTCGCCCTGGTCGGGATGGGCGTCGAGCCGGGGCTGGCCGACGTGTTCGCCCGCTACGCCGCCGACCACCTGTTCTCCAGCATCGACGAGGTAGGTGTGCGCGACGGCTCCAACCTGGTCGTCGAGGGATACGACTTCGCGCCGACCTTCTCCATCTGGACCACGATCGAGGAGTGCCTCAACCCGCCCGTGGTGTGGGAGGACGGCCGCTGGCGCACCACCGAGCCGTTCAGCGAGCCCGAGGTGTTCGACTTCCCGGCCGGCATCGGACCGGTGGAGTGCGTGAACGTCGAGCACGAGGAGGTGCTGCTCGTGCCGCGGTGGATCCCGGCACGCAGGGTGACGTTCAAGTACGGGCTCGGCGAGGAGTTCATCGGCGTGCTCAAGACGCTGCACAAGCTGGGCCTCGACAGCGCCGAGAAGATCAGGGTGGGCGGTGCGGAGGTGGCGCCGCGCGACCTGGTGGCCGCCAGCCTGCCCGACCCGGCGACGCTCGGCGACCGCATGCACGGCAAGACCTGCGCCGGCACCTGGGTGAAGGGCACCGGCAAGGACGGCCGGCCGCGCGAGGTGTACCTCTACCACGTGGTGGACAACGCCTGGTCGATGCGCGAGTACGGCGCGCAGGCCGTCGTCTGGCAGACCGCCATCCACCCGGTCGTGGCGCTGGAGCTGGTCGCGAACGGAGCCTGGAAGGGGTCGGGCGTGCTCGGGCCGGAGGCGTTCGACGCGGTGCCGTTCCTCCACCTGCTCCACGAGTACGGCTCGCCGTGGGACATCCGCGAGACGCCCCGCCAGGCCGCCTAGCGCGCCCGTCCAGCCCGCCGCCCGTCCAGCGCGCCCGCTCGGCCGGGCTGGACGCATCGGCGGAGAGGACGCTAACGGGCGAGGAACGGGCCCAGTACCGCGGCGAGTTCGGTGGGGGCGTCCAGTGCGACGAGGTGGGCCGCGGCAGCGAACTCGACCAGCGTGGCGTCGGGGATCTCCGCGGCGTACCGGCGGGCGATGTCCTGGAAGTCGGCGACGTCGAGCCCGCCGATGCCCACCAGCGTGGGGACGGAGATGGCGGCGATGTCGCCGGTCGTGGCGCCCCGCGAGTGCCTGCCCACGACGGCCTGGTTCACCAGCGACGTCCGTAGCGGGCCGCGGAGTCGGTCGGCCAGGACCGCGGCGACGTCATCCCACCCGCGAGCGGGCCCGCGCAACCACATGTCCAGATTCACGCGGATGGCGGCGTCCAGGTCGCCGGCGGCCAGGGCCAGGGTCTCGGCCTCGTCGTAGGCGACCATGTCCGCAGACCAGTGGTATCCCGGCCATGGCGGGGCGAGCAGCGCCAGGGAACGCACCCGGTCCGGGTGGGTGAGAGTGAAGTCCACGGCCACGCGGCCGCCCCAGGAGGCGCCCACGAGCCGGACCCGTTCATGGCAGAGGTGGTCCAGAAGGCGGCGCAGGTCGTCGGTCTCGCTGAAAGGCCCGGTCGGGGGTGCGGACTCACCGAAGCCGCGCAGGTCGTACCGGATGACCGTGTGCCGTTCTGCGAGGGCGGGCACGACCGCGTCCCACATGCGGTGATCGGCGATGCCGGCGTGCACGAGGACGACAGGCGGGCCGTCGCCGGCGACGACGTAGGAGAGGTGGCCGAGATCGTCGGCGAGTATGCGCATCCGCAGATGCTCGCAGGACGACAGCGCGCGTGCCACCTCAGGGGGGAGGGTCTCCCTCCCGCTTCGCGCCCATGGCCAGCCGGCTCCCCTGAGCGACGGTCTCTTCCTCCGGTGTCAGCGGCCGGGGAAGGCCACCACCGTCGCCAGTGAGGCCGGCATGAGGGCCTCGGCGCAGTCGGCGCAGGCCAGTACGGCCGAGTCGTCGGGGAGGCGGCCCACGCGGACGCGTGGCCTGGGCCACCTCTTGTGGCAGACGACGCAGGCGTCGCCCTCGCGCTGCGCCCAGCTGAGGTCATCGGGGTCGAACGTCACCATGTCCTGCGTCGTTCCTGTCGGGCCCCAGTTCATCACGCTCCTCGCGGTGATCGCGCACCCGTGTACCGGATCCGTTATAACTCCGACCATCCCCGTGATCGTCTAGCTGAGCGTCAAGTCAGGGTGAATTCTCTACCCGGTGACAGCGGCGTACGCCAACAAAAACGGGCATCCAGCTACAAGCTGGACGCCCGTTTCGTAAGGGTTTCTACAGTCCCGCGAACGCCTTCTCCAGGATGCCGAGCCCCTCCTCCAGCAGTTGCTCGGGGATCACGAGGGGCGGCAGGAAGCGCAGCACGTTGCCGTAGGTGCCCGCGGTGAGCACCAGCAGGCCCTCGGCGTGGCAGCGCCGGACGAGCTCGGCGACGGCGGCCGGGTTCGGCTCCTTCGTGCCGGGCCGTACCAGCTCGATCGCGATCATCGCGCCGCGCCCGCGCACGTCGCCGATCACGTCGAAGCGCTCGCGCAGCGCCTCCAGCCGGGGGAGCATGATCTCGCCGATCCGGCGGGCGCGGGCGACCAGGTCCTGCTCCTCGATGGTCTCCAGCACGCCGAGCGCGGCCTCGCAGGCCAGCGGGTTGCCGCCGTACGTGCCGCCGAGGCCGCCCGGGTGCACCTTGTCCATGATCTCCGCCCGGCCGGTGACCGCGGCCAGCGGCAGGCCGCCCGCGATGCCCTTGGCGGTGCAGATGATGTCCGGCACCAGGCCCTCGTCCTCGCAGGCGAACAGGTCACCCGTGCGCGCGAACCCGGTCTGCACCTCGTCGGCCACGAACACGATGCCGTTCTCGCGGCAGAACTCGGCGATCCTCGGCAGGAACCCCTTGGCCGGCTCGATGAACCCGCCCTCGCCCGCGATCGGCTCGATCACCACGGCGGCCACGTTGCCCGCGCCGATCTGCTTGTCGATCATGTCGATGGCCTGGGCGGCGGCCTCGGCCGCGCAGTTGTCCGGCCCTGTCGGCCAGCGGAACGGGTAGGCCAGCGGCGCCCGGTAGACCTCCGGCGCGTACGGTCCGAAGCCCTGCTTGTACGGCATGTTCTTGGCCGTCAGGGTCATGGTCAGCAGCGTGCGGCCGTGGTAGCCGTGGTCGAACACGACGACGGCCTGCCGCCCGGTGGCGTACCTGGCGACCTTGACCGCGTTCTCCACCGCCTCGGCGCCGCTGTTCACCAGGAACGTGCGCTTGTCGTGGTCGCCGGGCGTCAGCTCGTTGAGCTTCTCGCAGACCCGCACGTACGACTCGTACGGGGTGACCATGAAGCAGGTGTGGGTGAAGTCCGCGACCTGCCGCTGAACCCGCTCCACCACGCGCGGGGCGGCGTTGCCGACGTTGGTCACGGCGATGCCGGAGCCGAAGTCGATCAGCGTGTTGCCGTCGGCGTCCTCGATCACGCCGCCGCCGGCGCGGGTCACGAACACCGGCAGCGTGGTGCCGATGCCGGGCGGCACGGCGGCCTGCTTGCGGGCCAGCAGCTCCTGAGACCTGGGTCCAGGGATGGCGGTGGCGAGGCGACGCTCCTGCGGAATGCTCATACCTCCGACGGTACGGCCCCCCTTGAGCTGCGCTTATCTGTCGATATGGCACACTGAGGGGGCTTGCTTCGCCGGAATGGACAACTTCGAGGACATGGCGCCTTCGCTGCGGGTCGTGGTGCGACGCACCGGGTTGCGGCCCGTCACCGGGTCGCTCGATCCGGTGGTGCGCTGGGTGGCGGTCAGCGAGCTGGAGGACCCCACGCCGTTCCTGGAGGGGGACGAGCTGCTGCTGACGACCGGGATGCGCCTGGAAGGCGACCTTTCCGACTATGTAGCCCGGCTGGTGGCGCGGGGCGTGGCCGGGCTGGCGTTCGGCGTCGGCCTCACCCACGAGGACGTGCCCCCCGCCCTGGTCCAGGCGGCCTCGGCGGCCGGGCTGCCGCTGCTGGAGGTGCCGCGCGAGACGCCGTTCATCACGATCGGCAAGGCGGTCAGCGAGCTGCTGGCGGCCGAGCAGTACGAGGAGATCACCAGGGCCTTCGCCGCGCAGGGGCGGCTGACCCGGGCGGCGCTGCGTCCCGAGGGCATGCACGCGGTGATCGACCGGCTGGCCCGGGAGATCGGCGGCTGGGCGGCGCTGCTGGACGAACACGGCGAGCTGCGGCACGCCACGCCGGGGGCCGAGGCCGGCGCGGTCGCCGCCGAGCTGGGCCGCCTGCGCGCCGCGGACACGACGGGCCCCGCCGCCGCTGCCGCGGAGGGGACGGGCGTTGCGGGCGGCTCCCGTGGCGGTCCGGCCGCGCGGTCCGGCGGCGGACCCGGCGCGGGCGGCGCCGAGCGGTTGCCGTCGAGCCTGGCGATCTCCGGGCCCGGCCGGCACATCGTGGTGCAACCCCTGGGCGGCGGGCCGCGGCCGCGCGGGTTCTTCGCGGTCGGCGCGGTGCGGCCCTTCTCACCCGTCACCCAGACGGTGATCAACGCCGCCGCGTCCCTGCTGACCCTGGCACTGGAGCAGGGCGGCGCCCGGCAGGAGGCCGAACGCCGGGTCCGGTCCGCCGTGCTCGGGCTGCTGCTCGCCGGCGCGACCGACCGGGCGCGTGAGGTGCTGGCGCCACTCGGCGGCCGGCTGCCCGGCGAGCCGCTGGTGGTGCTCGCGGCCGGTGGCGAGGCGCTGGACGCCCTGGAGGCGCACGCCTTCACCGCTCGCCTCCCCACGGGTTCTCCCACGTGCCCCGCCGGGGAGGCCCCGCCGCCCGGAGGGGAGGTGGTGGCGCTCGTCGCGGAGCAGGCCGCCGAGGAGGTGGCGGCGCTGGCCGGCGGGGCCGCCGGGATGAGCGCGCCGTGCGCGTACGCGGAGCTGGGCAGCGGGCTGGAGCAGGCGCGGCGCGCGCTCGGCGCCGGGAGCGGCGGGGTGGTCCGCTACGCCGACCTGGCCGGTCAGGGGCTGCTGCGGCTGCTCGATCCGGCCGCGGCGCGGGCGTTCTCGGCGGCGCTGCTGGCCCCCCTCGTCCGGTACGGGGCCCGCGCCGACCTTATGGAGTCGCTGCGCGCCTACCTGGGCGCCAACGGCCACTGGGACGCGGCCGCCCAGCGGCTCGGGGTGCACCGCCACACCCTGCGCTACCGGATGAGGCGCGTGTCCGAGCTGCTCGGCCGCGACCTGGACGACCCGGGAGTGCGGGCCGAGCTGTGGATAGCGCTGGCCGCCGCCTCTGCGCCGGACCCCGGGGGAGCGCCGGACAGCCGGTGACGGCTACTTGTCGGCCAGGTAGCAGCAGATCGTGGCCGTGGTGACCGCCTCGTAGGTGCGGCCGTCGCGCAGATGGCCGGCGCGCTCCAGGCTGATCGCGCCCTGGGCCGCCGCCCACAGCGCGTCGGCGATCTTGCGCGGCTGGGTGGGGACCAGGTAGCCGGCGGAGATGCAGTCGGCGATCGCCCGGTCGAGGATGTTGAGCGCGGCGCGGGCCAGGGTCCTGGCGCGCTCGCTGGGCTCGAAGCCGGGGATGGCCCGCTCGAACATGAGGCTGTAGTAGCCGGGCTCCGACAGGCACGCCTGCCGGTAGGCGGGGCCGAGCGCGGTGAGGTACTCGAAGGGGTCGCGGCGCTGCGGCACCGCCTCCAGAAAACGCCTGAACCGCTCGAAACCCTCCAGGTAGAGGGCCTCGGCCAGCCCTTCCCGGTTGCCGAACATCGTGTAGATGACGGTGGTGGTGCAACCGGCCTCGGAGGCGATCCGGCGCGTGGTGAGGCTCTCGGGTCCGTCGGTCACCAGCAGGTTGACCGCGACGTCGAGCAGCCGCGATCGCAACTCGTCGTGGCCGGCCCGTTCGCCCAGGAGATAGGCGCCCTGAAGCCCAAGCGGCGCCGAGGAGGTCATGGGCCCACGCCTTTCTGCTCGGGGGCCCGCCGCACTGGAGACCCGCACCCGTTGACTTAGCCACGGCGGAGCCCGTTCAAACCGCTCCGCACGGTAAACATCCCGAATTAGGTCTACTTCTGTTACATCGTGGGTAAAGGAGGGGGTTGGCCGGGGTGTGTGAGAGTCGAGCGCAGGGCCGGTGCCCCCGATCCTCGCGCCGCGCCGCCGCCCGCGCCCCGGCGACCGGGCGAGCTCGCCGGTCTCCGGCCAAGACCTCCGGATCAGGGTGCGCGGCTTCCCGGCAGCCCGGTGTGAGGTTTCCCGGCCGGGGAAGCATACGTGCAGCTCAGGCAGTACGTTCCGGCACGGCGGACCGGTCGGTGCCGTGCCGTTTCACCGACGACGAGGCCGCGCGACGGCCGCCTGGGCCTCCCCGAGGAGCGCGATGGGGGTGCGGTGGAGAACCTGCGGGTGGGAGTGGAGGAGGAGTTCTTCCTCATCGATCCGGACAGCGGCCGTACGTCCCCGAAGGCCGCCGCCGTCATCGGCCGCGTCCCGGCCGTCCTCCGCCCGATGGTCGGGAGGGAGTTCGCCGCCTGCCAGGTCGAGATCACGTCATCGCCCCACCTCACGCTGACTCCCTTGCAGGCCGAGCTCGACCTGCTCAGGCGTAGCCTGTCGCAGGCGGCCCGTGAAGAAGGGGACCGGCTGGTCGCCATCGGGGTGGCCCCCTACGAGCACTCCGCCAGCCGTGCCGAGCTGACCGACGACGCGCGGTACCGATGCATGGCCCGCGCGTACGGGGCGGTGGTCGGGGGCGAGAAGTGCTGTGGCTGCCACGTGCACGTCGAGGTGACCGATGACGAGGAGGCCGTCCAGGTCTCGAACCACCTGCGCGTGTGGTTGCCCTGCCTGCAGGCGCTGACCGCCAACTCGCCGTTCACCGGAGGAGGCGACAGCGGCTACGCGAGCTGGCGCGCCGTCGCCTTGGGGAGATGGCCGAGCTTCGGCCTGCCGCCGTACTTCACCTCGGCCGCCGACTACCGTGCCGCGGTGCGGTTGCTGCTGCGCTCGGGAATGATCCTCGACGAGGCCATGGTCTACTGGCTGGTGCGGCGCTCACACCACCTGCCCACGGTGGAGGTGCGAGTGGCCGACGTGGGCACGACCGCGGGCGAAGCCGTCCTGCAGGCCGCGTTGGTGCGTGGCCTGGTCGCCACCGCGCTCGGCGACATCCGGACCGGCCGTCCGGCCCCCCACCCGGCCGAGGCGGTCCTGCGCGCCGCATACTGGCGTGCCGCCCGCGACGGTCTGGAGGGCGAGGGCCTGGACGTGGCATCGGCCACCCTGGTTCCGGCGTGGCATCTGGTGCACCGGCTCGTCCGCCACGTCGAACAGGCTCTCGTAGCCGCGGGCGACGCGGACCGGGTGCGGGGCCAGTTGGACCGACTCCGGTGCGTGGGCTCCGGGGCGGCCCGCCAACGCGCCGTCTACGAGCTGCGCCATGACCTCCTCGATGTCATCGCCGCCGCCGGCCACCAGACGCGGCCCGCGTCGCCGCGACTTGTACGGGACGGCCAGCGGGGGGCGCGGTGTTGTGCAAGTTGGCACAGGGCGCCGATCCCGGGGTGGCATAACGTCGGGGGTATGGACGTGCGTACCTTCTGGCTCGCCGGGCGCCCCGCCTCAGGGGACGGCGAGCACACCGTGACCAATCCCCACGACGGTCGCGAGGTCGGCCGGCATTCGGTGCCGACCGACGCGCAGGTGGAGGAGGCCGTGGCCGCCGCCGACGCGGTGGCCCGGCAGGCGGCCGCGCTCCCGGTGCACGTGCGCGCCGAGGCGCTGGCCCACGTCTCACGCCGGCTGACCGCGCGGTCCGAGGAGTTCGCGCAGCTCATCACCGCCGAGAACGGCAAGCCGATCCTGTGGGCGCGGGGCGAGGTGAGCCGCGCCGTGGCGACGTTCCGCTTCGCGGCCGAGGAGACCCGCCGCTGGTCGGGCGAGGTGCAGCGGCTCGACACCGAACCCGCCGCAGCCGGCCGGCTGGCCTACGTCTCGCGCGTGCCGTACGGGCCGGTGCTGGCGATCACGCCGTTCAACTTCCCGCTCAACCTGGTCGCCCACAAGGTCGCCCCCGCCATCGCCGTCGGCGCGCCCGTCGTCGTCAAGCCCGCCCCCGCCACGCCGCTGACCGCCCTGCTGCTCGGCGAACTCCTGGCCGAGACCGACCTGCCCGCCGGGATGTTCTCGGTGCTGCCGGTCGAGAACGAACGCGCGAGCGGCCTGGTGCACGACCCGCGGCTGCCCGTGGTGTCGTTCACCGGCTCGGCCCCGGTCGGCTACGCCATCGCCGACCAGGTGCCGCGCAAGCACGTGACGCTGGAGCTCGGCGGCAACGCCGCGGCCGTCGTGCTGGCCGACGCCGACCTCGACTGGGCGGCGAGCCGCGTCGCCCTCTACTCCAACTACCAGGCGGGCCAGAGCTGCATCGCCGTGCAGCGGGTGATCGTCGAGCAGCCGGTGTACGACGCGTTCGTCGAGCGGCTGCTCCCGGCCGTCGGCGCGCTCGTCACCGGCGACCCGGCCGATGAGAAGACGCAGGTCGGCCCCCTGGTGTCGGAGGCGGCGGCCGAGCGGGTCGAGCAGTGGATCGAGGAGGCCGTGCGCGGCGGCGCCCGCGTGCTCGCGGGCGGCACCCGCGAGGGCGCCACGGTCGCGCCCACGGTCCTCGCCGACGTCCCCGCCGACGCCAAGGTGGCCCGCGAGGAGGTCTTCGGGCCCGTCATGATCCTCCAACCGGCGGCGTCGATGGAGGAGGCGTACGCGATGGTCAACGACTCCGCGTACGGCCTGCAGGCCGGGGTGTTCACCCGCTCGCTGGACGCGGCCTTCCGGGCCAACCGGGAGCTGGAGGTCGGCGGCGTGATCATCGGTGACGTGCCCTCGTACCGGGCCGACCAGATGCCCTACGGCGGCGTCAAGGACTCCGGCATCGGCCGCGAGGGCCTCGGATCGGCGATGCGCGACCTCACGTACGAGAAGGTCATGGTGGTGACGGGGCTGTCGCTCTGAGACGGCGCCCGGCGGCGCGCACGGGCGGGCCCGTGCGCGCCGTTCAGGCGAGGAAGACCAGCTGCGCGGCGACGAGGACGTCGAAGACGCCGCACCACTCCGCGTACGAACGCGACACGACCGCGTCCCTCCTGAGATGGACGAAGTCCCAGACACCGTGCAGGAACCAGGCCGCGGCCACCAGGTAGCGGCCCAGGTCCGGCTCCGCCGCCAGCGCGGCCAGCACCAGCGCCCCGAACGCGAGCACGCCCAGGGCCTGCACCCGGAACTCCTTCGAGCGGCGCAGCTCATCGGAGACGGCGCCCCACACCAGGACGGCCAGTGCCATCCCGGCGAACACGGTCGGCGCGGGCACCGCGTCCAGCACCCGCAGGCTCACGTAGAGGACGACGAACACGGCGAGCGTCGGCCACGACGCCGCCCGCCGCCGGACGCCGGCCACGACGAGGTAGACCAGGGGCAGCAGCAGGGCCACCTCGGCGAGCGCGGTGATCTCCCCGTCCGAGGAGCCCCCGGCCAGCCGCGCCGCCGCCGTACCCACGGCCAGGGCGGCCGGCCAGCGCCGCAGCACGGCAGTCCAGCGGGACCGGCGCGACGTGGGGTCAGGCACGGGCGGGACCCCCGTACTCGGCGCGCCGGCGGAGCATCACCAGGAGCATCAGCGGGAGCATCACGACGTGCTCCAGGAGGAGCAGCGCGCCGGCCGAGACGACGCCTGTCCACAGCAACGGGAACAGGACGAGGGCGGGGACGAACATGGAGCCGGCCATCTCCAGCGTCGAGGCCCAGCCGTGGCCGCGGTAACGCATCCAGACGATCATCCCGACGGACATGTGGACGGCCATCTCCAGGGCGGCCGGCTCCGGCCGTGCCGGGAACTCCAGGCCCGCGAGCGCCAGCCCGCCGCGCACGGCGGCGCCGAGCACCGCCATGCCGACGAACATCGCCGCAACCATCTCCAGGTAGTGGCGGGCGAACGGCCACCAGCCGCGCCCGTGGGCCGCTGTCGCTCTCATCTCGTGCTCCTCCTGTGTACCGGGTTGGGGTATCCGGAACCCAGACTGCTGGACGGCGGGTCGGGCCAGTAGTGCCGGAACGGCACGTCCGAGCATGGAGCTGTCATCAGATCGCGTGACATTTGTCATCCACGCCCGCCATACCCCCGTACCGTGCGGCGAAGGGGGAGAATGGCCGCGTGCGTGACGGGCCGGGCGATCGAGGGGCGGGGCTGAGCGGCTTCCGCCGCTACACGTGGTGGAGCCTCACGGGGAGCATCACGCTCTCCCTGGTGCTCTTCGTCCGGACATGGGCCCTGGACGACGGGGTGCCGCCGTGGGCCGGCGCTGTCAGCGGTCTGGCGCTGGTGCTGCTCGTCGTGGCCGCGGCCGTCCTCCTCGCGCGCCGCCTCCGCCGCCCGCCCGGGAACGGCGTGTCCGGCGGTGCGGTGCGCGGGCGGCCTCCGGTCGGCTGGCTGGTCACGGGGGGGCTGGCCGCGGCCGTGCTGGGGGCCGTTCCGCTGGCGGTGCGCGACGACGGGCTGTGGTCGGTGGCCCCGGCGGTCATGGTGTCGATCACGGCGACGTTCCTCAGGCCGGCCCGCCGACGTACCCTCATCGCGGGCGCGATCGTCGCGGCGGCGGCGGTCGGCGGGGCCGCGGCCCTCGCCTCGGGCGACGAGGGGTGGCTGCTCGCGGCGGCCTTCCCGGCCGGCATGGTCGCGTCCGTCGCCTGGATGGCGCTCGGCATGCTGTGGGCCTGGGACGTCGCCGACCGGCTCGACCGGGCACGCCACCTGGCCGCCGAGCTGGCGGTCAAGGACGAGCGGCTGCGGTTCGCCGCCGACCTGCACGACATCCAGGGGCACCACCTCCAGGTGATCGCGCTCAAGGGCGAGCTGGCGGCGCGGCTCGTCCAGGCCGACCCGGCCCGGGCCGCCGCGGAGATGCGGGAGGTGCGGCGCCTGGCGGCCGACGCGCTCCGCGACACCCGCGCCGTGGTGCAGGGATACCGGCGCACGACCCTGGAGGACGAGATCGCCAACGCCGCGAAGGTGCTGACCGCGGCCGGCATCGACACGGCCGTCGACCGGGACAGGGCCGCCGGCGCGCGCCCGCTGCCTGAGCCCGCCCGGCACGTGCTGGGCCTGGTGATGCGCGAGGCGACCACCAACGTGCTGCGCCACAGCCGGGCCCGCCGGGCGCGCATCGCCTACGGCGTCGAGGACGGCCGCGCCCGCCTGCTGGTCGGCAACGACGGCGCCGCCGACCCGCCCCGGCCGGACCCGGGCACCGGGCTGCGCAGCCTGGCCGAGCGGCTGGAGCGGGCCGGCGGCACGCTGGACTGGCGGCGCGACGGCGAGCGGTTCGAGGTGGCGGCTTCGCTGCCGGCCGCCCCGCCCGCCCCGCCCGCCCCGCCCGCGCACCCGGCCGAGGCGGGCACGCCGTGATCCGCCTGCTGATCGCCGACGACGAGGACCTCATCAGGGGCGCCCTGGCGGCGCTGCTCAGCCTGGAGGACGACCTGGACGTCGTCGCCGAGGCGGCCACCACCACGGACGCGGTGCGGCTGGCGCGCGAACGGCGGCCCGACATCGCCGTGCTCGACCTGGAGATGCCACCCGCCGACGGGCTCAGCGCCGCTCAGGAGATCCGCGCCGCGCTGCCCACCCGCATCGTCCTCGTCACCCGGCACGCCCGGCCGGGCGTGCTCCGACGCGCCCTCGCCGCGGGGGTGAGCGGCTTCGTGCCGAAGACCACAGCCGCGACCCGGCTCGCCGAGATCATCCGCGACGTCGCCGCCGGCCGCCGGTACGTCGACCCGGACATCGCCGCCTCCGCGCTGGCCGAGGACGACTGCCCGCTGACCGAGCGGGAGCTGGAGGTGCTGCGCGCGTCCCGCACGGGCGCCTCGGTCAACGAGATCGCGGCCCAGGTCCACCTCGCCCCCGGCACGGTGCGCAACTACCTGTCGGCCGCCATGGCCAAACTCGGCGTCGGTTCCCGGCACGCCGCCGCCCACCGCGCGTGGGAGGAGGGCTGGATCTGACGCCACGTGGTGGGTCAGGCGCGTTCGGCGGTGGTGAAGAGGGTTTTCACGGCGTCGCCGAAGTAGGGGCCGTACATGGTGCGGTGGTCGTCGCTGTACTTGAAGCTGCTCAGGGAGGTCAGGGTGCCCTTGCCGGTGTCGTGGTCGAAGCCGGACAGCCAGGGGCCGCCGCTGGAGCCGGCCGTCATGTCGCAGCCGAGGCCCTGGTCGCGGGTTTCGCCGTAGGGGTCGTCGCGGAGCCGTCCGGCGCAGTAGACCAGGTGCTCGCCGTTGTACGGCGGGTCGGCGGGGTAGCCGAAGCCGAAGGCGTGCCCGCCGCGCGGACGGTTGAAGGCGATCTCCTGGGCGCCCACCACGTCGGCGACGTGCCTGCCCGACGAGGTGCCGAGGACGACCATGCCGACGTCGTGACTGTCGTCGGCCGAGCGGGACCACGGGCCGGCGACGAACATGCGGCGCGCCGGGTACCTCCCGTACGGGTGGCCGCCGCCGTCGCGGTAGCCGGGTACGAACGTCCAGTTGGCGGCCCACTGGCCGGCGCCGTCCTTGACGCAGTGGCCCGCCGTCACCACCACGTCGCGGTTGGCGCTCCTGACCGTGCTGGCCGAGCAGACGAAGTCGGCTCCGTTCATGGTCATGAAGACGCGGCCGGTGGTCTTGGTCACCACGCCGCCGGCCGACCAGCGCGCGCCGTACGTCGTCTGCTGCGGTAGGGCGGGGCGGCGCTCGGCGGCGGCCGGCCGGCGCTCGGGGGTGGTGAGCCCGCCGAGCAGGCCGCCGTCCCGCTGCGCGGTGCGCGTCAGGCCCGCCAGCGAGCCCGTCACGGAGCCCGCGAGACCGAGCGGCAGCGCCGCGGCCATCCGCCGCGGCGTCCAGTAGCCGAGCACCCGCCGCTCGTCGGCCGGGCCGCGGGCGGCGACGTGCTCGACGACGTCGGTGCGCCGCGCCGCGCCGGCCGCCTTCGTGGCCTGGCCGGTCCGCGCCGCCCGGGGCCCGGCGCCCGGGGCTCCGGGCGGTCGATGGTCCGCCTGGGCGGAGGGCGCGGGTCGCTGTGGGGGAGTCGCGCCGACGAGGGCGGGGCCCATCAGCCCCGCGACGAGCGGAACGGCCGCCAGCAGAGGGGAGCTCAGCGTCATGGCACCCGAGTGTGCACTACAACGTGTGCCCTTGTGGCTACTTTCGGTAAAACGCCTCAGAGTGCGTTGGTGCGTTGCGCGGCCTGGTAGACGGCCTGCGCCTCGGTGCCGAAGAACGGGCCGAACATGAAGTCCGGGGCGAAGTTGTACTTGAAGCTGTTGACGGAGTTGAGCCAGCCGAGCCCGGTCGACTCGTCGAAGTTGCGGAACCACGGTCCGCCGCTCGACCCGCCTGTCATGGCGCAGCGCAGCCCCAGATCGCGGGTCATGACGGTGTCGTCGAACGAGCGCCCGCTGCAGTAGATGAGCCGCGAGCCGTCGAACGGCGCGGCCGCCGGGTAGCCGAAGGAGTACATCTGCTGCCGCCTGGCCTGGTTGAAGGCGATCCCCTGCCCGCCCACCACGTCGGTCAGCGTCCGGCCGCCGAGTGGCGCGACCACGGCGGCGGCGATGTCGAAGTTGATGTCCTCGCGGGCGTTCCACTGCTGGGTGGTCAGCAGCCTGGTGGCCACCCAGGTGCCGAACGGACGCCGGCCGTTGTCGAACCCGGGGACGAACACCCAGTTGCGGTGGGCGGCGCCGTTCAGCTTCACGCAGTGCCCCGCGGTCATCACGACGCTCTCGTTGGCGCTGGTGACGGCCGTGCCGGAGCAGGAGGAGTTGCGGCCGCCCGCGGTGGTGAAGAAGACGCGCCCCACGGTGCGCACGACGCCGCCGCCGTCGGTCCACCGCAGGCCGGGGCTGTTGGGCACCTGCGCCTGCCGGGTGGCCTGCCGGACGGCGGCGGGCGCGGTGCCGCCCACCGACCAGGGTGCGCCGCGTCCGCCGCCCATCGAGGAGCCGCGGATCGTGTACGGCACGCGCCCGGTGTCGGCTCCGGTGCCCGTGCCGTTCCAGGTGCCGGTGCCGCCACGGGGTGTGGTCGAGGAGCCGCGGGTGGCCCACGGGCTGCCCTGCGTCGGCGTGTCCGAGGAGGCGCGGCGGGGCGCCGGCGACGACAGGGGCTCGGCCGCCAGCATGCGCTGCGACGTCCAGTACTGCAGGACGGTGCGGCGTTCCGCCCAGGAGTCCGTGGTGGACCAGCGGACGGGCCCGGGGTCCAGGCCGGTCGCAGAGGTGCCGGCCCGGGCGGCGGCCGCGGACGCGGGGATCAGCGCGCCCGCGGCGGCGAGCGCGACGGCGGAGAGCAGGGCGACTCTGCGGTGCATTGCGTACCTCCCGAAACCGGAATCTGCCGTTGGAAGGTACGTATGGCGATATCCCTTTTTCTCAACCTATGCGCAATCCGATATGGCGCATCACCATACGAACCGGCGACGATACCGTCCGTCACTAACCCGGTCGATTCCGGGAACGTCGCGGCAGAGTGCCCAGGCGCGCCCTCGAGCGGGGACAATGGACGGGTGCAAGCAGAGTCCCTCCGCTCCGTCGTCGTGCTGGGCTCCACCGGTTCGATCGGCACCCAGGCCCTCGACGTCCTCACCGCCGACCCCGGCCGGTTCCGTGTCGCGGGGCTCGCGGCCGGGGGCGGCAAGGTCGAGTTGCTGGCCCGGCAGGCCGCCGAGGTCGGGGCCGAGGTCGTGGCCGTCGCCGACGAGGCGGCGGTGCCGGCTCTGAAGGACGCGCTGGCCGCGCTGGGCGCCGCGCCCCTGGTGCTCGCCGGTCCGGCGGGCGTGGCGGAGGTGGCCGCGTGGCAGTGCGACACCGTGCTCAACGGCATCACCGGCGCGCTCGGCCTGACCTCCACGCTCGTCGCCCTGGAGTCCGGCCGGACGCTGGCGCTGGCCAACAAGGAGTCCCTGATCATCGGCGGGCCGCTGGTCAAGCGGCTGGCCAAGCCGGGCCAGATCCTCCCCGTCGACTCCGAGCACTCCGCCGTCCAGCAGTGCCTGTGGGCGGCCGGGCCGGACGGCCCCGACGCCGACGCCGTCAGGCGCCTCGTGATCACGGCCAGCGGCGGCCCGTTCCGCGGCTGGAGCCGTGCCGACATGGGGGAGGTGACGCCGGAGATGGCGCTCGCCCACCCCACCTGGTCGATGGGCCCCATGATCACGATCAACTCCGCGACCCTGGTCAACAAGGGGCTGGAGGTGATCGAGGCGCATCTGCTGTTCGACCTGGGCTTCGACCGGATCGAGGTGGTGGTCCACCCGCAGTCGGTCATCCACTCCATGGTCGAGTTCGTCGACGGCTCCACCGTCGCCCAGGCCAGCCCGCCCGACATGCGGCTGCCGATCGCGCTCGCCCTGGGCCACCCCCGGCGGCTGGCCGGCGTCGCCCGGCCCGTCGACTGGACCCGGGCGCAGACCTGGACCTTCGAGCCGCTCGACGACGCCGCGTTCCCCGCCGTGGCCCTGGCCAGGCACGTCGGCTCGGCGGGCGGCACCGCCCCGGCCGTCTACAACGCGGCCAACGAGGCGTGCCTGGAGGCGTTCCTCCGCGGTGAGCTGCCGTTCCTCGCCATCGTCGACACGGTCGCCCGGGTGGTGGAGGAGCACGACGTCACTCCCGCCGGTTCGGTCGAGGAGGTGCTGGCCGCCGACGGGTGGGCGCGGGCCCGGGCGGCGGAGCTGACGACGCGGCAGTCCCGCTGACTTCCTAGACTGGACACCGTCTTCGACATCTAAGAGGAGCAATGTCTTCTGTAGCACTCGGCATCCCGACGGTCCGCCCCAAGCCGCTGGCCGAACGACGGCACTCGCGGCAGATCAGGGTGGGTAACGTGCTCGTGGGTGGCGACGCGCCCGTCTCCGTGCAGTCGATGACCACCACGGTCACCGCCGACGTCAACTCCACCCTGCAGCAGATCGCCGAGCTGACGGCGTCCGGCTGCCAGATCGTGCGCGTGGCCGTGCCGTCCCAGGACGACGCCGACGCGCTGCCGATCATCGCCAGGAAGTCGCAGATCCCGGTGATCGCCGACATCCACTTCCAGCCGAAGTACGTCTTCGCCGCGATCGAGGCGGGCTGCGCGGCGGTGCGGGTCAACCCGGGCAACATCAAGAAGTTCGACGACAAGGTGGGTGAGATCGCCAAGGCGGCCGCCGAGCACGGCGTTCCCATCCGCATCGGCGTCAACGCCGGCTCGCTCGACCCGCGGCTGCTGCAGAAGTACGGCAAGGCCACGCCCGAGGCGCTCGTCGAGTCGGCGCTGTGGGAGTGCTCGCTGTTCGAGGAGCACGGCTTCCGCGACATCAAGATCTCGGTCAAGCACAACGACCCGGTCGTGATGATCAACGCCTACCGGCTGCTCGCCGCCCGGTGCGACTACCCGCTCCACCTGGGTGTGACCGAGGCCGGGCCGGCCTTCCAGGGCACGATCAAGTCGGCCGTGGCGTTCGGCGCGCTGCTGGCCGAGGGCATCGGCGACACGATCCGGGTGTCGCTGTCGGCGCCTCCGGTGGAGGAGGTGAAGGTCGGCACGCAGATCCTCGAGTCGCTTGGGCTGCGCGAGCGCGGGCTGGAGATCGTCTCGTGCCCGTCGTGCGGCCGGGCGCAGGTCGACGTCTACACCCTCGCCGAGCAGGTGCAGGCCGGCCTGGAGGGGCTGAAGGTGCCGCTGCGGGTGGCGGTCATGGGCTGTGTCGTCAACGGCCCCGGCGAGGCGCGTGAGGCCGACCTGGGCGTCGCCTCGGGCAACGGCAAGGGTCAGATCTTCGTCAAGGGCGAGGTCGTCAAGACGGTGCCCGAGTCGCAGATCGTGGAGACCCTCATCGAGGAGGCGCTGCGGATCGCCGAGGAGATGGGCGTCGAGGTCGACCTCGACGACGACGAGGCTCCCGGCCCCCAGGTCACCGTGGGCTGAGCCGCCTTTTCGTTACGCTGAGCCATTGAGTCATTACAGGATGGCAAGCGTTCCCCCATACCGATCGTGACGGGCCGGTCACCCGGGCAGCATCACTGGTCATGAGACGGGTGAAGCGGTGCGTACGGATGGTCGCCGCCGTGGCGGTGCTGGCCGGTGGCGTGGTGAGCGTGGCGGGAAGCGCCGCCGGGCCGGCCGTGGCGGAGCCGGTCAGGCCGGTGCCGGGGCTGGAGTGGGGGGCGTGTCCCGCCGAGGGCACGGCGACGGCCGCCGTGCGGGAGGCCGGCGTCCCGGCCACGGAGTGCGCGACGCTGCGCGTGCCCCTCGACCACGCCGACCCGGCGGGTCACGCGATCACGCTGGCCGTCAACCGGATCAGGGCCACGAAGCCGCGTGACGGCGGCCGGCTGGGCACGCTGCTGGTCAACCCCGGCGGCCCCGGCGCGTCCGGGCGCTCGCTCGCCGAGCACGTCGCCAGGACGCTGCCGCGCAGGGTGGCCGAGCGCTACGACGTGATCGGGTTCGACCCGCGCGGTGTGGGCCTGAGCCGACCGGCCATGCGCTGCGTCGACCCGGAGGTCTACTACGCCCCGCCCCGCCCCGACGCGGTGCCGCGCGACGCGAACGACGAGCAGGCGCTGCTCGGCCGGGCCGCCACGTACGCCGAGCGGTGCGGCAGCCTGTGGGCGTGGCTGCTGCCGCACATGACGACCGAGGCTGTCGCCCGCGACCTCGACGTGCTGCGCGCGGCACTCGGCGAGGAGCGGATCAGCTACCTCGGCTACTCCTACGGCACCTACATCGGCGCCGTCTACGCCACGCTCTTCCCGCACCGGGTCGACCGCCTGGTCATGGACAGCGCCGTCGACCCGGGCGGCGTCTGGTACCAGACCAACCTGGCGCAGAACCTCGCCTTCGACCGCAGGCACCGCGACTTCCTCGCCTGGACCGCCCGCAACAACCGGGCCTACCGGCTCGGCACCGACGCCCGGCAGACGACGTTCGCCTGGTACGCCATGCGCTCGCGGCTGCGCGAGAATCCGGCCGGCGGAGTGGTCGGCCCGAGCGAACTGGACGACATGTTCACCGTCGGCGGCTACACCGACCGCGTCTGGCCGGAGCTCGCCGGCGCCTGGTCGGCCTACGTGCGCCGCGGCGACGCGCGGCCCATGCTCGCCGCCTACGAGCGGCACGGCAAGCAGGACGCCGAGGACGAGAACGGCTACGCCGTCTACCTGAGCGTGCAGTGCACCGACGCCGCCTGGCCGCGTGACTGGACCGCCTGGCGGGCCGACATGACGCGCCAGCACCGCCGCGCCCCGTTCATGACGTGGCCCAACGCCTGGTACAACGCGCCCTGCGCGTTCTGGCCGGCCCGCGCCGGCACGCCCGTCGCGATCAAGGGCTCGTCCGACCTGCCGCCGATCCTCATCCTCCAGTCGCGTGGTGACGCCGCGACGCCGTACGAGGGGGCACTGGGGATGCGCGAGCGCTTCCCGACCGCCCGGATGGTGGTGGACGAGGGCGGCAACCACGGCGTCTCGCTGGTCGGCAACGCCTGCGTCGACCGGCACCTGACCGCCTACCTCGCCGACGGCACGGTGCCGGCGCGCGGCGCCACGTGCGCGGCCGTCCCGGCGCCCAAGCCGGCCGCCCGGATGGCCACCGGCCGGGCCAGGGGTCACGATCGGCGCACCGAGCCGCGTCAGGGATGAGCCAATTGGCAGGGTGTCGCGTAGTCTGACCATGTGATGCTGCGTACATCGGCGTCGCGTGTGCTCGACGACAGCGACCGGGACGAGGCTCTGGCCCTGCTCGACCTGGATCCGGTCGCCAACGTCTTCGTCTCCTCCCGAGTGCGCACGGTCGGACTCAACCCGGCGCGTCTGGGCGGGCAGATGTGGGGGTTCGGGCCGCGCGGCGGGCTCGTCTCGCTCTGTTACGCCGGCGCCAACCTGGTGCCGGTGAACGCCGGCCCCGAGGCCGTGCACGCCTTCGCCGACCGCGCCCGCAAGCAGGGGCGCCGCTGTTCGTCGATCGTGGGGCCCGCCGAGGCGGTCTCGCCGCTGTGGGAGCGGCTGGAGCCGCACTGGGGGCGGGCCCGGGCCATCCGGTGGGAGCAGCCGGTCATGGCCATCTCGCATCCGCCTGCGGTGCCCGCCGACCCGCTGGTGCGGCGGGTCACGCCCGACGAGTTCGACCTGCTGCTGCCGGCCTGCGTGGCGATGTTCACCGAGGAGGTGGGGGTCTCGCCCAACCTGGGTGACGGCGGCGCCCTCTACCGCACCCGCGTGGCCGAGCTGATCCGCATCGGCCGGTCGTACGCCCGCATCGACGACGGGCGGGTGGTGTTCAAGGCGGAGGTCGGCGCGGTCACCCCGTTCGCCTGCCAGGTGCAGGGCGTGTGGGTGGACCCGGAGCTGCGCGGGCGGGGGCACGCGGTGGCCGGGATGGCCGCGGTCGTCAAGGCCGCGCTGGCGTGCTTCGCGCCGGTCGTCACCCTGTACGTCAACGACTACAACCACGCGGCTCGGGCCGTCTACCGCAGGGTGGGCTTCCACGAGGTCGACACGTTCATGTCGGTCCTGTTCTAGCGGTGTTCCGGCGGTGGACGTCGCGCTGGTGAGGGTCCGCCGACCGGGGTGGTGTCCGGTCAGCGGAGGTCGAACAGCTCGTTGATCCGCGCGTACGGCCAGGTGATCTTGTCCGGGTCGACTCCCTGGCCGCCGGAGGTCGGCCGCTCGTAGTGGAGGCGATACCAGGCCGCGTCCTGCTCTCGCTCGTCTTCGGTCCGGGTGTCGGCGCGGCCGGAGCCGTCGCCGAAACGGCCGTCATCTCCTCTGGCCACCTCGATGTGGCGGATGAAGTCCTCGGCGAGATCGTCGGAGTCGTTCCAGCGGCCGAAGTCGTGCGCGTCGAGGATGAGGAGCTTGCTCTCGGGATGGTACCTGGACGTCTCGGCGCCCGAGAGCTCGTTGCGGTAGATCGTGGTGATGCCGTGGTCCCTGGCGTAGGCGAGCGCCGCACGGCCTTCCTCCGTCTCGCGCAGCGTTCGCTCGGTGAGGTCGCGGGCTTCCTCGTTGTCGTCCCAGGGGACGGCGAACCCCGCCGCGACGAGGGCGGGGACGGTGGCCAAGCCCGTGACGTAGCCGACCGCGCCCAGGTCTCCCATCCTCGCGGTGGCCCTGAGCAGGGCCTTGGCGTGCCTCAACGCGGCGACCGGGTTGCGCCGGATGTTGTCCTTCATGCCGGCGAGCGCCACCTGCATCCGCTGGCGCAGGGCCGCGATGTACAGCCTGCTTCCGGCGGTGCCGAGCGCGGGGCCGAGGGCGAAGTAGCGGACGAGCGCGATCACCAGGGCGATCAGTGCGGCGATGACGTACAGTCTCCAGACCATCTTCAGCGTGACCAGGAGCATCGTGGCCGTGCCGGAGACGGCGGCGGCCACGCCGCCCTTGTCGGTCTCGGCCTGGGCGACGGGCAGGAGGTCCTCGAAGGCCGTCAGGTCGTCGCTGACGTTGCCCGCCGTGCGCACATGGGCCGCCGCGTCGTTCGTGCCGCTCCGGCCGCTCTTGGCCTCGGTGGCGATGTCGAGAGAGGCCGACGTCCCCTGGAGGCGGTCGAGGTCGTCGCCATGGCTGCCCAACGGGGCCACGTCGGCGATCAGGTTGTGGGCCCAGCGCAAGCTCTCGGGCAGTCCTTCGTTCACGACGCCGCCCCGTTGGCGTACTCGGTGTGGACGTAGCCGCGTTCGGCGGCCACGTGCCTGGCCGCCATGCCGCGCAGGCCGGTGGCGATGCTCTCGAAGTGCTGTCCCAACCGGTCGGTGAGGCCGGCGCACTCGGCGTCGAACTCCTCGCTCAGCTCGTCACGGGTGCCGGCGCACCGGGCCACACCCGGCAGCGCGAGGGTGACCGCCCGCTGAAGGCGGTCGGCGACCGCGGCCAGGTCCTGGGCGGTGCGGACCCGGGAGCCGAAGGTCACCTGGATCCCGTCGAACGTCTCGCTCATGGCCGCATCAACCGATCCAGGCGCGCGGTGAGCCCGTTGACGGTGGACAGGAGCTCGTCCATGTCCGCCTGGGTGTCGGCCTTGACCTTCTCGATCAGGTCGGTCAGCTCCAGCGGGTCCTGCTTCAGCACGTCGGGCATGGCCTGGGTGGCCCGTTGCTGGGCCGCCTCCCGGGCCCGGCCGAACGCCTCCATGATCGCCTCGGCCAGCTCGGCGGCGGGCAGCCGCATGGCCCGCGGGTCGAGTTCCAGTCCGGTGAGGTCGGAGGTGCCGTCCACTTCCACGCTGACGAGCCCGTCCGCGGCCGTGGCGGACTCCCGTAACGCCAGGAAATCATGCAGAAAATCCATGGTCTCCCAGATTAGGGGTCCGGGCGGGGATCATCAAACAAGATCATCAGCGTTCATGCACATTTCACTTCGCGTTGGCGGTGCTGGTTCGCCGGGCTCGTCGGCGCGGCTCCACCCGCCCGGCCGGCCGGGTCAGAGGCGCACCAGCTTGTCGAAGAGGCGGGCCAGCTCGGTGTGCGGATCGCCGGTGAGGCCGGCGTGCACCGGGCCCGCCTGCACGATCGTGCTGCGCGGCGCGGTCAGCCAGCGGAACCTGCCGCCCAGCGACTCGCCGGCCAGCGGTCCCGCCTGCTCGCCGCAGGCCAGCTCGTAGGCGCCGAGGGCCTGCCGCACGGCGTCGGTGTCGGCGTCGGGGTCGAGGGCACGCAGGCGCGCGGCGTCCAGCTCGACCCGCGCGCACAGGTAGCCGCGCGGCTGGCAGTAGAGGAGCACCCCGGCGTTGATCAGCTCGCCGCGCTCCACCCGGGGCACGACGCGGATCACCGCGTACTCGTAGACGTCCCTGGTCACCGGCCGCCTCCTCGCCAGAACTCGCCGACCGATCCCGGGCCCGGGCGTTCGTGCCGCGGCTCGGCGCCCGCCAGGGTGAGCCACTGCCGTGGGCCGTGCGCGCGCCGCAGCAGGTGGTCGGCGTAGGCGTCGCGGACGGCCTGCGCGGAGCCGAACCCCGGCTCGCCGTCCAGCCACGCGTCGGGCACGAGGGCGGTCACCGTCTCCAGCAGCTCGGGGGTGATCTTCGCCGACAGCTCGGCCGCGGCGGCGTCGAGCTTGGTGGCGAACGGCGCCAGCACGTGGTCGCTCGCGTCGAACGGCCGCTGCGGGTCGGCCGTCCGCCAGTTGTGGTGGAACCACAGCGCGGCCCCGTGGTCGATCAGCCAGGTGTCGCGGTGCCAGACCAGCAGGTTGGGGTTGCGCCAGCTCCGGTCGACGTTGTGCACGAGGGCGTCGAACCAGACCACCCGGGAGGCGAACACCGGGTCGGGCGGCCAGGCCAGCGGCTCGAAGCCGAGCGCGCCGGGCAGGAAGTCGATCGCGAGGTTGAGCCCGGGGCTGGCCTTGAGCAGGTCCTGCACCTCCTCGTCGGGCTCGCGGACGCCGAGCTGCGGGTCGAGGTCGATCAGCTTGAGCTCGGGCGTGCGCAGGCCCAGCCGCCGGGCCAGCTCGGCGCAGATGATCTCGGCGACGAGGACCCGCCGGCCCTGCCCGGCCTCGCGGAACTTCACCACGTAGGTGCCGAGATCGTCGGCCTCGACGACCCCGGGCAGCGATCCGCCCTCCCGCAGCGGCGTCACGTAGCGGGTGGCCGCGATGGATTCCAGCACGCCACGAGGCTATCGTCCCGCGGGGCGGGCCCGGATCACGGCGGCGTCCTACATCTTGGCGATCACCTCGTCGGCGAAGCGCTCCATGGTGGCGACCTTGAGCGCCAGGCTGTGCTCGCCGTACTTCTCCTTCTCCTGCGGCGTGGCGAGCCACCAGGGGGCGGCCATGGTGCCGGTGACGCCCTTGGCGGCGAAGCGGTGGTAGGTCTCGGCGTCGGGCATGACGGCCAGCGGGGCGATGATCTCGAAGTCGCCGGCCGTGCGGCCGTGCTCGGCGAGTCGTCCGCGCAGCGACTCCAGCACGGCGTCGAGCTGTTCCTCGGTGTAGACGCGGTTGCCGATCCAGCCGTCGCCGAGCCGGGCGGCCCGGCGCAGCGCCGCCGGGCTGTCACCGCCCACCAGCACGGGCACCGGCCGCGCCGGGACGGGGGCGATGGACAGCTCGGGCAGGCCGTCCAGCGTGACCGCGCGTCCGGACCACAGCTCGCGCAGCACCGGCAGCATCGCGTCGAGCCGCCGGCCCCGGGTGTGGAAGTCCTGGCCGGTGGCGGTGAACTCCTCCTTGCACCAGCCGACGCCCACGCCGAACGTGACCCGGTCGCCGGACAGCACGGCGGCCGTGGAGACCTGCTTGGCGACGGTGAACAGGTCGCGGGCCGGCGCGATGTAGACGTTGGGGGAGAAGCGCAGGGTGCTGGTCACGGCGGCCATCGCGCCGATCGTCACCCACACGTCCGGCCAGTGGGTGCGCGCGTCCCAGCGCGGCCGCCCCGACGTCGAGTAGGGGTACGGGGAGGCGAAGTCGGCGTAGAACAGGTGGTCCGACAGCGTCAGGGTGTCGAAGCCGCACCGTTCGGCGACCCGGGCCAGCTCCACGAAGTGCCCGGTGTCGGAGAACGAGGCCCCCAGCCAGAACCTCACCGGAACTCCGGGGCGACCTTGGTGGCGAACAGCTCCAGGTTGCGCTTGACCGTGTCGAGCGGCAGCACACCCTGCTGGCCCTGCATGTACAGGCCGAACCACTCCAGGTCGGGCATCCGGTCGAGCATGCGCTGGATGCCGCGCTTGACGTCGTCCGGGCTGCCGAACAGCGCCATCTCGACCTCGTTCATCCGCTTGGCGTCGCCCTTCTCCGGCGAGATGGGCTGGTGTTTCTCGTCCTCCTGCTTGCGCAGCACCTCCAGGTAGCCGAACGGGCCGAAGAAGGCGGCGAAGTCGCGGGGGATGCTGCGGCCGAAGGTGTCGATCGCCTCCTCGGTGGTGTCGGCGATGCCGACGACCTTGAGGATGCCGGTGTGCTCGCCGAGCTTGTAGTCGCGGCCGTGCTTGGCCGACTCCTGCTGGTAGAGCCTGGCCTTGGCGGCGTGGTCGTCGGGGTTGGGGGTGAACAGCCAGGGCAGGATGTCCTCCTGGGCGGCTCTGATCACCGAGCGGTCGGAGATGGTGAACGGCTGCCACAGCTCCGGGTAGGGGTTCTGGTACGGCCGGGGGCAGACGGAGACGGCCTGGACGCGGCCCTGGTCGTCCAGCTCGCCGGGCGCGCCGAAGGTGCGGGTCCACTCCTGGGCGGGCCAGCCCTCGATGCCCTCGTACGGGTAGGGCACCTGGTAGTCGAGGACGTCGGACCGGTAGCGGAGGGTCTCCTGGGTCCACGCCAGCTTCATGATCTTCAGCACCTCGCCGAAGACGTCGAAGTTGCGGGTGTCGGAGGCCGAGCCGTCGGAGCGGGCGGCCGCCGCGTGCCAGCGCTGGCCGAGCACGTTCATCCAGCGGTTCTGGTAGCCGCGGGCGACGCCCAGGCGCAGCCGGCCCTTGCAGAACTGGTCGAGCAGGGCCACGTCCTCGGCCGCGCGGATGGGGTCCCATGCGGGCAGCACCAGGCCGAGCGGCGCGAGCAGGATGCGTTCGGTGCGGGCGGCGAGGTCGGTGAGGAACATCAGCGGGTTGACCGAGAACTCCATCCCCTCCGAGTGGAAGTGGTGCTCGGTCATCATCAGCGCGTCGAAGCCGAGCTGGTCGGCGTGGACGGCGATCTCCCGCACCTCGTGCAGCAGCCGCTGGTACGACTCCGTGTCGCGCCCGATGGGACGCCTGGCCTTGGCGTTCTCCTCAGCCGCGTATCCGGAGCCGGGGATCTGCGGATTCAGGAAGATGGAAAACTTCACCGGGAGACCTCTTCTTTCCGCGGGGCGCGTCTCTGTGCGGCAAGCTACTCTAGAAATCTTAGCCGAGCAATCGCTTGGTTGACCTAGGGAGGGCGCATGCGGCTCGGGGTCACGATGTTCGCCACGGATCTGGCCATGCCGGTCCACCAGCTCGCCCGGGCCGCCGAGGAGCGCGGGTTCGCCTCCCTCTACCTGCCCGAGCACACCCACATCCCGACCTCCCGGCGCACGCCGCCCCCGGCGGGACAGGACGAGCTGCCCGAGGAGTACCGGCGCACCCTCGACCCGCTGGTCGCGCTCGCCTACGCCGCCGCCGTGACCACGCGGCTGCGGGTCGGCACCGGCATCCTGCTCGCCGCCCAGCGCGACCCGATCGTCACCGCAAAGGCCGTCGCCACCCTCGACCACCTGTCCGGCGGACGCGTGGTCCTCGGCGTCGGCTTCGGCTGGAACGCCGACGAACTGGCCCACCACGGCGTGCCGTACCGCTCGCGGCGGGAGGTGGCGCGCGAGCACGTGCTGGCGATGCGCGCCCTGTGGCGCGACGAGGTCGCCGCCTTCGACGGCGCGCACACGCGGTTCGAGCCGTCGTGGTCATGGCCCAAACCGGTCTCCGGGCCACCCGTCTACCTCGGCGGGGCGGCCGGGCCGACACTGTTCGCGCACATCGCCGAGTACGCCGACGGCTGGATGCCGATCGGCGGCCGGGGCGTCAAGGCCGCGCTGCCCGCCCTGCGGGAGGCGTGCGACAAGGCCGGGAGGCCGGCCGCCCGGGTGATCCCGTTCGGGACGCTGCCGACGCGGGAGAAGCTCGACTACTACGCCGGACTCGGCATCGAGGAGACCGTCGCCAGCCTGCCGAGCGCCCCGGCCGACGCGGTCCTGCCCGTGCTCGACGCGTACGCCCGGCTGATCTGAAGCCGCCCCGCCAGCAAGCTGACACCCCGGGGTGCCAGGGATGTCACCCGACGGGCCAGGTCTTCACACCTGTGCTGAGCTGCCGTGTCACGGTCCGGCCGCGATTGCGGGCCGGGCCGTTGACGGCCGGGCCTCCGTTGCCTTCAGTGGAGGGAGAAGTGGGGTGGCGGCGAGGGGAGGCGCCCCGTGCCAACGGCGCACCCGCTCAGAACGGGGGACCCGCGACGGCTCGGGGCGTACGAGCTGTCGGGGCGCCTGGGCGAGGGCGGTCAGGGCGTGGTGTACCTCGGGACGAGGAACGAGGCCGACTACGCGGTCAAGCTGCTGCACGGCCCCGTGGGGGACGAGCGGGCGGCGTTCCTGCGCGAGGTCGAACTGGCCAAGCAGGTGGCCAGGTTCTGCACGGCGCAGGTGGTGGAGGCCGGGTTCGACGACGGCCGCGCGTACATCGTGAGCGAGTACGTCGACGGCCCCTCGCTGGCGCGCGACGTCGCGCGGACCGGCCCGCGGACGGGCGCCGCGCTGGAACGGCTCGCCGTGGGCACCGCCACGGCGCTCGCCGCGATCCACCGGGCCGGCATCGTGCACCGCGACGTCAAGCCGCAGAACGTGCTGCTCGGCGCGGACGGGCCGCGCGTCATCGATTTCGGGCTGGCCCGCGCGCTCGACGCGGCGGCGACTGTCAGCGGCAGGGGCGTGGGCACGCCCGCGTACATGGCGCCCGAGCAGATCACCGCCTCGGCGGTCACCGGGGCGGCCGACGTGTTCTCCTGGGCCGCCACCCTGTGCTTCGCGGCCAACGCCAGCGCGCCGTTCGGGCAGGACTCGGTGGCGCCGGTGCTGCACCGCATCCTCACCGCGCCGCCCGAGCTGGGGCGGCTGGAGGGGCGGCTGCGGGAGATCGTCGCGGTGTGCCTGGACAAGGACGCCCGCAACCGGCCGAGCAGCCGGGAACTCCTCCTGGAACTGCTGGGCGGGGGTGACGGCGGGCCGGCGGAGGTGCTCCGCTCGCCGCCGCCGCAGCACATCCTGCCCGCCGTCGCGGAGCCGGAGGAGACCGGCACGCCGGGTGGCTATCACCTGCCGATCTCGGCCTGCGACTCCGGCTCCGGCTCGGTCTCGGGTTCGGTCTCCGGCTCGGGCTCGGGCTGGGTCTCCGGCTCGGGCTCGGGTTCGGTCGCCGGTTCGGGTCCGCCGGAGGGGCGGCGCGGCGCGGCGGCCCTGCGGATCATCGGGGACGTTCCCGGCGACCCGGAGGTGACCCGCCGCACGGGCCGGGCGGCGAACCGGGCCGGGCTGGCCGCGTCCGCCGCGCTGCTGGTGAGCGCGGCGGTGCTGTTCAGCGTGGTGGTGCCGGGCCTGCGCAAGGAGGAACCGTCCCAGGCCGCCGCCGTGCCGACCGTCGTCACCGTCGGGCCGGCCGACACCGGCACCGACACCGGGCCCGAACGGGCCGACGGCATCGCCACCCAGCGGGACAGGGAGGCGCCCGAGAGCCGGCCCTCCGCGGATCCGCCCGCGAGGGCGGCCGTCGGCGTCCGGGTCCCGGCGCTGCAGGGACTCGATCGGGCCGCCGCCACCGCCGCGCTGAAGCGGGCCGGCCTGGTGGCGGGCGCCGTCACGCAGGTCGGCTCCCGGCAGCGGATCGGCCGGGTGCTGGACAGCAGGCCCGCCGCCGGCGCCTCCGTGCCCAGGGGCAGCGCGGTCGCGCTGCGGGTCTCGGCGGGGCAGGCCGTACCCGCCGTCACCGGCCTGCCGCGGGGCTCCGCCGAGAGCGCCCTGCGCGCGGCCGGGCTCGCCGTGGGCGCGGTCGGCGCCTCCTGCTCCGCCCGGCCGGACGGCGAGGTCCTGTCGAGCAGGCCGGCGGCGGGCACGCGGGTCTCCGGCGGCGCGAAGGTGGCGCTGGTCGTGTCGCGCAACGGCGCGGTCGTGCCCGCGGTCGTGGGCCGCTCCGGGCCGGCGGCCCGCGCCGCGCTGCGCGCCGCCGGGTTCGACGTGACCTCGCGGACCCGGGTCGTGGCCGACGAGGCGCAGGTGGGCACCGTGCTGGCGCAGGGCGTCGCGGCCGGCTCCTGCGCCTCGTCCGGCGCCGGTGTGGCGATCACGGTCGGCGTCGCCGGCCAGAGCGAGCCCGACCCGACGGAGCCCACCGAACCCCCGGCCACGCAGACGCCCCGGCCGACGCCGACCGACAGCGGGGCCGAAGATCCGGCCGGATAGCAGGGCCGGGCTCTCAGATCGCCAGGGCGGCCCGTACGAGGGCGTCGCGGACCTGCGCCTCCGGCAGGTCCATGGTCTGCACGATGGCGCCCTGGAGCGCGCCGAGCACGGCCCAGCTCCGCAGCCGGGTCTCGGCGTCGGGGTCCGGGCCGGCGAGCTTGGCGTACAGCGCGTCCCTGAACGTCCTGATCGCCTCACCGGTGGAGCCCGGCGGGGCGTGGTCGGCGCCGCTGATGTCGTCCATGAGCAGGCGCATCACCGCCCGGTGCCGCACGGTGAAGCCGACCAGCGCCTCGACGAACGCGGACCGGCCGGCGAAGTCGGAGCCCAGCAGGGCGATCATGTCCTCGGCGGCGGGGGCGATCAGCTCGGCGGCCAGCTTGTCCTTGGGGTGGAAGTGGTAGGCCACGGCCGTCTTGGTCAGCCCCACGGCCGCCGCGATGTCGGCCAGCGAGGTGCCGGCGTAGCCGCGCTCGGCGAACAGCTCGCGGGCGGCGGTCAGGATGCGGCTGCGCGTGTCGTCGGCTGTGGTCATCGTCTCATTTCCAGGCTCTCCGCAGCCCTCGCGGTCTTCTCCGCCCTATCGTAGGTCCTGTACGACCGTACAGGACGGCCGTAGAGGAGGGGGCTGGCGATGGCGCGCTTGCTGGGACGGCTGGGCGGCTGGTGCGCCCGGCACGGGCTGGTGGTGCTGGCGTTATGGGTGGTCGCGGCTGCGGGACTGATGGGCGGCAGCCTCGTGCTGGGCAGCCCGGTGAGCAACGACGTGTCGATCCCCGGCACCGACGCGCAGCGTGCCCATGACCTGATGCGGTCCGGGTTCGGCCCCGGATACGCGCAGGGCGGCACGGTGCAGCTCGTGGTCCACTCTCCCCAGGGGTCCCTGCTGGACGAGGACCGGCAGCGGGCGCTCGACCGGGCCGCCGACCGCCTGCGGGTGATGCCGCACGTCGAGAAGGTGGACACGCCCTCCCGGGCGGGTGGCATCTCCTCGAACCTGCAGGTGGGCCTGATCACCGTGCGCATGGAGGGGCACGACCCGGCCAAGCTCGGCGAGACCACGCAGGCGCTGTCGAAGGCCGCGGACCCGGCCCGGGACGCCGGCCTGGAGGTCGTGGCCGTGGACGGCGGCTCCCCGGCGGACAAGGAGATCAAGACCGGTCCCAGCGAGATCATCGGGGTGCTGTGCGCGCTGCTGGTCCTCGTGTTCGCGTTCGGCACGCTGACGGCCGCACTCGTGCCGATCTTCACCGCGCTGGTCAGCGTGGCCGCGGGGCTCGGCCTGATCGGGCTGCTCGGACACGTCCTCGACGTGCCGAAGCAGGCCGGGATCATGGCCACGATGATCGGGCTGGGCGTGGGCATCGACTACGCGCTGTTCCTGCTGTCACGGCACCGCAGGCTGCTGGCCGACGGCGTCGCCGTGCACGACTCCATCCGGCGGACCGTGGCCGGTTCGGGCGGGGCCGTGGTGTTCGCGGGCGGCACGGTGATCGTCGCGCTGAGCGCCCTCATGCTGGGCGGCTTCCCGCTGCTGAGCACGCTCGGGTGGATCACCGGCATCTCCGTGGTGATGGCCGTGCTCACCTCGGTGACCCTGGTGCCCGCGCTGCTCGGGCTGCTCGGCCACCGGATCAACGCGCTGAAGGTGCCGTTCCTCGGCCGGCGTCCCGAGTCGTCGGGCTGGGGCGGGCTGGGCGCCTGGGTGGCGCGCCGCCCGTGGCGGGTGCTCATCGGCAGCGTGGTCGTGCTGGCCGCGCTGGCCGCCCCCGCCCTGGCCATCAAGCTGGGGCCGCTGGACGAGGGGTACGCGGCGCAGGACGCCCCGTCCCGGCGGGCGTACGAGCTCATGGCGGCGGGTTTCGGCCCCGGCAGCAACGGTCCGATGATCATCCTGGCCGAGCTGGCGGAGCGGGCCGCCGACGCCGAGGCGCCGGTCGTGCGCCGGCTCGCGCGCGAGATCGGGGACGTCGAGGGCGTGGCGCACGTGTCCCCGCCGAAGCTGAACGAGTCAGGGCGTTCGGTCCTCATCCAGGCCGTCCCGGACTACGCGCCGAGCGACACGCGCACCGCCGACGTGGTGCACGACGTCCGCGCCCTGTCCGTGCCCGGCGCGCGGGTGCACGTCGGCGGCGAGGTGGCCGGGATGACCGACGCCGCCGACCGGATGGCCGAGCGGACACCGCTGGTCATCGGCGTGGTCGTGCTGCTCAGCGCGCTGCTGTTGCTGCTGGCCTTCCGCGCCCCGCTCGTCGCCGTGAAGGCCGCGCTGATGAACCTGGTGTCGCTGGGCGCCGCCTTCGGGGCGCTGGCGCTGGTCTTCTCGTACGGGCTGGGCAGCCGGCTCGTCGGCATGGACCCGCCGCTCGACGGGTCCTACGTGCGGGAGTTCTTCTTCACGGTGCCGATCGAGAACTACGTGCCGCTGATGCTGTTCGCCGTGCTGTTCGGGCTGTCGATGGACTACGAGGTGTTCCTGCTGACCGCGGTGCGCCAGTCGTACCTGCGGCACGGCGACAACGCCCGCGCCGTGGCCGAGGGCCTGGGATCCACCGGGCGGGTCATCACCTCGGCGGCCCTGATCATGGTGTCGGTGTTCGTGGCGTTCATCGCCTACCCGGACCCGATGGTCAAGACCTTCGGCGTGGGACTCGCGGCGGCCATCGCCGTGGACGCCACGATCATCCGGGGCTTCCTGGTGCCCGCGACCATGGTGCTGCTCGGCCGGGCGAACTGGTGGTGCCCGCGCCGGCTGGACCGCCTGCTGCCCAACCTGTCGGTGGAGGGGCACGAGGAGGACGAGCCCGCTCCGGCGTCGCCCGCCCGTCCTCTGGTCCGTACGTAGATCAGCTCGTCTGGACGGCGTGGCCGGAGCGGCGCCAGCCGGTGATGCCGCCGTCCAGCGGGCGGGCGGTGTAGCCGCGCTCGCGCAGCAGGCGCACCGCCTGAGGCGAGACGACGCAGTACGGACCGCCGCAGTAGGCGACGATCTCGGCGTCGCGGGGCAGCCCGGCGAGCCGGGCGTCCAGGTCGGACAGGCGGCCCTCCAACTGGGAGAGCGGCAGCGACAGGGCGCCCGGCAGGTGCGCGTCGGCGTAGGCCGCCGCCGAGCGCACGTCCAGGACGACCGTGCCGGGGTCGTCGAGGCGGGCGGCCAGCTCGTCGGCCGTCACTCCCTCCGCCAGGCCCAGGTGCCGCGTCACCGCGTCGCGCAGGTCGGCCAGCCGGCCCTGGGCGAAGTCCTGCATCCGGCCGAGGAAGCGCGAGACCTCCTCGTCGGCCAGCCGGTAGTGGACGCGGGTGCCCTCCTTGCGGCTGGTCACCAGGTGGGCGTCGCGGAGCCGCTGGAGCTGGGCCGAGGTGTTCTTCAGCGGGATGCCGGCCTCCTCGGCCAGCTCCTCGACCGTGCGCTCGCGCTGGTCGAGCACGTCCAGCAGGCGCAGCCGCACCGGGTTGGCCAGGACCTTGCCGATGCGGGCGAGCTGCTCGTAGATCGGCTCTTCGGGGAAGGAGGTCATCCGACCATGTACTGGTCGTGGCGCAGGTACAGCTCGGTCCATTCCTCCTCGGTGAGCTGCCGGCCGGACGTGGCGATCTCGGCGAGCTCCTCGAAGTAGCTCTCGCGCGGGGCTCCCGGGGTGAACAGGATGAGCATGGTGGCGGGCTCGCCCGACTCGTTCTTGAAGGAGTGGATGCCGCCCTCCGGCACGAACAGGAAGTCGCCGGCCTTTCCGTCGCGCCACCGGTCGCCGTCGTAGAGCCGAACGGTGCCGTCCAGGACGTAGAACGACTCGGTCATCGTGCGGTGGAAGTGCGGGTCGGGGCCGCCGGGGCGCGGGCCCATCTCCCAGCGGTAGAGGCCGAAGGCGCCGCCGGTGGTGTCGCCGGTGGCGAGGTAGTGGACGTGGGTGCGCCGCTGGGCCGGGTCGTCGGTGGCGGGACCCATCCGCAGGTCGTGGGGGGCGTCGGCGGGCCGGAACCGGCCGCCGGTCTCGCCCTTGTCACCGAAGTAGCGGGCGTCGGGGTAGGACATGGACGTGCCTCTCTTCTAAAGTTCGTTAGAAGAGTAGCAGGGTTGTCGTCAGAACACGATCACGGTCCGGGCGACCGTGCCCCGGCGCGCGTGCTCGACCGCCTCGTTGACCCGCTCCAGGGGCAGGCGCTCGGTGATGAGGCCGTCGAGGTCGAGGCGGCCGCGGAGATACTGGGCGGCGAGCATCGGCAGGTCACGCCGGGGTGCGGCGTCGCCGCCCTGGGTGCCCATGAGGCGGCGTGAGGAGAAGAGCAGCGCCGGGTCGATCTCGACCGGCCGGCCGGCCGGAGGGCTGCCGACCATGACGGTGGTGCCCCCCGGTGCGGTGGCGGCGAACGTGGCGGCCAGGACGCCGGGGACGCCCGTGGCGTCGAAGGCGTGCTCCACGCCGCCGCCGACGATCTCGCCCACCTGGCGGGGCAGGTCGCCCGGGATCAGGGTGTGGGTGGCGCCGAAGCGCTCGGCGAGTTTGAGCTTCGTCTCCGCCACGTCGGCCGCGATGATCGTGGTGGCGCCCGCCAGGACGGCCCCCTGGACGACGTTGAGCCCGACGCCGCCGCAGCCCACCACGAGGACGGAGGCGCCGGGGGCCACCCGCGCCACGTTCAGCACCGCGCCCACGCCGGTGACGACGGCGCAGGCCAGCAGTGACATCGCGGCGAACGGCGCGCCCCGGTCGATCCGCATGCACATGCCCTCGCTCACGACCGCGTACTCGGCGAACGAGCCGATGCCGATGAAACGGCGCGTCTGCTCGCCGTCCAGCGTGACCCGGGGCGCGCCGCCCATGACAGCGGTCATCCTGGCCGGGCCCGAACACAGGTGGAAGTGGCCGGCCCCGCAGTTGCGGCAGCCGCCGCACGGCCCGTTCATCGCGATGATGACGTGGTCGCCCGGCGCGACCCCGGTGACGCCGGGGCCGGTGCTCTCCACGACGCCGGCGCTCTCGTGGCCCAGGATGAACGGCAGGCGGCTGACGACCGGGCTCTTGCCGTCGATCGCCTTGAGGTCCGACCCGCACACCCCCGACGCCTTGATCCGCACCCGCACCTCGCCGGGGCCGGGATCGGCGATCTCCACCTCGCGGATCTCCAACGGCTTGTGGAAGGCCGTGAGGACGGCGGCGCGCATCAGCATGGGCTCACGCTAGCCTGGCCCGCGTTGTCTGAGCAAGCGATTGCTCGGCTGTCGGGTCGGCGTCCGTTGACACCCCTTTGGGGCGAATTTACGCTCAGCCCAAAACCAAGCGAGCGCTAGGCCAAGTCGCGGGCGGGGTGCCTGCCGTACACGAGGTGGAGGCGTGGGGTGCGCGGACGACACGACAGAACGCGGCAGGACGGAACGCGGCAGGTTGGGGCGCGGCAGGTTGGGGCGCGGCGGGTTCGGGTGCGGCGGGGCGCGGCGGCCGTGCTGGCGACGGCGCTGCTCGCGGGGTGCGCCGCCCCGCAGCGGGCCCCCGGCGCGGGCGGCGGCGCCGCGCCCGGCGTCACGGACACCACCGTCCGCGTCGGCGGCGTGCTGACCAAGACCAGCGCCAGCGGCTACTCCACCAAGGACGCCGAGATCGGCGCCCGCGCCAGGTTCGAGCGGGCCAACGCCGCGGGCGGCGTGCACGGGCGGCGCATCGAGTTCCTCGGCGCCGAGGACGACGGCCAGGACGCGGCCAAGGGCGACGCGGCGGCCAAGAAGCTCGTGCAGAAGGACGAGGTGTTCGCCCTCGTGCCCGTGCACGCCCCGAACTTCGGCGGCGCGGCCTTCCTGGAGCGGCAGGGCGTGCCGTGGTTCGGCTGGGCCACCGGCCCGCAGTGGTGCGGCACCAGGACCGGGTTCGGCTACAACGGCTGCCTGGCACCCAAGAAGGGCGCCGGCTCACAGACCTGGTGGGGCAGGCAGATGGCCGAGCTGCTCGGCGGCGCCGCCGGCAAGAGCGTCTACGTGCAGACCAGCGACTCCAGCGGCAGCAAGTACGGCGGCACCACGATCTCCCAGTCGTTCACCGCGGCCGGGTTCGAGCTGGCCGGCGTGAACTCCGGGCTGCCCGCCGCCGCCCCGCCGCCCGACTGGCTGCCGTACGTCAACAAGATCATGACATCGGACGGCGGCGGACCGCCGGACGTCGTGGTCTCCGTCATCGCCGGCACGAAGTTCAACGTCGGCCTCTACGCCGCGCTCAAGCGGGCCGGGTACAAGGGCGTGCTCACCGACGCCACCAGCTACGACACCGCCATCCTCGCCGACCCGGCCAGCGCCGAGGCGCTGGAGGGCGTGATCGCCGCGCCGATGTTCGAGCCGTTCGAGTCGACCGCCCCCGAGATCGCCCAGCTCAAGGCCGACGTGGCGAAGACCGCGCCGGGCACCCGGCTCACCCAGCACCTCGCGATCGGCTACTGGGCCGCCGACATCTTCCTCGACATGCTCACCAAGACCGGCAAGGACCTGACCAGGGAGAGATTCCTGGCCACCGGCAACGGCTCCTACTCCTACGAGAACCCCGGCTTCGGGCGGATCCGCTACCCCGGGGACCACAGCGAGCCGAACGGCTGCGGCGCCCTGGTCAAGCTGGAGGACGGCGCCTTCACGGTGGCCAAGAGCATGAAGTGCTTCGAGAACGTGCCGCTGCGATGATCGTCGGCTACGTCGTCAGCGGGCTCGTCACCGGAGCGATCTTCGCCATCATGGGCTCGGGGCTGACCCTGTCGTACGCGGCCACCGGGGTGTTCAACTTCGCCCACGGCGCCATCGGGTTCGTCTCGGCGCTGCTGTTCTACCAGTGCAACGTGGCCGCCGGGCTGCCCTCCTGGCTGTCGGCCCTGCTCGCGGCCGGCCTCTTCGCGCCCGCGCTCGGCTACCTGCTGCACCGGGCCATGTTCGGCGGGCTCGCCCGGGCCGGAGAGACCGCGCAGATCGTCGGCACGATCGGGCTGACGATCGCGCTGCCCGCGCTCGGCCTGCTCGTCGTGGACGTCGCCGGGCTGCCGCCGGCCGACGCCACGTCCCTGCCGCGCGGCATCGGGCCGCACCCCGCCGTGCCGTTCGACGTGCTCGGCGTGCGCCTCGACACCGACCAGCTCATCACCTTCGGCGCGTCGATCGTGACCGCCGCCGGCCTGTGGGCGTTCATGCGGCACACCCCGTACGGGCTGCGGATGCGCGCCTGCGTGGACCGCAGGCGGCTGGCCACCCTGCGCGGCATCGACGCGGACGCCACCTCGGCCGTGGCCTGGATGCTCGGCTCCGGCCTGGCCGGCCTCGCCGGAGTGCTGGCCGTGCCGGTGCTCGGGCTGGACGCGACCGCGTACACGGTGCTGCTGTTCGCCTCGGCGACGGCGGCCGTCTTCGGGCGGCTGCGGTCCGTCCCGTGGACGTTCGCCGCCGGGCTGGCGCTCGGCGTCGTGCAGAACCTGGTCGCCGGCTACACCGACTTCCTGGAGGAGATCACCGGGCTGCGCACGGCGGTGCCGGTCATCCTGCTGTTCGCCGGGCTGGTGCTGCTCAACCGGTCGCGGGAGCGGGTCGCCGGCAGCGCGGCCGAGGACGCGCCACCGCCCGACCACCTGGCCGGCGTGCCGGTCTGGCGGCGGCGGCTGCCGTGGGCGCTGTCGCTGGCGGCGCTGCTGGCGTTCACCGCCGTGGGGCCGGAGTACTACGTGGGCGTGGCGGCGCACGGACTCGTGCTGGCGCTGATCTTCTGCTCGTTCGTGGTGGTCACCGGGATCGGCGGCATGGTCAACCTGGCCCAGGCCTCCTTCGCCGCGATGGCCGCGCTGACCTGCGGCTGGGCGTTCGCCTCCGGGTTGCCGTTCGTGGTGGCGATCGGGCTCGGGGTGCTCGCCGCGTGCGCCGTCGGCCTGCTGGTGGCGCTGCCCGCGCTGCGGCTCGGCGGGCGGGTGCTGACGCTGGCGACGCTCGCCCTGGCGCTGCTGGCCGACCAGGTGCTGTTCCAGGTGGACGCGTTCAGCAACGGCACGATCGGCTGGCCGCTGCCCGCCCTGGGCTTCGGGTTCGCCGACACCTCCGACCCCCGGGTGCGGGTGGTGCTGCTGCTGGCGCTGATTGGGCTCGTCGCGCTGTTCATCCGCAACCTGGAACGGTCGCCCTCCGGGCGGGCGATCCTCGCCGTCCGTTCGGCGCCCGCCGCCGCGGTCACCTCGGGGCTGTCGGCGCCGCGCGCCAAGATCACGCTGTTCGTGCTGGCCTCCGGCATCGCGGGACTGGGCGGGGTGCTGTTCGCGATCTCCAAGGGCTCGGTCACGGCGACCGACCTGCCGGCCTTCGCCGGGTTCGTCTGGCTGGCCGTGGTGGTGCTGCAGGGGGTGCGCCGCGTCGGTGGGGCCGTGCTCGGCGGGCTCATCGCGGCCGTCTTCCCCGAGCTGCTCGCCGCCTGGGACGTGTCGGGGCACGTGGGGGCCATCCTGTTCGGGGCGGGCGGCGTGATCCTGGCCAGGCACCCGGACGGGGTGCTGGCGCAGCTCGCCGAGCGGCGCCACCGCCGCCGGCGGCGCGCCGGGTCCCGCGCCGGTGCCACCGGGGGTGGCACGCCGCCACCGGGCGGGGCCCCGCCGTCCACGCCTGAGTCCGCGCCGCCGTCCACACCGGCGTCCGATGCGGTATCCGCACCGGCGCCCGCGGTGGTGTCCGGTGTGGCGTCCGACGCGGTGTCCGACGCGGTGTCCGACGCGGTGTCCGTGGTGGCGGGTCCGACGTCGTCCGGCGGGCCGTCCAGCGGGCCGTCCAGGGTGGTGGTGGCGGGCGGCGGGGACGGGGTGTTCCGGCTGGAGCGGGTCGTGGCCGGGTACGGCGACGTGACCGTGCTGCGCGGGGTCGAGCTGGCCGTGCGGCCCGGCGAGGTCGTGGCACTGCTCGGCGCCAACGGGGCCGGCAAGTCCACCACGTGTGCCGTCGCCGCCGGTGACGTGCCGGTGACCGCGGGGCGGGTGCTGCTCGACGGCGCCGACATCACCGCCTGGCCCGCGCACCGCAGGGCGCGCGCCGGGGTGGTGCTCGCCCCCGAGGGCAGGGGCGTCTTCCCCGGTCTGACCGTGGAGGAGAACCTGCGCACCTGGCTGCCCGACCCCGGCCCCGCCTACGAGCGGATGCCGCAGCTCGCCGCGCGCCGTACCGTGCTCGCCGGCGCGCTGTCGGGCGGCGAGCAGCAGCTCCTGACGCTGGCGCCCGCCCTCGTGCGCCCTCCTCGAGTGCTGATCGCCGACGAGCCGTCGCTCGGGCTGGCGCCGCTCGTCGTGCGGCAGGTGTTCGACGTGTTCGCCGAGCTGCGGGAGCGCGGGGTGGCGTTGCTGCTGGTCGAGGAGAAGGCGACCGAGGCGCTGGCCGTGGCGGACCGGGTGGCGTTCGTGCGGCTCGGCCGGGTCGTGTGGAGCGGGCCGCGGTCCGAGGTGGACGCCGACCGGCTGACCGCCGCCTACCTGGGGGTGTCGTGATGCTCGGCGTGAGTGAGGTGTCCGTGGCGTTCGGCGGGGTGCGGGCGCTGGACGGGGTGTCGTTCGAGGTGCCCGACGGCCAGGTGTGCGGCGTCATCGGGCCGAACGGGGCCGGCAAGACGACGCTGTTCGACGTGGTGTCCGGCCTGCGCCGGCCGGTCGCCGGCCGGGTCAGCGTGGCCGGCGTGGACCTGACCAGGACGTCGGCCGTCGGCCGGGCGCGCCTCGGCGTGCGCCGGACGTTCCAGCGCACCCAGGTGTTCGGCAGGCTGACCGTGGCCGAGAACGTGCTGGCGGCGCTCGACTGGCACGGCGGAGGCGGCGGCCTGCTCGCCGACCTGGTCGGCCGGCCCGCCCGGCGGCGGCTGGAGCGCGAGCGCGGCGAGCGGGTCGCCGAGGTGCTGGAGCTGTGCGGGCTGACCGGGCTGCGCGACGTGCACGCCGCCGGGCTGCCTGCCGGGTGGCGGCGGCTGGTCGAGCTGGCCCGCGCCCTCGCCGACCGGCCCCGGCTGCTGCTGCTGGACGAGCCGACCTCGGGTCTGGACGCCGAGCAGACGGCCCGGTTGCGGGAGGTCGTCGCGGCGCTGGACACCACGGTGCTGCTGGTCGAGCACGACATGGGTTTCGTCATGCGGACCTGCGACCGGCTCGTCGTGCTCGACCTGGGCCGGGTCATCGCGTCGGGGACCCCGGACGAGGTGCGGGGCGATCCGGTGGTCCGCGCCGCCTACCTCGGCTGAACGTGGCCGATGGACCGGGTCGTCCGGGGCCGTCGCGCGCCGCCTCCGCGACTGCCACGAGGAGTACGGCATCCGCCTGGTGGAAAGGGGATGCGGCATGGCACATCACCCCAACCTTGATCCGGAACTCCGGGCGGCGCTGGAGCGGACGCCGATGGCCGCGTTCGACGCCTCGGCCATGACCATGGAGGACGTCGCGGGCGTCCGGGCCCAGGTGCACGCGATGATCGCGGCCGCGCCCCCGCCCGGCGCCGGCGTGGTGGCCGAGGACCGCCACGTGCCGGGGCCGCAGGGCCAGCCCGACGTCCGGCTGCGGGTCCACCGCCCGGAGGGGCCGGAGGAGGTCCGGCCCTGCCTCTACTGGATCCACGGCGGCGGGATGATGATCGGCAAGCCGGAGATGGACGACGACCTGCTCGCCGAGTTCGTCCGGCGGCTCGGCTGCGTCGTCGTCGCCGTGGACTACCGGCTCGCGCCCGAGCACCCGGACCCCGCCCCGGTCGAGGACTGCTACGCGGGACTCGTCTGGGCCGCCAAGAACGCCGCCGAACTGGGAGTGGATCCCGATCGGCTGGCCGTGGGCGGCGCCAGCGCGGGCGGCGGGCTGGCCGCGGGCACCGTGCTGCTGGCCCGCGACAGGGGCGGCCCCGCTGTCGCCTTCCAGCTCCTGGTCTGCCCGATGCTCGACGACCGCAACGTCACACCGTCCAGCCACGAGTTCACCGACGCCGTCATGTGGAACCGGGCCGCCAACCTCTTCGGCTGGCGTGCCCTGCTCGGCGAGCGGGCCGGCGGCGGTGACGTCTCCGCGTACGCCGCTCCGGCCAGGGCCGAGGACCTGTCGGGGCTCCCTCCGGCGTTCGTGGACGTGGGGGAGCTGGAGGTCTTCAGGGACGAGGACGTCGACTACGCGCGGCGGCTGCTGGCGGCCGGGGTGTCGACGGAGCTGCACGTGTACCCGGGCGGCTTCCACGGCTTCGACATGCTGGTGCCCGACGCCGCGCTGAGCGTCAGGGCCAAGGAGGCGCGGATCGCCGCGCTCGGGCGGGCGTTCGGCGGCCTGGCCAGTTAACCAAGCGTGCGCTAGGTTGGTGGCGTGGATCTCGACTTCTCCCGGGCCGAGCAGGACTTCCGCACCGAGGTCCGCGACTGGCTGGCCGCCCACGTCCCCCGCTCGCTGCCCTCCCTGGACACCCCCGAGGGCTTCGCCGCGCACCGCGCGTGGGAGGCGGAGCTCGCGGCGGCCCGGCTGTCGGTCGTCTCCTGGCCGGTCGCCTACGGCGGGCGGGACGCCTCCCTCGTCGAATGGCTGATCTTCGAGGAGGAGTACTGGGCGGCGGGCGCGCCCGCCCGCGTCGGCCAGAACGGCATCTTCCTGCTCGCCCCCACCCTCATGGCCTTCGGCACCGAGGAACAGCGGCGCACCTGGCTGCCGGCGATGGCGCGCGCCGACGACGTGTGGGCGCAGGCCTGGTCCGAGCCGGAGGCGGGCAGCGACCTGGCCGCCCTCACCTCCCGCGCCGTCCGGGCCGACGGCGGCTGGCGCCTCTACGGCCACAAGACGTGGAGCTCGCGAGCCTGCCACGCCTCGCACGGATTCGGGCTGTTCCGCACCTCGGGGGCGCGGCACCAGGGGCTGACCTACCTCATGTTCCCCATGGACGAGGTGACCGTCCGGCCGATCGCGCAGCTCGACGGGCTGCCCGGCTTCGCCGAGCTGTTCTTCGACGGGGTCTTCACTCCCGACTCCATGGTCATCGGCGAGGTGGGCCAGGGCTGGCGGATCGCGATGGCCGCCACCTCCTCCGAACGCGGCCTCACCCTGCGCAGCCCCGGCCGCTTCCTGGCCACCGCCGACCGGCTCATCGCCCTCGCCCGCCAGACCGACCCGACGCTCGCCGACCCGGTGCTCGCCGACCGGGCCGTCCGCTGCTGGACCGACGCCGAGGCGTACCGGCTGCACACCTTCCAGACCGCGCGCCGGCTCATGGCGGGAGAGGAGGCCGGGCCCGCCACCAGCATGGGCAAGGTCTTCTGGTCGGAGCTGGACCTGCGCATGCACACCCTGGCCATGGAACTCCTCGGCGACCGGGCCGGTGAGACGGCCTGGCTCGACGGGTTCCTCTTCTCGCTGGCGGGGCCCATCTACGCCGGCACCAACGAGATCCAGCGCACCATCATCGCCGAGCGCGTCCTCGGCCTGCCCCGTTGACCTGCCCCGTTGACCCGTCTCCCAGCCGAGGGGCCGCCCGATGAACTTCGCCTTCACCCCCGACCAGCTCGCCCTGGCCGGGACCGTCCGCGACGTGCTGGCCGCGCACTGCCCGCCGCGGGCGCTGCGCACCGAACGCCTGCCCGCCTGGGACCGGCTCGCCGAGGTCGGGTTCTTCGCCCTGCTCGTCCCGCCCGAAGCCGACGGGCTCGGCCTCGGGCTGACCGACGCGCTGCCCGCGCTGGAGGAGACCGGCCGGGCCTGCCTGCCGGGGCCCGTCGTGGAGACCGCCGTCGCCGCGCCGTACCTGCTGCCGGGCGTCCCCGGACTCGCCTCGGGCGCCGTCCGCGTGGCCGTGCTGCCGCCGGGCGCCGCCTTCGCGCCGGACGCCGACCTCGCCGACCTGGTGGTGGTGGCCCGGCCCGGCGGGGCCCGCCTGGTGACCAGGGAGTCGGTACGGCTCGCGCCCCGGCCCGGCACGGACCCGTGCCGGCCGCTGTTCGACGTGTCGTACACCGGTTCCACGCCGCTGGAACGGCCGCTGGAGCCGGCCCTGCTGCGGGCCACCGTGGCGACCGCGGCGCAGCTCATCGGGGTGGCCCGGCGGCTGCTGGAGCTGTCGGTGGCGTACGCGGGCACACGCCGCCAGTTCGGCGCGCCCATCGGCTCCTTCCAGGCGGTCAAGCACCAGCTCGCCGACGTGGCCGTCGCCGTCTCCTTCGCCGCGCCCCTCGTCCACCGGGCCGCCGTCTGCGCGGACGTCCAGGAGCGGGCCACGGGCCCGGGCGGGGGGACCGCGTGGCGGGATGCCAGGAGCGCCAAGGCCGCGGCGGGGGAGGCCGCCGTGCTGGCCGCGCGGGCCGCCCTGCAGACGCACGGCGCCATCGGCTACACCGAGGAGCTGGACCTGCGGTTCTGGCTGGCCCGCGCCTGGTCCCTGTCGGCCGCCTACGGCGGGGCCGCCGAACACCGGGCCGCGATCCGCGCCGCCGTGCTCGCCGGGGACACCCGGAGGTACCCGTGAAGTTCGGCGTGCCCCTCGGCCTGCTCCACCCGGCCGCGTGGAAGGACGTCGCGGTCGCGGCCGACGAGCTGGGCTTCGAGTCGGTGTGGCTGCCCGAACACCTCGTCTTCACCACCGGCCTGTCCACGGCCGGCTACCCCGGAACCGCCGACCCCGGCATCAGGCCGTCGACGCCGCTGTTCGACGCCCCCGCCTACCTGTGCTGGCTGGCCGCCCGCACCACCCGGGTCCGGCTCGGCACGGCCGTGCACCTGTTCGCGCTGCGCCACCCGTTCGTCTCCGCCCGCGCGTTCGCCACCCTGGACGTCGTCTCGTCCGGCAGGGCCGTCTGCGGGGTTGGCGCCGGCTGGTACCGGGGCGAATGGGACGCCGCGGGCATCCCCTTCGCCGGGCGGGGCGCCCGGCTCGACGAGGCCATCACGGTGGCCCGGCGGCTGTGGAGCGAACCCGTCGTCGCCCACTCCGGCCGCTTCTACGCCTTCCCCGAGGTGGCCTTCGAGCCCAAGCCCGTCCAGCACCGGCTGCCGGTCCTCTGCGGCGGCGAATCCGCCGCGGCGTTGCGGCGGGCGGCCCGCCTGTGCGACGGGTGGATCAGCATGCCGCACACCCTGGAGTCCATCCGGCCGCAGCTCGACCGGCTGGCCGCGCTGGGCGGCACCGGCTCCGTGACGGCCCACGCCTACGGGCTCGGCTCCCCGGAGGAGGTGCCGTCCTGGGCGGCGCTCGGCGTCGACCGGCTCATCGTCCGGCCCTGGCGGCGCGGCCGGGACGCGGTGGCGGCGCTGGAGTCCTTCGCCGCCGCCTACGGCGTCGCGCCACCGGCGACGACGCTCTGATCGCGGCTGCCCACCGGCCCGGCGGGCCAGGCCCGGTGGTGTCGGCCCGGTGGGTCAGGGCTTGGTCGGTGGGACTTCACGGGTGGGTCTCGTGGTCAGGCGCGGTGCCGGCCTCGGCGTGCACCGGTGCGGCCTTCCCTGGCCGCTGCGATGGTGGCGGATGCGGTGCTGGCGGATGCGGCCAGCCTGGCCGGTCCGGGCCCGGGTACGGGGACGCCGGGGCCGGGCAGGTCGGAGGTGTCGGCCGCGGTCGGGGCCGGGAAGGTCACGGCGGCGAACGCGCCGGTGGTGGTGGGGGACCAGCCCTCGGGGACGGACTCCGCGGCGGTGAAGGCTGTGACGGTGGATTCCGCGGGGGTGAAGGCCGTGACGGTGGCGGGCGCGGGCGTGCTGCCCTCGGCGGGGCGGGAGGCGCGGTGGCGGCGGCCGCGCGACGGCGTGTCCTGGAAGAACGGGCCGTCGGCGGGCCCGTCGGCCCCCCGGGCGTGGCGGCGTCCGCGAGCCGGACCATCCCATGCGGCGAACGCCGTCCGGTCCTGCTGGGCGGCCCCGCCGCCGTCGCCGCCCCGCCGCGGAGACCCGTCGAGCCGGTACTCGGCCCAGGGGGCGTCCAGGCGGCGCTGGCCCGGGCGGGCCGAGTCGGGGCCGTGCGGGTCGTGGCGCTGCTGGTCGGGACAGTGGGGAGCGGTGACGCGGTGGCGGCGGCCGCGCAGCGGGGCGTCCGCGGTGAAGGCCGCCGGCTCCTCGACCGGGTGTCCGCTCCTGCGCCGCCTGCCCCGGTAGCCGCCGCCCGCGCCCTCCGGGCGGGTGGCGCGTGCCTGGGCGGCGTACCCGGCGTCGTGCCGGCGCGACGGACGGGCCGGACGCTCGAAGGCGTCCCAGGAGTCGCGTCCGCGCGCGTACTCGGTGGCGGGGCGCCGGTCGCCGGCTGCCCGGCGGGCGGTGGCGGCCCTCCCTGCGGGCGGCGCGAAGGCGTCGAACGCGCTCGTCGCCTCGGGAATGGTGATCGGCCCGAACGGCGGCGCCGGCCGCCCCCCGGTCGGCGCGGAAGCGCGGCCGGCGGCGACCGCCCCGGACGGGGCGGTGTGCCGGGCGGCCAGGGGCTCGGAGGGGGCGGCGAGCCGGGCGGTCAGGGGGTCGGCGCCCGAGGGGGTCAGGGCGCCCGCCGACGGCGTGGGCAGGCGCAGCGCGACCGGCTCGAACGGGCGGAACCGCGGGCCGGAGGAGCCGGCTGCCGGGGTGCGCGGGATGACGATCGGCTCGAAGGACTCCAGCGGGCCCTCCGCGCCGGCGCCGACGGCGAGCCGCGCGGCGATGGGCAGCTCGGCGGGGAACCCGGCGGGCACCGTGACCGTCTCGGGCGCCTCGGGCGTGGGCAGCTCGGCGGGCCGGCCGGGGACGGTGGCGGGCGTGCCTCCGGACGCGGCGGCGAAGAGGGCGCGGGCCTTGCGACGGTGCCGGTGGCGGCGGGCCGCCGGCGTCGCCTTGGTGGCGGCCGTGGCCGTGCCGGCGAGCGCGGGCCGGGTCCGCAACTGCCGGGTCTTGGCGATCGCGAGCAGGGCGAGGGCGGCGACCAGCGCGGAGCCGACCAGCGTGGGCGAGTCGAGCGAGGTCGAGGTGATGGGCCGGGCCGCCTCGACGGTGGGCGGCAGGGGTTCGGCGGTCACCGCGGTGGTGTCGGCGGTGGCGGGCTTGGCGTGCTTGCCCTTCTTCTCGGTGCGCCCGGTGGCGCTGGTCCGCGGGGCCTCGGCCCGCGGTCCTGCCTGCGCCTCGGTCCGCCCGTCGGCCCGCGTCTGGGCGCCGGGCTTGGCGTGGGCGGCCGACGGGGCGCCCTCCTGCCGGGCCTGGTCGCCCGTCCTGGGCGCCGCCTCCTTGCGGGAGGCCAGCGGGGGCTGCACCTCCACGTGCACCTCGGTGGAGGGGATCAGCGAGCTGAGCGGGCCGTTCTGGAGCTGGTTGACCTGCTGGCCGGGCGGCTGGCTGAGCTGCTCGCGGTGGGCGTTCTCGATGGCCTGCTGCTTGGCGAGCTGTTCGTCGAGGCGTTCCTTGATCCGCGCGGGGTAGCCGTAGCCGACGACCTTGTCGGTGTCGCGGACCTTGCGCTTGGCGACGCCGCCGTCGATGTTGCCCTCGATGGTGTGGATCTTGCGGCCCACGACCTTGGTGACGACGCCGACGTGGTCGATGCGGTCGAGGTCGTTGGTGCCGCTCCAGTCGAAGAAGACGAACGCGCCCACCTCGGGCTCGGTGCCCCACGCGTCGTTCTTCCTGAACCACTTGGCGTGGCTGACGGTCCAGGCGAACTCGCCCATCCACTCCTCGTACCCGAGCTTGTTGGCTGCCCAGGCGAGGAACATGTCACACCAGGGAGCGCCGGTGTAGTCGGCGTCGAACTCGACGTTCTTGCCGTACCAGGCGCCGAACTTGGTGTAGGCACCGGCCTTCTCGGCGTAGCCCAGCTGGCTTTCGAGAAGGTCGATGAACTTCTGTGTCTCTGGCGTCATCGAAGTGCTGTGGAACCTTCCGGGCAAGACCGGGTTTGTCCGCACAGCCCCGGGTAAGGAGGGGTAACCCGGGACCGGTGTGACAAAACCGGAGGCCTGTAGTCTTCCGTGATCTGGGAGGCTACCGTGACAAAAAGGCAGGTCAAGCACTCACCAAGGGAGTGTCGCGCTCAAGGGAGGGGGGAAGCTGCAGGTCAAGAGCCTGCCAGAAATGTCCCAAGAAAGTTGTGCTTATAGCAAAATGATCTATGTTCTGGCGTCGTGGTGACAAAGCCGTTACGGTAGAACGTGTTCTAGGATGCCAGCATGACGATCGAGGTCACGGCCGGCGAACCCCGCCTCGACGCCCTGTGCGTCCTGGCCCGGCACGCCCGCGAGCTGATGGACGCGGTCGCGCTGACCGACGTGGCCGAGGAGGAACTGGCCGCCGTCACCGCCGAGCTTTCGGCGCTCACCGGGCGGCTGCGCGCCGCCGCCCGCACCACGCCCCAGCCGTTCGAGGTCGCACCGGACGGAACGCTGCGCCAGCTCGGCAACGCCGTCACCGGCGCCGCCAACCCGCACGCCCTGCCGCTCACCGTCGAACGGGCGGACGGCGGCGGCGTCCGCGCCGACCTGGCCTTCCGCCCGCTGCACGAGGGGCCGCCGGGAGCGGTCCACGGCGGGATCAGCGCGATGATCCTCGACCACCTGCTCGGCCAGGCGGTGGCCGCGGCCGGCCTGGCCGGGATGACCGGCACCCTGACCGTCCGCTACCGGGCGCCCGTCCCGTACGGCACGCCGCTGCTCGCCACCGCCGAGCACACCCGCTCGGAGGGGCGCAAGTCGTGGGCCGAGGGCCGCATCGCCCTGCCGGACGGCACGGTGCTGGTCGAGGCGACCGGTCTGTTCGTCACCCCGACCGGCTGGCTGGAGCGCGGCCCCGCCCCGTCTGGCGGCACCGGCCGGCCGGCGGCGGGCGGCGGCCCCGCCCGTCAGTAACCGGCACCGGTGAGCAGGCCGCCGTCCACGGTGAACTCGCTGCCCGTGCAGTAGCTCGACCGGTCCGAGGCCAGGAACGCCACCACGTGCGACACCTCCACCGGCTCGGCGAACCGTTTGATCACCATGGACTTCACGAACGCCTCCCCGTCCACCTCACCCATCAGGTCGGGGTTCTTGACCATGGCGGTGTCGATCGCGCCGGGATGCACCGAGTTGACCCGGATCCCGAACCGGGCGAGCTCCCTGGCCGCCGCCTTGGTGACGCCGCGCACTCCGAACTTCGACGCCGCGTACGCCGACAGCCCCTCGGCGCCGACGTAGCCCTCGATCGAGGAGATGTTCACGATCGAGCCCTGCCCGGCGGCCTTCATCGGCTCGATCACGCTCTTGATGCCGAGCCAGGTGCCCTTGAGGTTCACGCCGATCACCCGGTCGAAGTCCTCGGGCTCCATATCGGCGATCCGCCGATATTTCAGGATCCCGGCGTTGTTGACCAGGATGTCGAGCTTGCCGTGGACGCTGACGGCCGTCTCGACGGCCTGCCGCCACTCGGCCGCGCTCGTCACGTCGTGATGGACGTACGCCGCACCCGTCTCCTCGGCCAGCGCCTTGCCCTCCTCGTCCAGCACGTCGCCGAACACCACCGCCGCCCCCTCCCGCAGGAACAGCCGCACGTGCGCCTCGCCCATGCCGCGCGCCCCGCCGGTGACCAGCGCCACCTTGCCGTCAAGCAGTCCCATGCCGGCCTCCTGCCGCGACGGCCACCGCCGCCGCCTCCATGGATCGGTAGACGGGCACCCCGGCCGCCGCCGCGATGGCCCTGATCTCGTCCTCGACGCCCGCCGGGGCGCACTCGGCGTTCCGGGTCACCAGGGTGACCCTGGCGCCGGGCAGGGCGTCCTGCGCCCCCGCGAGCGCGCGGGCGTAGCCGAGCAGCGGCTCGGCCGCCGTGCCGTAGGTGAAGAAGCTCTGCACGTTCACGTGCGCGACCACATCCCGGTACGGCCGGCGCCGCGCGACGGCCGCCAGCACGCGCGGGACCAGCTCCGGTCGCCCGCGCGGCCCGACGGGAACCTCCAGGGGGTTGGCCAGGGCGCTGCCCGCGCCGAGGCCCAGCTCCCGCAGGTCGCCGTGCACCTCGCCGGGCAGCGGGTCCAGCCGTACCCCGGCCCGGTCGAAGGCGTCGGCGGCCAGCACGCTCGCCCCGCCACTCGGCCCCACGACCAGCACGCCGTCGCCGGTCACCGGCCGGGAGCCGTGCGCCTGGAAGAAGGCGAGCACCCCGATCAGGTCGTCCTGGCTCGTCACGAACGTCGCGCCGGTCTGCTCGGCCAGCGCCCGCCAGATCCGCCCGTCGCTCACCAGGCCGCCCGTGTGGGAGGCGGCGGCCCGCCGCCCCTGGGTGCTGCGCCCGCCGACGAGCAGCACGACGGGCAGGACGGTGGCCGCCAGCGCCTCGTACAGCGCCCGCCCGTCGCGAGGGTCCTCCAGGTACAGCCCGACGGCCCGGGTCTCGCCGTCCCGCGACAGCCAGCGCAGCAGCTCGGCGGGGGTGACGTCGGCGGCGTTGCCGACCGTGGCGACCCGGCTGAAGGCCAGCCCGCGCCGCTCGCCGACCTTGACGACCTCCCCCGCGAGGCCGCCGCTCTGCGAGACGAGCGCGATCGTGCCGGGCGGCCCGAGCCCGCCGCCGGTGAAGGTCTGCCGCCCGCGCGGGCAGTACACGCCCATGCAGTTGGGGCCCAGCAGCCTGGTGCCCGCCGCCCGCGCGGCGGCCAGCAGCTCCGCCTCCAGCTCCGGCCGTCCCGCCTCGCCGAACCCGCCGCTCATGACCTGCGTGTACGGGATCCCCGCCGCCTGCCGCACGACGCCCGCGCACCGCTCGGCGGGCACCGCGACGAGCGCGTAGTCCACGCCGGCGGCCTCGGCCAGGGACGGCACGGCGGGCACCCCGGCGACCTCGCGGGCCTCGGGGTGCACGGCCACCACCGGCATCCCGGCGGCCCGGTAGAAGTCGAGGAACATGTTGCCGAAGTTCGGCCGGGTGGTGGAGGCGCCCACGACGGCCACGGCGCGCGGCTCGAACAGCGCCGCGAAGCCGGCACCACCCCCGGCACCACCCCCGGCGGCGACCATGGGCCCGGACGGGGCGGACGGGACCGCCACGGCGGGCGCGGCCGTCGGCGACCCGGCCCGGCCCGCGGCCGGGAGGTAGCGGGCGTCCACGGCCGTCACGCCGGACGGCGCGGCGATGACCGGGTTGACCTCGAACTCGCCCAGCTCCAGCCGCTCCCACAGCCCACCGGCCCCGCCGACGGTCATGAGCAGCTTGACGACCGCGTCCACGTCCACGCCGGGCCGTCCCCGGTACCCTCGCAGCAGGGCCGCGCCGCGCAGCGCGGCCAGCATGCCGCGCGCGTCCGCCTCCGAGACGGGGCACAGGCGCACCGAGGTGTCGCGCAGCGCCTCGGCCCACACCCCGCCCAGCCCGGCCAGCAGGACCGGCCCGAACCCCGGGTCGCGGACCAGCCCGACGATCAGCTCCACCCCGGCCGCCGCCTGCTCCTCGACGAGGAAGCCCGCCGGCGCGATGCCCCGCCCGGCGAGGGCGGCCCGCATCCGGGCAGCCGCCTCGGCCACCTGAGAGCGCCGCAGGTCCAGCGCCACCGCCCCGGCGTCCGACTTGTGCACCAGCCCCGCCCCGAACGCCTTGAGCACCAGCGGCTCGTCCAGCCCCGCGAGGTCGGCCGGGCGGGGATCCCCGGTGACCACGACCCCGCGGGGCACCGGCACCCCCGCCCGGCGCAGCAGCTCCTTGGCCTGGTACTCGAACACTCAGCTCTCCAGCAGCCGGTGCAGCTCGCGGCGCAGCAGCTTGCCGGGCCCGCCCGAGGCGTCCTGGGAGTGCGGCAGCGCGTCGGCCACCACGACGTGGTCGGGCCGCTGGTGCGGCGGCAGCGCGTCGGCCAGCGCGAGCGCCAGCTTGGACGGGTCGAGGGTGTGCCCGGCGCGCGGCACCACGGCCAGCAGGATCCGCTGCTCGGCCGCCTCCTGGCCGTCGGCGTGGGCGGGGATGCCGGCCGCGCCCGCCTCGGCGACGCCGTCGAGCGCCGTGGCCGCCTCCTCGACGGCGACCGGCTGGCTCCACACGCCGCCCTTGAGTATGGCGTCCTCCCGCCGGCCGAGCACGCGCAGCACCCCGTCGGCCGAGACGGAGCCGAGGTCGCCGCCCACGTACCAGCCGTCGCGCAGCACCTCGGCGGTCCGCTCGGGCAGGCCGTCGTACCCGGCCATGACGTGCGGCCCGGCCAGGTTGATCTCGCCCGTGCGGCCCACCACCCGCTCGCCGGACGGCCCGGTCACCCGCACCGCGTTGCCGGTGCGGGCCCGGCCCGACGAGCCGAGCGGTGCCGAGCCGTCGTCCACCCGGCCCATGCAGGTGTAGGGGGCCTCGGTCTGGCCGTAGTAGGAGTAGACGGCGGCGCCGGGGAGGCGTCGCTTGACGCGTTCCAGCATGGCGGCGGTCAGCGGTTCGCCGCCCAGCATGATCACGCGCAGGGACGACAGGTCCGCCTCGGCGTGGTCGGCGGAGCCGAGCAGCGCCGTGTAGAACGACGGGATCTGCGAGACGTGGGTGACGCGCTCGCGCGGCACGACGCGCAGGAAGTTGGCCGGGCCCCAGTCCTGCTCCAGCACCAGGCGCATCCCGGCGTACAGGGCGGGCCCGACGATGGCGGGGAAGCCGATGCCCCAGATGATCGCGCCGGTGCCGAACACCGCGTCCGGCCCGCGCGGCACGTCCAGCCAGATCTGCGCGGTCGCCAGCGACGAGGCGTGCGTGTGCACCACGGCCTTCGGCAGGCCGGTCGTGCCCGAGGTGTAGTAGAGGGCGAGCGGGTCGTCGTGGCCGCCCACGAGCGGCGGCTCCTCCTCGGGGGCGGCGGCGGCCAGCGCGTCGAGGTCGACCGCGTCCGCGCCGGGGCCGCCGACCTTGATCCAGGTGGTGACCTCCGGTAGGGACGGCCGGATCTCGGCCACCGCCCGCTCGGCCGTCGCGTCGTAGACGAAGGCCGTGCAGCGCGAGTGGGCCACGACGGCGCGCAGCGTGTCGAGCGGCCAGTAGGGGTTCAGGGCGGCGGTGACCACGCCGAGTTTGGCCTGCGCCAGGTAGACCTCGGCCACGTGCAGCGTCTCGTCGAGCAGCGCCGCCACCCGCTGCCCGGGGGTGATCCCGGCGGCCAGCAGGGCGTGGGCGCGCCGGTTGACCGCGCGGTTGAGTTCGTCGTAGGTGAAGCGGCGCTCACCGCAGTAGGTGAGCGCCACCTGGTCGGGGGCACGCAGCGCGCCGGCCGTCAGGATCGCGTGGCCGTAGTTGCCGTAGGGGGATCGCGTCATGGGGGCCTCCCGGTCAGCGGGGCGAGTAGAGCACGAACACGTTTCCCGAGGGGTCGCGCAGCACGGCCCGCGTCTCGTGCGGCCCGTCCTCGGGCGCGCGCACCACCTCGCCGCCCCGCGCCGACAGCTCCCGTACGGCGGCGGCCACGTCGGCCACCCGGTACGCGGGCGCCGCCGAGTCGGTGACGTGCTCGGCCGGCCCGGCCAGCGCCACCGTGACACCGCCTCCGTCGAGCGCGGCGAACCGGTCGCCGTCGCGGAACTTGACCGGCAGCCCGTAGAAGGCGATCGCCTGGTCCAGGTCGGCGACGGGGATCAGCACGTTGCCCACCTTGCCGAGCACGCTCACCGGGGCCTCCAATGCGGTAGGTCGTCCACGAACGTCACCCGCACCGGCAGGCCGACGCGGACCTCGCCCGGCGCGCATCCCACGACCTGGCCGAAGGCGCGGGCCCCCTCGGGCAGGTCCACCCAGGCCAGCACGTACGGCTCGCGCCCCTGGTAGCCGGGCGCGAACGACCGGTGCACCACGGTGAACGTGTGCACCACGCCGTCGCCCGACACCGGCTCGAAGACGAGCGGGCCGCCTCCGCACCAGGGGCAGTCCGCCTCGGGGAGGTGGACGCGCCGGGCGCAGGCCGTACAGCGCTGGACGACCAGCTCGCCGCGGCTGCAGGCCGCCCAGTAGGCGGAGGTGTCACCGGTCATCGCCTGCCAAGCTAGCGCACGCTTGGTTGATGGACAAGGGTCGTGCGGGTCCGCTACCCCTGCCGGTCCCGGCGCGCCGTTCAGCCGGCTCCGCCGGCGCCCGACCGGTCGTCCGGAGGCGACCAGGTCGCCGGGGAGGGCAGGGCGCCGTCACGGCCCGGATCCGGAGGAGGTGCGGCGGGGGCGGGGGTGGAGGGGCACGGCGCGCCGTCCACGGCGGCCTCGCTGACCTGCGGGCCGTTGCCCGCGACGGGCTCGGTCAGCACGACGAGCCCGAAGTGCGCGCGGGTGCCGCACGGCACGTCCCCCAGGTCGCGCAGCACGGTGCTCGTGTAGACGTCGCGCCCGGTGAGCGTGCGCGTCTCCTCGGCGACGGTACGGGCCGGACCGTCGCCCTCCCGCCGGGTGTAGGTGATCCGTAATCGGACCGGTCCGGTGCCGTCGGCGGCCACCCGCACCGCGCCCGCAGAACCGCTCCACCGCACGATGTCCGCCGACCGCACCGACGGCCGCGCGACCGCGCCGCGCGACGGGACGGGCGCCGCCGTGCCGGGGGAGGGGGTGGGCCGCACGGGCGGGCGCGTGCCGCTCGGGCCGGGCGGCGAGGCGGAGGCCGGGGCGCGTGTCCCGGGCGGCGTCCCGGCGTGCGTCCCGGCGTGTGTCGCGGTGCGCGGCCGGGTGTCGGGCGCGGTGTCCGTGTCCGGCGGGTTGCGGTCCGGGGTGGCGGGCGGGCGCGAGCCGGTCGGGGTCCGGCGGGGCGGAGCCGTCGCGTCGGGCGCCGGCTCCTCGCCGGGTGAGCTGGGGGGCGGCATCAGCACCGTGCCCGGCCCGGACGATCCCCCACCGGCCAGCAGCAGCCCGGCCAGCACCGCGGAGACCGCCGCCCCCGTGATCCACAGGTGCGGCGGCAGCTTCGGCGGCCTGGCGCGCGTCCGCGCAGCGGGCGCCGGTTCGGTCCCCGCGGCCAGCGGGAAGCGGAGCGCGAGCACCGTGGCCAGTTCCGCCAGGTGCCGCCGGCCGCGCTGCTCCCAGGCCGGACCGTACGCCGCGGCCGCGTCCTCCTCCAGCTCGGCGGCGAACTGCGCGGCCGAGGCGTACCTGAAGTCGGTGTTCTTCGCCATGCCCCGCCGCAGCAGGTCGCGCAGCGTGTCGGGGGCCACCTCCAGCGGCACCGCCTCCGACAGGTGCCTCTCGCGCAGCGACGCGACGTCGCCCGCCGCGTACGGCGGCCGCCCCATGGCCGCCTCGAACAGCAGGCATGCCGCCGCGTACAGGTCGGTGGCCGGCCCCGCCGCGCTCCCGGTCCACAGCTCCGGCGCCATGTACGGCGGGCTGCCGGCCGGCACTCCCGGCTCCTCGGCGTGCACCACGATCCCGAAGTCCCCCACCTTGACCGTGCCGTCGGCCTGGACCAACACGTTGCCCGGCGTGACGTCCCGGTGCCGCACCCCCGCGCCGTGCACGGCGGCCAGGGCCAGCAGCGTGCTCTTGAGCACGGCGAGGGCCGCCTCCGGGCCGGTCCGCCCGTGCTCGCCGAGGAGCGTGCGCAGCGACACCCCGTCGACGAGCTCCATCACCACGGCCGCCCGGTCGGGCGTCTCCACGTACTCGTACGTCCTGACGACGGCCGGGTGGTCGATCTCGACGAGCGCGCGGGCCTCGGACCGGAAGCGTTCCATGAACCCGGCGTCGCGGCGCAGTGTGGCGTTCAGGTACTTGATCGCCACGTACGCGCCGGTCGCCTCGTAGGTGGCGAGGAACACCCGGCCGGTGCGTCCCGCGCCGAGCTGGCGAACTTCGCGGTACCCCGGGACCACGTCCCACCCCCATCGCGCCGTTCCTCGTGGATTTGACGGTCTCACCCGCGGTGCGGGTTGTCACGTCTGCCGAAATATCACCGTGTGTCCCGACAGTGCCGCGCCCGGTGGGCCGCGCGGCGGCGGCCCATCGTGTACGCTGCGGTGTACCCAAGCAAGCGCTCGGCTAAGAAGGGGGCGCCGGTGGAGCGGACGGCCGTGCTCGTCATGGAGATGCAGAGAGGGGTCGTCGGCGACCTCACCACGTTCCCGGACCTGGTCACCGCCTGCCGGCTGCGCGACGTGGTCCCCAACACCGCCGCCGTCCTGGAGGCCGCCCGCGCGGCGGGCTTCCCGGTCGTCCACTGCACCGCGGCCTTCCGCGCCGACCGGGCCGGCTCCCACACCGCCAACTGCCCGTTCATCGTGTCGCTGCTCGACGACCCCGCCCACATGCTCGACGGCACGCCGGCCGTCGAGGTGCTGCCCGAGCTGCGCCACCCCGGCGACCTGGAGAGCAGGCGCCTGCACGGCTTCTCGCCGTTCACCGGCACCTCCCTCGACATGACGCTGCGCTCGCTGGGCGTCTCCGCCGTCGTCGCCGTCGGGGTCTCCCTCAACCTCGGCATCCCCGGGCTCGCCCTCGAAGCGGTGAACCTCGGCTACCGCGTCACCGTCGTCACCGACGCCGTGGCCGGCGTGCCGGAAGAGTACGCGCGGTCCGTGCTGCGGCACACGATCAGCCTGCTCGCCACCCGGACCACGGCGGCCGCGCTCGTGGACCGCTGGAAGGCCGGGACGGACCGGTGATGGACGGGATGCGGCTGGACGGGCGGGTGGCCGTGGTCACCGGCGGCGCCGGCGCCATCGGCTCGGCCATCGCCACCGACCTGACGGCACTGGGCGCCCGCGTCGTCGTCGCCGACGTGGACCTGCGCGGCGCCGAACGGGTCGCCGCCGGCCTGGCCGGCGGCGTCCCGCTGGCCCTCGACCTCGCCTCCCCGGAGTCGGTCGAACGCTTCTGCCGGGAGGCCGTCGCCGGGCACGACGTGGACGTCCTCGTGCACAACGCCGGCGTCTCGGTCGTCGAGCCGTTCACCGAGAGCGATCCCGCCGGCTGGGACCTGATGTGGCAGGTCAACCTGCGGGGCCCGATGCTGCTGACCAAGCTGCTCCTGCCCGGCATGATGCGCAGACGGTGGGGGCGGCTGGTGTTCGTCTCCTCCGACGGGGCCAGGGCCGGCTCGGGCGGCGAGGGGGCGTACGCGGCCACCAAGGCCGGGCTGTTCGGGCTGGCCAAGACGCTCGCCCGGGAGGCCGCCCGGGCGAACGTCACCTCCAACGTCGTCTGTCCCGGCCCCACCGACACCCCGATGCTGCACCGGGTGTCGGCCGCCTCGCCCGGCCTGGTCGAGCGCATCGTCAGGACCGTCCCGCTGCGCCGCCTCGGCACGCCCGCCGACGTGGCCGGACTCGTCGCCTACCTGTGCACGGAGCGCGCCGCCTACCTGACGGGGCAGACCCTGTCGGTCAGCGGCGGCGTGACCATGCACTGACCGCCATGACCGCCATGACCGCCGTGCGCCCCCCGCGCTCACAACGACCCGTAGACCGCCTCGGTCAGGCGGTAGGCGCGCAGGCTGCCCGAGACGGCGTCGGCCATCCGGTTCATCACGTAGCCGACGGCCAGGCCGCGATCGGGATCGCCCAGCCCGAGGAAGCCGCCCAGTCCCGTGTGGCCGAACGCCGTCGGCGACGGGACGAAGAAGGTCGTCGACGGGCGCATGTACCCGAGCCCGAACGAGCTGTCCACGTGCAGCACCCGGTCCGGGCCCGAGACGCGGGCGCGGACGGCGCCGGCCAGCGTCTCGGGGCGCAGGATGTCGCCCGCGACGAGGGACCGGTAGAACCCGGCCAGCGCGGTGGCCGTGGTGACGACCCCGGCGGCCGGCCAGCCGGCACGCATGATCACGGGGTGGTTGGCGCCGCCCTTGAGCCGCTGCATGGCGGGGTTGCCGAGGGCCCGGTTCATCAGGCTGCCGGGGTCCCGCGCGTCCCGCGCCATCCGCCCGAACGCGCCCCCCGTCCCCGATCCTTCCGTTCCCGCGCCTTCCGTCCCCGCGCCCTCCGTACCCGCGCCTTCCGTCGCGGCCCGGTCCTCGTCGGCCGCGGGGGAGCGGCGGTCGCCGGCCGTGATGCGGGCGGCGCGGGAGATCACCGCGTCGGGCGCGCCGAGCCACAGGTCCAGGCCGAGCGGGCCGGCGATCTCCGCCGCGACCAGCTCGCCCACCGACTTGCCGGTCACCCGCCGCACCACCTCGCCCACCAGGAACCCGTACGTCAGCGCGTGGTAACCGTGGGCCGACCCCGGCTCCCACAGCGGCCGCTGCCGCGCCAGCCGCGCCGCGATGGCCGGATGGTCGCCGAACTCCTCGACGGGCACCGGCTCCTCCAGCACCGGCAGCCCCGCCTCGTGGGTGAGCAACTGCCGGACGGTGACCGCCGCCTTGCCCGCGGCCGCGAACTCCGGCCACACCTCGGCCACCGGCGCGCCGACGTCCACCAGCCCCCGCTCGGCGAGCTGCAGCAGCACCGTCGCGGTGATCGCCTTGGTGCAGGAGTAGGCGAAGACGGGGGTGTCGCGCCGCCACGGGCGTCCGGTGTGCCGGTCGGCCAGGCCGCCCCACAGGTCCACGACCAGCTCGCCGTCCAGGTACACCGCGAACGCGGCGCCCAGTTCCTCGCCGTCGGTGAAGTGCCGCTCGAACACCTCGCGCACGCGCGAGAACCGGGGATCGCAGTGCATCGTGCCTCCCTGACTGCCGGACCGTGAGGAAAGGAAGCGCTTACTTGGTTGCCGAGCCTAACAACTGGGGCCGGTTCGGCCCAGCCGACCAACGCGGCACCCTCAACCTGCTCACCCCCGAGGTGGTCCTGCGGGCCCTCGGCGCCGCCGCCACGGGCCGGGTGCTCAGCCTGGCCCTGCCGATCAGGGGCGCCACCTCCTCGGCCGCCCCCACGACCGTGCCGCACCTGCGGGGCAGGCCGCTGCCGCAGCACTTCATGTCGGTGGACGGCGGCGACTACGCGGCCGGGGCGCGCCCGATCGGCGCCGGCCTGCGGGTCGCCGACGACGCGCTGGTCGTCTCGCCGCACGGCACCACCACGCACATGGACGCGCTGTGCCACATGTGGTCCGGCGACGAGCTCTACAACGGCCACCCCGCCGCCCGGGTGCGCTCCTACGGCGCCACCAGGTGCGGCATCGAGCAGGTCGGCGGCGTGGTGGCCAGGGGCGTGCTGTTCGACGTGCCACGCCACCTCGGCCTCGGCCACCTGCCGGCCGGCCACCGCGTCACCGTGGGCGAGCTGGAGGCGCTGGTGCCGGACGTGCGCGCCGGTGACGTCGCGGTCGTCCGCACCGGCTGGCCCGCCGTCTGGCGGCGCTCGCCCGAGGAGTACTGGTCCGGCCAGCCGGGACTGTCGGCCGAGGCGGGCCGGTGGCTGGCCGCCCACGACGTGTCGGCCGTGGCCTGCGACAACGCCGCCGTCGGCGGGCTCGACTCCGGCCAGGCCGCGGCCGAGGGCCTCGACGACGACCTGCACCTCGTCCTGCTGCACCGGCACGGCATCCACCTGATGGAGATGCTGTGGCTGGAGGAGTTGAGCGAGACGGGGCGCACGGAGTTCGTGTTCGTCGCGGCGCCGCTCAGGATCGAGGGCGGCACGGCCAGCCCGGTCAACCCCCTGGCGATCCTGTGACGGCGGGTCCCGTCAGGCGCCGGGGTAGTTGCCGCCGCCGTACGCGCGGTCGAGGGCGTCGTAGTCGGGGGTGTGGCCGCGCTTGGGTATAGCGTCGGCGAACACCACCTCCCGGGGCTTCTTGTACGCGGCCACCAGCCCCTTGACGTGGCCGATCAGCTCCTCGGCCGTGGCCCGGGCGCCGCCGTCGAGGACGACCACGGCCTTCACCGCCTGGTGCCACCGCTCGTCGGGCACGCCGATCACCGCGGCGTCGGCGACGGCCGGATGGCTGCGCAGCGCGCGCTCCACCTCGGCCGGGTAGACGTTCTCGCCGCCCGATTTGATCATGCGCAGCCTGGGTCCGATGAAGGTGAGGGTGCCGTCCGGCTCGCGGCGGCCGAGGTCGCCGGTGTGGTGCCAGCCGTACGCGAACTTCTCGGCATTCACGGCCGGCCGGGCGAAATATCCGGAGAAGAGGGCCTTGCCGCGGGCGCAGATCTCGCCCACCTCCCCCACCGGCAGTTCGGTCCCGTCCGGGCCGAGGATGCGGACCTGCGTCAGCGGAGACGGCCGCCCGGCGAGGCCCGCCGCGCCCGGCGCCAGTCCCAGGAACGTGAGCATCCCGCCCACCTCGGTCTGCCCGTAACCGCCCATCTTCGACCGGCACCAGGGCGAGTCGTCCACCGTGATCAGCGCGTCCCACTCCGCCGAGTGCGAGACGAACCGCAGCGACGACAGGTCGTACTTGCCCTGCGGCCGCACCGCCAGCACGGCGTCGATCATCGGCCCGAACAGGAACGCCTGCGTGACCCGTTCGGCATCGACCAGGCGGCAGACCTCCTCGGCGTCGAAGGCGGGCATGAAGACGTTCACGCCGCCTATCTGCAGCGTGGCCAGGCAGAACATCATCGTCCCCACGTGGAACAGCGGCCCGCTGTTGAGGAAGGTGAAGTCCGGCTCCATCTGGCGCACCACCAGCAGGGACGTGCTGTGGGCCACCAGGGCGGCGCTGCTCAGCAGCGCGGCGGCCGGCCGCCCGCCGAAGGCCGCGGTGTAGAGCGCCAGCACCGGTTCGGTGTCGGCCACCGGCTCGAACTCCCGTTCCGGCCCGCTCGCCAGCAGCCCCTCGTACTCCTCGCCCGCCCGCACCCACGCGGCCGTCGCCGCTCCCGCCTCCCGGGTGGCCGCGGTCGCCTCCGACGGCTCCCAGACCACCACCCGCGGCGTCAGATCCTCCACCACGAACCGCAGCTCGTCCGCCGACTGCCGCCAGTTGGCCGGGCAGAACACCGCCCCCAGCCGCGAGCAGGCCAGCAGCAGCTCCAGGACGGCGTGGGAGTTCTGGCCGAGCCACAGCACCCGCTCGCCGGGCGTGACCCCGCGTGCCGCCAGGGCGCCGGCCAGCCGGCTGACGCGGGCGTCGAGCTGTGGGTAGGTGAGCCGGATGTCCCCGTCCACGACCGCCGTCCGCCGGGGGCGGCTGCGGGCGTGCTCGGCCAGGACGTCGGAGAGGGTGAGACTGTGGATCATCGCGCCTCCTGCGGGGGTGGGGGCCGTGCCCGCCAGTGGGCCGCGGCCCGGTCGTGCGTACGGATCACGAGAAAGCGGGCATGACCTCGGCGGCGAAGAAGCGCATGACCTTCTTCATCTCCTCCAGCGGCATCGGGCGGGTGCTGCCGAAGTCGCACAGCAGGTTCGCGAACCCGGCGTCGCGCAGCAGCGTGATCTGCTCGATCACCCGCTCCGGGTCACCGATCACCTCCAGTTGCTCCCACCGGAAGTCGGCCGACACGCTGCCGCCCTTGAGGTAGCGGTCCTGGTAGTACTCGAACCCCTGCGCGGCCCGGCCGGTCCGCGGGTCGATGGGAGCGCTGCGCTCGTTGAAGATGCGTGAGCGGTCGAAGGCCGCCTCGAACCTCTCCTGGTCGCGCCGGGCCTGCTCGGCCGTCGGGGCCACGTACACGCTGCGCGCCACCACCAGCTCGGCCCGCGCGGAGTGGCCGGCCCGGGCGGCGGTCTCCCGCCACGTCTCGGCCGCCTTGACGACCTTGCGGAAGGGCGCCGCCGGGTCGGCGAGGATGGGCAGCCCGCGCTCGGCGTACATGGTGACGGTCTCCGGCGACACGGCGGCCACGTGCAGCGGCGGGTGCGGCGTCTGGAGCGGGCGTGGAGCGAGCGCCACCTCGGCGCCGGTCCGGTAGAACTTGCCCTCGTGCCCGAACGTCTCCCGCGTCCACAACCCGAGGATCACCTCCAGCGCCTCGTTGAACCGGTCGCGGGCCTCGGCCAGGTCGATGCCGAACCCCTCGAACTCGAAGCTCTGGTAACCCCGCCCGATCCCCAGGTCCAGCCGCCCGCCCGACAGCACGTCCACCTGGGCGGCCTCCTCGGCCACGTGGACGGGGTTGTGCAGGGGCAGCACCACGATGCCGGTGCCCAGCCGCAGGCGCGAGGTCCGGGCGGCCGCGTGCGCGAGCACGGTGAAGAGGTTGGGCGCCACGCCGTAGTCGCGGAAGTGGTGCTCGGCCAGCCGCACCCCGTCGAAACCCAGTTCCTCGGCCAGCTCGATGAGCTCCAGGTGGTGGTCGTAGACGTCCTTGAAGCTCTGCCCGTCGAACCGGTGGAAGAGGTGGAAGGTGGAGAACTTCATGCGGTGGCCTCTCACAGATGTGAACCAAGCGCTCGCTTGGGAGCGTATCAGGTCAGCCGCCGGTTGAGAGCCCCGCCGGGCCCGGCTTTCCCGCGCCGGTCCCTACCCCGGCCCGTCGACCAGCCCGCCGACCAGCCCCGTGACCAGCCCCATCGTCAGCGCGGTACGCACCGGGACGTGCTCAAGGAGCACGTGCTCGTGCCGGGCGTGCGCCCCGCCGCCCACCGCGCCCAGCCCGTCCAGCACCGGGCGGCCCAGCGCCGAGACGAAGTTGCCGTCGCTGGCGCCGCCGACCGCGACGCCCTCCAGCCGCAGGCCGAGGCGGGCCGCCACCGCGACCGCCGCCTCGAACAGGCGCCGCGATCCCGGATTGGGCGCCATGGGCGGCCGGTTCCAGCCGCCCGAGACCGTCACCGTGACCCGCGGGTCGGCGACGCCCAGCCCCGCGAACACCGCGTCCATGCGGGCCATCTCCGCAGGCTCGCCCACGCGCACGTCCACGCCCGCCCGCGCCCGCCCGGCGGCCACGTTGCGCCCGGTGCCGCCGTTGACCATGCCGACGTTGACCGTGGTGCCGCGCTCGGGCGCGCCGGAGGCGGCGATCCGCGTGATCACCTCGGCCATCGCGTGGATCGCGCTGGCCCCCGCCTCCGGGTCGAGCCCCGCGTGCGCCTCCACACCGGTGACGGTCACGTCGAACACGCCGACGCCCTTGCGCGCCGTCTTGAGCCTGCCGCCGTCGGCCGACGCCTCGAAGACCAGCGTGGCCAGCGCGCCGTCGCTCGCCGCCTCGATGTACGGGCGGGAGAACGGGCTGCCGAGCTCCTCGTCGCCGTTGAACAGCATCCTGACCGAGGGGTGCGGCAGGCCCAGCTCGCGCAGCCCGCGCACCGCCCAGACCGCCTGCACCAGCCCGGTCTTCATGTCGAACACGCCCGGCCCCGACGCGGTCTCCCCGTCGAGCCGGAACGGCCATTCGGCCAGCGTGCCGGTGGGCCAGACGGTGTCGTAGTGACACAGCAGGAGCACGGTGCCGGGCGCGGTGCCCCGGTAGGTCACCTCCCAGGTGTCGCCGTGCCCGCCGCCGTCGCGCACCACCTCCGTGGCGGGCCGGCCGAGCCGCCCGGCCACCAGGGCGCGCAGCCCGGCGAGCCCGGTGGCGAGCATGGCCTTGTCGTAACTGTGGGTCTCCAGCTCGACCAGGGTCCTGATGTCGGCGAGCATGGCGGGCAGGGCCTGACGGGTCCAGTCGGCGATCGGCACGGGGGGTTCCTCCCTGGCGGACGGTGTTCGCGGGAAAGGCGTGCGTACGGGCTGAGTCGGTCGGCCCGGACCGATCGGCCGGGCACGTCAGGTCGGAGGGGCACGTCAGGTCGGCGGGAGCACGTCAGGGCGGAGGGCGCGTCGGTCAGGCGGGCAGGCGTCGGTCAGGAAGGGACGGGTGGGCCGGGGCGGGGCGGGGTCAGTCCGTCTCGCCGGGGTCCGGCGCGGCCGCGGCGGCCGGCTCGCGCAGCGGCAGGCGCACCTCGAACCACGTGTCGCCGGGCACCGAGCGGACCTTGATCTCGCCGCCGTGCCGCCCGGCCACGATGCGGTAGGAGATGTCGAGCCCCAGCCCCGTGCCCTGGCCGACGGTCTTGGTGGTGAAGAACGGCTCGAAGATCCGGTCCTTGATCGCGTCGGGGACGCCCGGACCGGTGTCGCCGATCTCGATGATCGCCTCGTCCTCGTCGTGCGCGGTGCGGACGGTCAGCGTGCCCTCCTCGCCCATCGCGTCGATCGCGTTGTGGATGAGGTTGGTCCACACCTGGTTGAGCTCGCCGCCGTAGGCGGGGATCGGCGGCAGCGTCCGGTCGTAGTCGGTGACCACGGTGACGCCCGGCGGGGTCTTGCCGCGGAAGATCGCGATCGTGCTGTCGAGCAGTTCGTGCACGTCGCAGATCTGGAACGGCGCGCGGTCCATCTGGGAGTACTGCTTGGCCGAGCGGATCAGCGACGAGATGCGCTCGGTCGCCTCGGTGACCTCGCCGAGCATCTGGGAGATCTCGACCGCCTCCGACAGCCAGCGCAGCGCCGCCGGCGCGTGCTCCTCGCCCACCTTCGCGCACACCTTGGCCAGATGCTCGCAGCCGAACCCGGCCTGCACCAGCGCCGGTGCCAGGTCCCAGGCGTCGTCCACGCCCATCGCCGCGAGCGCCTCGGCCAGTTCGTCCTCGGCGTCGGAGATCTCCAGCGGGCTGCGCGGCGGCAGGTTGCCCACCGCCTCGGTGCAGCTCTCCTGCATCTCGATGAGCGCGCGCAGCCGCTCGGGCGGGATGCCGTCCTCGGCCAGCCGGGCCAGCTCCACGCGGGACGTCCTGATCAGCGAGCGCAGCTCGCCGACCGCGCGGACGGCCGCGGCGGCCGGGTTGTTCAGCTCGTGCGTGAGCCCCGCGGTGATCGTGCCCAGCGCGGTGAGCCGCTGACGCCGGTCGATGACCTCGCGCTGCATCCGCCCACCCGACCAGATGCCGTCGAGCAGGTGCATCGCCATCGGGAACCACTCGGCCACGATGTGCGCGAACTTCTTGGCGGGCAGCATGAACATCCGGGACGGCGCGGTGGCCCGCAGCGTGTGCTGGTAGGTCGCCGGGGCGCGGTCGCCGAGGTAGGCGGCGGTGGCGCCGCCGTAGACGCCGGGCTGGGCGGTGCGCGGCATGGCCACGGTGCCGGCGCTGACGGTCTCCTGGATCATCTGCAGCTCGCCCTCGATCAGCACCGCGAAGCACTCGGCGGGCTCACCCTGCCGCAGGATGTCCTCGTCCTGCGCGAAGGAGCGCACGGCACCGCTGGCGGCCAGCTTGGTGAGCTGCCCGTCGGTCAGCCGCTCGAACAGGAACAGCTTGCGCAGCTCGTCGATGTCGATGGGGAGGTCGGTCGGAACGCTCACTGCTTCTCCAGGTAACGGTGTACGAGCGCGACGGCCATCGCGCCCTCGCCGACGGCCGAGGCGACCCGTTTGATCGACTCCGCCCGCACGTCGCCCGCCGCCAGCACGCCCGGCACGTTGGTCTCCAGGTAGTAGGGCTCGCGGCGCAGCGGCCAGTTGCGCGGCCGCTTCCCGCCCTGCACCAGGTCGGGGCCGGTGAGCACGAACCCCTTGGCGTCACGCTCGACCGTGTCGCCGAGCCACGAGGTGTAGGGCTCGGCGCCGATGAACACGAACAGCCACTGCGCGTCGACCGTGTGTTCCTCGCCCTTGGTGGACAGCGTGAGCCGCTCCAGGTGCCCGTCGCCCGACCCGGCCGTGACGCGGGTCTGCACGTGCACCTCGATGTTGGGTGTGGCGTGGATCTGCTCGATGAGATAGTGCGACATGGATCTCTCCAGACCGTCACCTCTCACCAACAGATGGACCTTGTTCGCGAATCCCGCCAGGTAGACCGCGGCCTGGCCCGCCGAGTTGGCCGCGCCGACGATGTACACCTCGGCGCCGCGGCAGGCCGGCGCCTCGGTCAGCGCGGCGCCGTAGTAGACGCCCCGGCCGACGAAGTCGTCGAGGCCGGGCGCCTCCAGGCGGCGGTAGCTGACCCCGGTCGCCAGGATCACCGCGTGCGCCGCGATCTCGCCGCCGTCCTTGAAGCCCACGACGCGGGCCTGCCCGCGCGGCTCCAGATGGGTGACCTTGCGCGCGGTCAGCAGCTCGGCGCCGAACTTCAGCGCCTGCCGGCGCGCCCGGTCGGCGAGCTGCTGGCCGGAGACGCCGTCGGGGAAGCCCAGGTAGTTCTCGATGCGGGAGCTCTGACCCGCCTGCCCGCCCGAGGCCTGCGCCTCGACCAGCACGGTGTTGAGCCCCTCGGAGGCGCCGTAGACGGCCGCGCCCAGCCCGGCCGGCCCGCCGCCGACCACGATGAGGTCGTAGAAGTCGGTGGCCGGCGTGGTCGACAGCCCCACGGCCGAGGCGAGCGTGGACGGATCGGGAGCCTGCAGCGACACCCCGTCGGAGGTGATCACCAGCGGCAGGTGGCACTGCTCGCCCACCGCCGCGACGAGCTGCGCGCCCTCCGGGTCCTCGGCCAGCATCCACTGGTAGGGCACATGGTTGCGCGCCAGGAAGTCGCGCACCCGGTAGGACGGCGCCGACCAGCGGTCGCCCACCACCCGCAGCTCCGCCACCTCGACCCGCTCGGTGCGCTGCCACGCGTCGAGCTGGTCGTCGATCACCGGGTAGAACTTCTCCTCCGGCGGGTCCCACGGCTTGAGCAGGTAGTGGTCGAGATCGACGACGTTGATCGCCTGGATGGCGGCGTCGGTGTCGGCGTAGGCGGTCAGCAGCACGCGGCGCGCGTAGGGGTACATGTCCATCGCCGCCTCGAGGAACTGCACGCCGTTCATCTGCGGCATGCGGTAGTCGGCGAGGATCGCGGCGACCTCGTCGCCGCGCAGCCGCATCTCCTTGACGGCGTCGAGCCCCTGGTGCGCGGCCTCGGCCCGGACGATCCGGTAGTGCTGGCCGTAGCGGCGTCTGAGGTCGCGGGCCACCGCCCGCGAGACGCCCGGGTCGTCGTCCACCGTCACGATGACCGGCTTTTCCATGGCCCTGCCTTCCCCACGTGGTCCCTCAAGGGAAGCATGTCATGCGCCGGGCGGTCGTCGGGCCCCGCGGGCGGCGCTGCCCCGCCGCTCAGGCGACGACGTGCGCCTCGCCGCCGTCCACCAGCAGCGACACCCCGTTGACGAACGAGGCCCGCTCGCTGGCCAGGAACGCGACCACGTCGCCGACCTCCTCCGGCCGCCCGACCCGGCCGACGGGCACGCGGGCGCCGCGCGCCGCCAGCCCGTCCTCGCCGCCCGCCAGCTCGCGCAGCCGGCCGGTGTCGATCGGGCCCGGCATGACGTTGGTGACGAGCACGCCGTCGCCGCCGACCTCGCGGGCCAGCGTGCGCACGAGCCCGGCCACGGCCGGGCGGGTGGCGTTGGACAGGGCCAGGCCGTCGAGCGCCTCGCGCGCCGACCTGCTGGTGATCGTGACGATGCGGCCCCAGCCGCGCGAGCGCATCTCCGGGAGCACGGCGTGGATCAGCCGGACGGTGCCCAGCAGGTTGCGCTGGACGGCGACGTCCCACTCGGCGGCGCCGAGGTCGACGAACCGGCCGGCCGGTGGCCCGCCCGCGTTGGCCACCAGGATGTCGACGGGCCCCAGCACCTCGCGGGTCTCGGCGGCCACCCGCGCCGCCGCCTCCGGGTCCTCCACGTCTGCCAGCACGGCGTGCACCACGCCGCCGAACTCCTGCAGCTCCACCACCGCGTCGGCGAGCCGCTCGGGGTCGCGGGCGCTCACGCACACGTCGCACCCCTCCCGCGCCAGGCTCCTGGCGGCGGCCAGGCCGATGCCCGCGCTGCCGCCGGTGACGAGTGCTACCTTGCCCGCGATGCCGAGATCCATGGGCCGACTATAGGTCCGCCGGCGCCACTCGTCGCAGCTTGTCCGGGTTGCGCACGATGAAGATCTCGCTGATCCGGCCGTCGCGGACCGCGATCGCCGTGAGCTGGGCGTGGCCGCCGATGGCGCTCCACACCGCGGGCAGGCCGTTGACGTCGGTGACGACGCCCTCGGCGCCGTGCTGGGCGACCACACCGCCGATGAACGACACCGCCTTGCGCCGGCCCAGGATCGGCCGGAGCGCGGCGCGCACCTTGCCGCCGCCGTCGCTCCAGATGACGACGTCCTCGTGCAGGAGCTCCGCCAGCGCACCGAGGTCGCCGCCGCCCGCCGCCCGGATGAACTTCTCCAGCAGCCGGGCGTGCTCCTCCCCGGTCGGCTGGAACCTGTCGCGGCCGTCGGCCAGCCGCAGCGAGGCGCGCCGGTGCAACTGGCGGGCGTTGGCGACGGACACGCCGACGATCCCGGCGATCTCGTCGTACGGGAACTCGAACGCCCCCCGCAGCACGAACACGGCCCGCTCCGGCGGCGTCAGCCGCTCCATCAGGTGCAGGGTGGCGTACGACACCGTGTCGCGCAGCTCCGCCGTGTCGAGCGGCCCCGCCTCGGCCGTCAGCACCGGCTCGGGCAGCCACGACCCGGTGTAGGACTCGCGCCTGACCCGCGCCGAGCGGAGCTGGTCGAGTGCCAGCCGCGACACGACCGTCACCAGGAACGCCCGCGGGTCCCTGATCTCGTCGTGGTCGGTGGCCTGCCAGCGCAGCCACGCCTCCTGGACGACGTCCTCGGCGTCCCACATGCTGCCCAGCAGCCGGTAGGCGAGCCCGAGGAGCGTCGGACGGTGCTCTTCGAAGTCCACCCCGGAATCATCCCTCTCCGTCGAGCATGGCGGCGTGCCGGGGCCGCCAGTCGAGCCGCAGCCGCGCCCGGCTGTTGTCGGCGCCGCGCAGCCGGGTCATGTACGCCACGCCGAACGGGCCGACGGCGAGCCGTGCCAGCGGCGCGGGCACCCGGCGGGGCGCGGGGGCGCCGAGCCCCCGCGCGTAGGCGGGCAGCCAGTCGCGCATGGTCACGGGAGTGTCGTCGACCACGTTGAGCGCGCCGGTGACGTTCTTGTCGAGGGCGGCGACGATCGCGCTGGCCGCGTCGCAGGCGTGGGTGAACGACAGCACCGAACCGCCGTCGCCGACGACGGGCAGCCTGCGCCGGCGGACGGCCTCGGCCGTGGACCCGTCGTCCGCGTAGACCGAGCCGGGCCCGGTGAGGTGCCCGAAACGCAGCACCAGGCCCCCGGCGCCGGCGGTCTGCCGCTCCAGCTCCGTCAGCGCCGCGACGACCGGCCCGTACGGCCGGGGCGCGTCGGACCACAGCGGCGCGTCCTCGTCCGCGAGCCCGTCGCCGGGCCGGTAGGCGAAGGCGAGGCCCTGGGCGATGAACCTGGCCCCCGGCGCGGCCTCGACGAGGTTGCGGGTGCCCTCGGTGCGCAGCCGGTTGGTGAGCGCGAACTGGCGGTCCACCCGCCTCGGGTCGATGACCTTCGGGATGGCGGTGAGCAGGTGGACGACCGCGTCCGGGCCGGCCTGCCGCACCGCGCGGACGGTCGCGTCACGGTCGAGCGCGTCGGCGATGACGGTCAGGGCCGCGCCCGGCACGACGGCGCCGGGCGTCCGGGACAGGGCGACGACCTCGTGCCCCACGGCAGCGAGCAGGGGGACGAGCTGACGGCCGATGACGCCGGTGGCGCCCGCGACGAGCACACGCATGATCACTCCAGGGGTCCGGTGTTCCGTTCCGTTACAGGGACGGGACACCGCCCGCGGATGTGACAACCGGGTGTGACGGTCTCCGCGACGGCCGCGCCTGACGGGGTGGCGCCGCCGGGGCAGGCGTGATGGTCTTGGCTGGTGACTCCTCCGCTCCAGACTGGCAGGGCTGGCCCCGCGTGCTGGGCGGCTGCTGGACGTGGCCCAAGTCGCACCACCCGCCGCTCGGCTGGACCGGCGTGCGGGTGCACGGCGGTCACCCGGTCGTCGAGGGGCTGCGCGACTTCGACGTGGTGGACGAGGTCTACAGCGACCTGGAGGTGCTGCCCGACGTCCGGCCGCTCGCCTCGTCCGGTGGTCAGCCCCTCGTCTGGGCCCGCCCGGTACGGCGCGGCCGCGTCCTGTACGACGCGCTCGGCCACGACACGCGCTCCTACGACAACGAGATCCACCGGACGCTGCTCCAGCGCGCGGCGCTCTGGCTGCTCAAGCGCCCGGTGGCGGTCCGGGACTGAGCCGGCGGGGCCGGACGGTCAGCAGGCGGCGAAGTCCCTGATCTCCCGGGCCAGCTCCGCCGGGGCCTCCTCGGCCAGGTGGTGCCCGCTGTCGATGACACGGCCGCGCACGTCGTCCGCCCAGTCGCGCCACACCGCGAGCGGGTCGCCGTACAGGTCCTCCATGTCGTCCCTGGTCGCCCACAGGACGAGCACCGGGCAGCGCACCCGCCGTCCGGCGGCGCGGTCGGCGTCGTCGGCGGCCCGGTCCACGCCCAGCCCGGCCCGGTAGTCCTCGCACATCGCGTGCACGGTCGCCGGGTCGTGCAGGGCGCGGCGCAGGTCCGCGTACGCCTCCTCGCCCATCGCCGAGGCGTCCACCTGGTACCAGGCGTCGGGGTCGGCGTCGATGACCCGTTCGGCGGGCTTGGCGGTCTGACCGAGGAACCACCAGTGCCACCACGAGGCGGCGAACTTCGCGTCGCAGCGGGCCAGCGCCTCGCCCAGCGGGACCGAGTCGAGCGGCACCAGGTGGGTCACCATCTCGGGGTGGTCCACGGCCAGCCGGTGGGCGACGTACGCGCCGCGGTCGTGGCCGACGAGGGTGAAGCGGTCGTGGCCCAGGGCGCGCATGAGGGCCACCATGTCCCCGGCCATGGCCCGCTTGGAGTAGGGGGAGTGGTCGGGGGCGGTGGGCGGCTTGCCGGAGCGGCCGTAGCCCCGCAGGTCGGGGCAGACGACCGTGTGGTGCGGCGCGAGCAGGGCGGCGACCTTGTGCCACGTCGCGTGCGTCCTCGGGTGGCCGTGCAGCAGCAGCACCGGGGCGCCCGTCCCGCCGTGCCTGACGTACAGCTCCGTCTCGCCGACGTCGATCATGTCTTCCGTGAAGTCCTCGAACATGCGTCCGCCCTACCCGGCTGACGGAGGTTGATCCTTTGCGGTCAGGCGGCGGGCCGACTCCGACTCGTGGGCGAGGCGGCGCAGCGTGTCGAACGCCCGGCCGTACAGGACCGTGCCGAGCACCACCGCCTCGACCGTGCTCTCGCGGGACCCGTCGAGGGGGAGCCTGTCCAGCTCGGCGGCGGCGAGCCCGCCGGCCGTCTCGGCGTAGCGGGTCAGGTCGGTTGGCAGGCCGACCCGGCGCAGGGTGACGAGGGTCTGGGCGAGTTCGTTCCGCGTCGGGGCGTCGGGGGCGACCGTCCAGCCCCGCTCGTCGATGAGGCGGTCCGCCTCGGCACGGGCCGTCTGCCACTCCTCGGCCGGCTCGGGCTCGGTGGCCGGGCCGAGCGCGTACTGGGCGGTGCCGAGCATCTGGTGGACGGGGAGCGACTCGTCCTCGACGGCGTCGATGACCTGCTTGATGGCGGCGACCGGCAGCCTGCCGACCTCCAGCAGGGCTCTGATGAGGCGGAGCCTGCGCAGGTGGGAGTCGTCGTAGACGGCACGCGTCGCGGCGACCTGCTCGCCCTGGTGGAGCAGGCCCTCGCGCAGGTAGTACTTGATCGTCGCGAGGGCGATGCCCGAACGGTCGCTCAGCTCCGAGATGCGCATCAATGGATAATAACGCTATCCAGCGGGAGGGCTCTGAGCTCGTGCCGAGCAAGCGCTTGTCTGACTCGCGGTGGAGGGTTAGCGTGGCGGGCAAGCACCGCGGACGTCGCCCGCCGGGATGGATCGCGCCCCGCCCCGGCGGGCGACCGCGCGGCAAACCGGGAGGTCGCCATGCAGCCGTTCGCCGGGCGGGCGGCCGTGGCAGGGGTGGGGATGACCGCGCTCACCCGCGCGTCCGGCCGCACCGTGCTCGACCTCGCCGTCGAGGCGTGCCGGGCGGCCTGCGCCGACGCGGGCGTCGCGCCCGGCGAGGTGGACGCGCTGCTCAGCTACCACCTGAACGACTCCGTCCCCGTCACCCGGGTCGCCCGCGCGCTGGGCGTCGAACGGCTCGGCTGGCACAACGACATCGCCGGCGGCGGCACCCAGGCGGCCTCCATCCTGGGTGACGCGGCCATGATGATCCACGCCGGGCTGGCCCGGCACGTCCTCGTCTACCGGGCCCTGAACGGCCGCTCCGGCCGGCGGATGAACACCGTCTCCACGGGCGAGCAGGAGCGGTTCACCTACGGGATGGCCGGGCCGATCCCGCTGTTCGCCCTGGCCGCCACCCGGTACCTGCACGACACCCGGCTCACCGAGGAGCACCTGCACGCCGTGGTCGCCCAGTCGCGCGCCAACGCCGTGGCCAACCCCCGCGCGCTGCGCGCCGGGCCGCTGGACCTGGCCGGCTACCTGGCCAAGCCGTACGTGTGCACGCCGCTGCGCACCGCCGACTGCTGCCAGGAGAGCGACGGAGCGTGCGCGCTGCTGGTCAGCGGGGAGCTGGACGGGCCGCGGGTGCGCGCCGTGGTGCGCGCGGGCGGGCCCGGCTGCTCGGCGATGGACCGGGCGCCCGACGTCACGGCGGTCTTCTCCGCGTACGTGGCGCCCCGGCTGTGGGAGGTCTCCGGCATGCGACCGGCGGACGTGGACGTGGCGCTGCCGTACGACGCCTACTCGTGGCTGGTGCCGAGACAACTGGAGGACTTCGGGTTCGTGGCGCGGGGCGACCTCGGGCCGTACCTGCTGGAGCGGCGGCACGCCTGGGTCAACCCGCACGGCGGGCTGCTGTCGGAGGGGTACGTGCACGGCCTCAACAACGTGGCCCAGGCCGTGCGGGAGCTGCGCGACGGCCGGCAGGCGGCGCTGGTGACCGGGTTCGGCGGCAGCTACGGCAGCGCCGCCATCCTCGTGTCCTGAATTTTGGTGAAATGACGGCGGGTCGGCCGACATGAAGGGGATGTTCGATCGTTCCCGACAGAGGAGGCCGACCATGGGGACCGCCCGTGGATGACGACCGGAAGACCCGGTTCGAGGCCGTCTACGCACAGACCTACGAGCAGATCCTCGGATACGCGGTGCGCCGCTGCGACTCGCCGGAGGACGCCGCCGACGTGGTGGCCGAGACGTTCGCCATCGCCTGGCGGCGCGTGGACGCGCTGCCGCAGGGCGAGCAGGCCCGGCTCTGGCTGTACGGCGTGGCACGCAACGTCCTGGCCAACCACCGCCGCGGCACGGCCAGGAGACGGCCGGCCGCGCTCGGCGACGACGTGGCCGACCTGTACGCCCGCACCCCCGACAGCGCCATCGAGGTGGGCGCCATAGCGCTCGCGTTCCGGGAGCTGCCCGAGGCCGACCGCGAGCTGCTGTCGCTGGTCGCCTGGGAAGGGCTGGACGCGGGCCGGATCGCCCACGTCCTCGGCTGCTCCCGCAACGCCGCGCGCATCCGCCTCTACCGGGCGCGCAGGCGCTTCTCCAAGGCGCTCGCCGGCGCGGGCGTCGCCGTTCACATCCCCGTGGAGTCGACATGAACGAGCTCAGGCAGCTCGCCAGGGTCCGTGACGAGGACCTGGCGGGCCAGGCGTCCGGCGCGGGGGCCCGGGCGCTGCTGTCCGCCATCACCGCCACCGGCACCGCCACCGGCACCGCCGACACCGTCCACGAACCGGGTCCGCCGCCGCCCCGCCGTCGCCGCATGCGGCGCCTGCTCGCGGGCGCGCTCGTCACCGCGGCAGTCGTCACCGCGGTCGCCGCAGGTCCCGGTCTGCTGGGCGACCGCGCGGGGACGGCCACCTCGTACGCCAACGCGGCGATGGAGATCGAGCTGCGCGGCGACTACTGGGTCGCCGAGGTGCGTGACCCGTTCGCCGACCACCACGAGTACGCGGAGGCGTTCCGGGCGGTCGGGCTGGACATCGACCTGCAGTTGCTGCCGGTGTCGCCCGGCCAGGTGGGCGAGATCGTGCGGATGGGATTCGCGGGCGGCAAGGGCCACAGCAAGGGCGTCGGCGGCGACCGGGAGCCGGCGGGCTGCACGTTCGGGCAGGGGGACTGCCGGCTCAAGGTAACGGTCGGCCGCGACTTCACCGGCAAGGGAGTCCTGTACCTCGGACGGCCGGCCCGGTCGGGGGAGAGGTACCAAGGGTCCGGCACGGCGACCCGTCAGGGGGAGATGCTGGCGGGCTTCCGGGTGGACGAGCGCCCGGTCGGGGAGGTCGTCGCGGAGGCGCGCCGGCGTGGCCTGAAGGTCGTCTTCCAGGCCATCGTGCCGAACGAGAACGGCGACGGTTACGGCATCCGCCCCGGCGCGCCCTCGGAGCCGGTGGCGGACGACTGGATCGTCTGGGAAGCCGAGTCCGAGCAGCCCGGGGTGGTCCGCCTGCTGGTCACCGAGAAGCGCCTGCCCAGGAACCCCGTCTACGGCGGCCCCAAACCCGCGGAGCTGACCAGCGGCTGAGCGAACGGCTCGCCGTCAGCCCGTGAGTGCCCCCGCCGGGACGGTCACGGGCTGACGGCCGCACCCGCCGCCCGGCTCAGGCGGGCGCGGTGAAGGCCGGGTGCAGCTCGCGTGCCTGGTCCGGGTGCAGCGCGCCGCCGGTGCGGGCCGCGAGCCAGGCCGCCGCTCCCGCCGCGTCGCGGGCCGTCGCCACGCTCACGGCCCGCCGGTCGACCACGGCCCGCCGGTCGACCACGGTCCGCCGGTCGACCACGGTCCGCCGGTCGACATCGCCACCGCTCCTCACCGGAGCGACAGCGCCGGTCGGGTCCGCGCCCGCCAGCAGCTCGCGGACCGTGTCCTGGACCGGCCCCTCGCTGGTCAGGACGCTGCCCGCCAGGACCACCGGGCCCGACACGTGCACCCGCCGCACCGTGGCCACCAGGTGCGCGGCCGCCTCGCCGACGATCCGCGCGGCCATCGGGTCACCTTCGGCGGCGGCCCGGCTGACCAGCCGGGACAGCGCGGCCAGCCGCATGTGGTCGGCCTGCGCGAGCCGGACGATCCGATCGGCGTCGGCACGCGGCGAGGCGCCCCACGCCACGCCGGCCCCCGCGCCCACCCCGCCGGCCCCCGCGCCCACCCCACCGGTGGATCCGGCGCCGAGGAAGTCCGCGGCCACCATCTCCACCAGCAGGCCGTCCCGCGAGCCGCGGTCCAGCGCGGCGACGACCGCCCGCGCGGCGGCGCGGCCGATCCAGAAACCCGAGCCGGCGTCGCCCAGCAGCCAGCCCAGCCCGTCGGCGATGGCGGCGAGCTCGTGGTCCTCGATCCGGGCCGCCACGGCGCCGGTGCCCGACAGCAGCAGCGACCCCGACGGCTCGGGCGTGCCCGCCACGTACGCGATGGCCACGTCACCGGCCACCCGCGGGCCCCGGGGAACGCCGAGCCCCGCCCAGACCGTGGCCAACTCCGGCTCCAGCGCGTCGACGTGGCCGGCCACGCCCGCGAGCGACGCCACCACGCGCGAAGCGTCCACGCCGCGCAGCGCCCGCTCCAGCGCGGCGCCGATCGCCGCCACCGCCCTGGGCAGGCCGTGGGCGGTGGGGTTGCCCGCCCCCGCCGTGGCGTAGCCGACCCGCGTCCCGTCGAGCGCGTGCACCGCGACCCGGGTGGAGGTCGCGCCGGCGTCCACCCCGACCACGAACGGCCCCACGGACGGCCCCACGGACGCCCTCGCGGTCTGCCCCGCCAACGACTCAGTCACGGCTTGATTCTGGGTCTTGACGTGACCGGTAAGCAAGAATAATTTTCGCCCAGAAGCCCGGGATTCGGAAGGAATATTCGTGACCTCAGGAGCCCTCGGGCGGATCGGCACCGAGCTTCCGGGCCTGCCCGAGGCGCTGCGCCGCGTGGGCGAGGTGATCCTCGGCGACCCCGCGGAGGCCGCCAGGTCCACGATCATCGCGCTCGCGGAGCGCGCGGGCAGCTCGCCCGCGACCGTGACGAGGTTCTGCCGCGCGTTCGGCTTCACCGGCTACGCCGAGCTGAGGGTGGCGCTCGCCACCGAGACCGGCCGCGCCGCGCAGGCCGGCTGGGGCGCCGGCGTCGGCCACGAGATCGGCCCCGACGACCCGCTCGACTCCGCCATCGAGGTGATGGCCGCGGCCGACGCCCGGCTCATCCAGGACACCGCCGCCCAGCTCGACTCCGCGGTCGTCGCCCGGGTGGCCGACGCGGTCGTGGCCGCCTCGCGAGTGCTCCTCGTCGGCGTCTCCACCAGCGGTAACGTGGCCACCATGCTGGAGGGCCGGCTGCGCCGCATCGGCATCCCGGGCTGGAGCGCGGGCGACGCCCACGTCGCGCTGTCGGACGCCGCGCTGCTCGCGACGGGCGACGTCGCGATCGGCATCAGCCACCGGGGCCGCACCCGCGAGGTCATGGAGGCGCTGGCCGAGGCGGGCAGCCACGGCGCCACCACGGTCGCGGTCACCTCGTTCGCCCGCTCGCCGCTGGCCGAGCTGGCCGACCTCGTGCTGACCACGGCCAGCAGGGAGACCACGTTTCGGCTCGGCGGCCTGGCCGCCGTCCACTCGCAGCTCTTCGTGCTCGACGCGGTCTACGTGGCCGTCGCCCAGCGCACCTACGAGCGCACCAACGAAGCCTTCGAACGCACGATCAGCGCGGTGGAGAGCCACCGGGTGGAGAGAGGCTGAATGACGTACGCGACGAAGGCCCTGAAGCTGGCGCACCACGTCGCCGAGACGCAGGCGGAGCCGGTGCGGCAGGCGGCGGCCCTGCTGATCGCCTCCCTGCGCGCCGGCGGCGTGGTCAACGCGTTCGGCTCGGGCCACTCCGAGGCGATCGCCATGGAGATCGCCGGCCGGGCCGGCGGCCTGGTGCCCAGCAACCGGCTCTCGCCCCGCGACCTCGTCCTGTACGGCGGGCACCCTCCGGGCGTGCTCACCCCCGAGCTGGAACGCGACCCGGCCGTCGCCCACCAGATCTACGCGCTGGCGCCGGTCGAGCCGCAGGACGTGTTCGTGCTGGTCTCCAGCTCCGGCGTGAACGGCGCCGTCGTCGAGCTGGCCACGCTGGTCAAGGACCGGGGCCACCCGCTGATCGCGATCACCTCGGTGCGTCACAGCACCCGGATGACCTCGCGCCATCCGTCCGGCCGCAAGCTGCTCGACCTGGCCGACGTGGTGCTCGACAACGGCTCGCCGTACGGCGACGCCATCCTCGACCTGCCGGGCGGCGGCTCGTACGGCGCCGTCTCCACCATCACCTCGGCGCTGCTCGCGCAGATGGTGGTCACCGAGACCGTGTCCGGGCTGGCGGCGCTCGGCGAGACCCCGCCCGTCTACCTCTCGGTCAACGTGACCGGCGGCGACGAGCACAACAAGGCCCTGGAGAGCCGCTACGCAGGACGTATCAGACGCGGAGCGTGAGCCTCGCACCAGCCGCCGAGCCGCCAACCGCCGAGACACCAGCCGCCGAGCTTGAACCTCGCACCAGACGTGGAGCTTGAACCTTCAGGAGGCACCATGCCGAACCCCATCGACCCCCCCGGCACCCCGTCCCGCCTGTCGCGGCGCGAGCTGCTGCGCGGCGCGGCGCTGATGCCCGTGGCCGGCGCGCTGGCCGCGTGCGCCACCCCCGCGAGCAAGGCGCCGGCGCCGTCGGCCGCGCCCGTCGCGACGAGCGCCGCCAACCCCTTCGGCGTGGCCGCCGACCGGCCCCTCGAGGTCTGGATCTTCGACGGCGGCTTCGGCGACGCCTACGCCAAGGACATCCACCAGCCGCTGTTCAAGGTGAAGTACCCGAAGGTGGAGGTCAAGCACAACTCCACCAAGGAGATCACCAAGGTCCTGCAGCCGCGCTTCGCCGGCGGCAACCCGCCCGACGTCATCGACAACTCCGGCGCCGGCGCCATGGACATGGGCGCCCTCGCGCAGGACGGCCAGCTCCAGGACCTCGGCCCGCTGCTCGACGCGCCGAGCTGGGACGACCCCGGCACCAAGGTCCGCGACACCCTCGACCCGGCCGTCATCGACTTCGGCACCTACGACGGCGCCTTCCACGTGCTCGGCTACGTCAACTACATCCACGGCATCTGGTACTCCCAGAAGGTCTTCCGCGACAACGGCTGGCAGGTGCCCAAGACCTGGGACGAGTTCGTCAAGCTGTGCGAGACGATCAAGAAGTCCGGGAAGATGGCGCCGTTCACCTACGCCGGCAAGCACCCGCAGTACCTCTACGAGCCGCTGATGACCATGGCCGCGAAGATCGGCGGTAAGGAGGTGCTGGTCAACCTCGACAACCTGGAGGACGGCGCCTGGACGGCCGAGCCGATGCGGCAGTCGGCAGCCGCCTGGGCCGAGATCGGCGCGAAGTACCTCATGGAGGGCACGGCCGGGCTCGACCACGTGCAGACCCAGACGGCCCAGAACAAGTACAAGGTGGCGATGCTGCCGTCCGGCTCCTGGCTGGAGAACGAGCAGAAAACGACTACACCCGCCGACTTCGAGTACGGCATGTTCCCGATCCCCGACTTCACCTCCTCCGACAAGCTGCCCTACGGCACCCTGCACTCCCGCCCCGGCGAGACGTTCCTGGTGCCGGCCAAGGCCGCCAACCCGCAGGGCGGCATGGAGTACCTGCGCGCCATGCTGTCGAAGAAGGCGGCCGGCGACTTCAGCGAGCTGGTCAGGACCGTGTCGGTGGTCAAGGGCGCGGGCGAGGGCCGCCCGCTGTCGCCCGGTGCGAAGAGCGCCACCGAGGCGCTGGCCGCCGCCGGTGACAACACCGTCTTCTTCCGCTGGCGCAACTGGTACGCCCAGTTGCACGACGAGGCCGTGGCCGCCACGGGCGAGCTGATGAGCGGCGGCCTCACGCCCGACAAGTACCTGGAGCGGCTGCAGAAGAAGGCCGACGAGATCAAGGGCGACTCCTCGATCAAGAAGTACCGGCGCTGATGATCAACAGGTATCGCCGCGGGCTGTTCATCACCGCCTTCCTGGCGGCCCCGGTGACGCTCTACCTGGTGTACGTGATCTCGCCGTACCTGCAGGCGTTCTACATCGCGATGACCGACTGGAGAGGCGTCACCGCCACGCCGAACTTCATCGGGTTCGACAACTTCGTCCGGCTGTTCTCCGACTCGATCTTCTGGAAGGCGGTCTCGCACAACGGGGCGCTCCTGCTGCTGCTGCCGCTGCTGACGATCGTCATCGCCCTGCTCTTCGCGTTCCTGCTCAACGTGGGCGGCGCGGGGCGGGGCACCGCCGGGGTGCCCGGGTCGCGGTTCTACCGGGTGGTGTTCTTCTTCCCGCAGGTGCTCGCCGTCGCCGTGGTCGCGGTGCTGTTCCAGCAGGTGTTCCGGCCCGACGGCAGCGGCATGCTGAACGGGCCGCTGATGGCGCTGGGGCTGCGACCGGTCGGGTTCCTGTCGGACCCGGACATCGCCTTCTGGTCGGTGCTGGGCGTGATGGTGTGGCAGGCGGTCGGCTTCTACGTGGTGCTGTTCTCGGCCGGGCTCGCCTCCATCCCGCGTGACATGTTCGAGGCGGCGCAGATCGACGGGGCCGGGCGGGTCAGCCTGTTCTTCCGGATCACGCTGCCGCTGCTGTGGGACACCGTCCAGGTGGCCTGGGTCTACCTCGGCATCCTGGCGCTGGACGTGTTCGCGATCGTGTGGGTGATGACCGACCAGCACGGCGGCCCCGACTTCTCCACCACCGTCATGGCCACCGAGATCTACCGCAACGCCTTCACCTACTTCCGCTTCGGCTACGCCTCCGCGCTGGGCGTGGTGATGTTCTTCTTCACCGTGGGCTTCGCCGTGCTGTCCCTGCGGCTGTCCCGTCGCGAACGGATCGAGTACTGATGTCGACGATGACCTCGCCCGCGGTGGCCACCTCGCGCCGGGCCGCCCGGCAGGAGCGCAGACGGCGGCTCGGCCCGCTGAGCGCCCTGTCGCACGTCGCGCTGCTGCTGTGGACGGTGCTGACCGTGGTGCCGATCCTGTGGACGTTCCTCGCCTCGGTCAAGAGCGAGGACGAGATCTTCGGCGACGCCTGGTCGCTGCCGGCCACGCTGCGCTGGGACAACTTCGCCCGCGCCTGGGAGCAGGCGCACATCGGGCAGTACATGCTCAACAGCGTCATCGTGGTGGCGTTCAGCACGTTCGGCACGATGCTGCTCGGGTCGATGGCGGCCTACGTGCTCGCCCGCTACCCCTTCCGCGGCAACCGGGCGTTCTACCTCCTGTTCGTGTCCGGGCTGGCCTTCCCCGTCTACCTGGCGTTGACCCCGCTGTTCTTCGTGGTGCAGAACATGGGCAACGTGCCGCTGGTCGGGCCGTTCATCGGGCTCAACACCCACGCGGGTCTCGTGCTGGTCTACATCGCCTACTCGATGCCGTTCACGGTGTTCTTCCTGGCGGCGTTCTTCCGCACGCTGCCCACGGCCGTGGGCGAGGCGGCGCTCGTCGACGGGGCGTCCCACACGCGGGTCTTCTTCCAGATCATGCTGCCGATGGCGCGGCCCGGCATCATCAGCGTCACGATCTTCAACGTGCTGGGCCAGTGGAACCAGTACCAGCTCCCGCTCGTGCTGCTGCAGGATCGCTCCATGTGGGTGCTGCCGCAGGGCATCGCCGACATCTCCACGGCGGCCGGCTACGACCAGGACTGGTCGGCGCTGTTCGCCGCGCTGACGCTGGCGATCCTGCCCATGCTGGTGATCTACACGGTCTTCCAACGCCAGATCCAGTCGGGCCTGACGGCGGGAGCGCTCAAGTAGCGTGTCCGGGTGACCCCTGTGCCCCCTGATGTCCGCGCCCTGCTGGCGCGCCACCTGCCCGGCCGCGAGGCGCGCTCCGTCGTCCCGGTCGGGCAGGGGCTCGACAACGTCGCGTACGAGGTCGACGGCGAGCTGATCGTCCGGTGCGCGAAGGAGCCCGACCCCGAGGCCACGGCGGCGGAGGTGGCGGTGCTGGCCGCCGTCGCGCCGATCTCCCCGCTGCCCGTGCCGGAGGTCGTCTTCAGCGACCCGGCGGCGGGCGTGATCGCCTACCGCCGGCTCCCCGGCCGGCCGCTGAACCGGCACCCCGTGGCCGACCCCCGGCGGCTCGCCGGGCCGCTGGCCGCCTTCCTCGGCGCCCTGCACGCCGTCCCGCCCGGCCCGCTGGGCGAGCTGGTGCCGCTCGACCGCTACCCGCTGGCCGACCTGCGCGAGGAGGCCGCCCAGGCGTACGAGGCCGTGGCCGCGCACGTCCCGTCCGGGCACCGCCGCCTGGTCGAGGACTTCCTCGCCGCGGACCCGCCCGCCGACCCGCTCGCAGAGTCACCGGCCGGCGCGCGCCTGTGCCACACCGACCTGGGCGCCGAGCACCTGCTCGCCGACCCCGTCACCGGCACGCTCACCGGCGTCCTCGACTGGACCGACGCGGCCCTGACCGACCCGGCCCACGACTTCGCCCGCATCCACCGCGACCTCGGCCCGGAGGTGTACGAGCTGACCCTGGCCCGCTACGACGGCCGGCTCGACGACGCGGTCACCGACCGGGTCCGCTTCCTGGCGCGCTGCGCCCTCCTTGAGGACCTGGCCCACGGCCTCGGCCCCGGCCCGCGCCGCTACGCCGACGCGGCCCTCGCCCACCTGGCCCGCACCTTCACCGGCTGACCCCTCGCCGAGCTACGCGGTCAGCTCGGCGCGCAGGCGGCGCGCGACGGCCACCATGGCCGCCAGCGCCGCCTCCACCTGCTCGTAGGTGCGGGTCTTCAGCCCGCAGTCCGGGTTCACCCAGACCCGGCCGGCGGGCAGCGCCTTCAACGTCCCGCGCAGCAGCTCCTCGACCTCGTCCTCGCCCGGCACCCGCGGCGAGTGGATGTCGTACACGCCCGGCCCCAGGCCCCGCCCGAACGCGCCGACCGCGCCGAGGATGCGCCCGCCCGACCGGGCCGACTCGATCGTCGTGACGTCGGCGTCCAGGCCGTCGATCGCCTCCAGGATCTGGTCGGCGTCCGAATAGCACAGGTGCGTGTGGATCTGCGTGGCGTCGCCGGCGCCCGACGTGGCCCGCCGGTACGCCGCCACGGCCCACTCCAGGTAGCGCGCCCGCCCGGCCGACCGCAGCGGCAGCAGCTCGCGCAGCGCCGGCTCGTCCACCTGGATGATCGGCACGCCCGCCGCCTCCAGGTCGCGCACCTCCTCCCGCACCGCGTCCGCCACCTGGAACACCACGTCGCGCAGCGGCAGGTCGTCGCGGACGAACGACCACGCCACGATCGTGACGGGGCCGGTCAGCATGCCCTTGACCGGCCGGTCCGTGAGCGACTGCGCGTAGCGGGCCCAGCGGACCGTGATGGGCTCCGGCCGGCTCACGTCGCCGTGCAGGATCGGCGGGCGGGTGCAGCGCGAGCCGTACGACTGGACCCAGCCGTTGCGGGTCACCGCGAAGCCGTCGAGATGCTCGGCGAAGTACTGGACCATGTCGTTGCGCTCGGGTTCGCCGTGCACGAGCACGTCCAGGCCGAGCCGTTCCTGGGTGCGGATCGCCCGCTCGATCTCGGCCCGCACCAGCTCCTCGTACGCGCCCTCGGCCAGCGTGCCCGCCGCCAGGGCCGCGCGGGCCGCGCGCAGCTCGCCGGTCTGCGGGAACGAGCCGATCGTGGTGGTCGGCAGCGGCGGCAGCCGCAGCCGTCCGGCCTGCGCCGCCGCCCGCGCCTCGTACGGGCCGCGTCCTTCGGCCGCCACCGGGGCCGGTGCGGCGGGCGGGGCCGGGACGGCGACGGGGCCGTCCGGGGTGGCGCGGGCCAGCTCCACCACCTCGGCGACCTTCTGCTCGGCGAACGCCAGCCGCGCCCGCAGCTCCGGGTCGAGGTCCGGCTCGGCCGTCAGGTCGTAGGGCACGTGCAGCAGCGAGCACGAGGTGCTCACCGCCACGTCCCCGGCGTGCTCGCGTGCCACCCGCAGCGCGTACGCGGCCCGGCCCCGGTCGGTCCGCCACACGTCACGCCCGGACACCACCCCCGCCACCACGGTCTTCCCCGCCAGCACCGGCCGGTCGCCGGCCGGGGCGGTGAGCTCGTCCAGGCCGCCGCGCACCAGGTCCAGGCCGATCGCCTCCACCGGGGTCGCGGCCAGCACCGGCAGCGCCTCGCCCAGGTCGCCGTAGGCCGCCGCGACGAACAGCCCCGGCCGCGCCGCCAGCCCGCCCAGCCGGTCGTAGGCGCGCCGCACCGCGGCCAGCTCGCCGGGCGTCCGGTCGGCGACCAGCGCCGGCTCGTCGAGCTGCACCCACGCCACGCCCTCGGCGGCCAGCACGCCGAGCAGTTCCGCGTAACAGCCCAGCACCTCGTCCAGCCGGTCCAGCGCCGCGGCGCCCCGCTCCGACAGCAGCAGGAACGTCACCGGCCCGAGCACGACGGGCCGCGTCTCGAACCCCAGCGCCCGCGCCTGCCGCAGCTCCGCCAGCGGCTTGGCGGCGTCCAGCGCGAACACCGTCTCGGGCCCCACCTCGGGCACGATGTAGTGGTAGTTCGTGTCGAACCACTTGGTCATCCGCAGCGGCGCGAGGCCCCGGGTGCCGCGGGCCATGGCGAAGTACGGGTCGTCGGCCTCCCGGTAGCGCTCCGGCACCGCGCCCAGCAGCACCGCCGTGTCGAGCACGTGGTCGTACAGCGAGAAGGTGTTGGACGGCAGCCCCTCCAGCCCCAGCTCGGCCAGCCGCCGCCAGGTCCGCTCCCGCAGGTCGGCGCCCACCCGGTCGAGCTCCTCACGGCCGGACCGGCCGTCCCAGTACGCCTCCAGGGCGCGCTTCAGCTCCCTGCGCGGGCCGATCCGCGGGTATCCGAGCACGGTGGAACGGGGAAAGGCGGGCTGAACGGCGGGCATGGCGGGCTCCTCACATCAGGCGGCAGATCAACCAGGGCATCGTGTCCGGCCCGGACGACGTCATGCATCATCTATTCGTGACGCTTATTCTTCGTGAGCTGGAGTGTTTCGCCAGGGTGGCGGCCCGGCTCAGCTTCTCCGGCGCCGCGGCCGACCTGGGGATGTCCCAGCCGGCGATGAGCCAGGCGATCACCCGCCTGGAGCGGGCTGCCGGGGTCAGGCTGTTCGAGCGCACCGCCCGCGCCGTCCGGCTCACCGCCGGGGGCCGGGCGCTGCTGCCGTACGCCGAGCAGGCGCTGGAGGCGGCCGTGGCGTTCTCCGCTGAGGCGGCCCGGCTCGCCCGGCCAACCATTCATCTTGCTTATCCACCGCTGGTGGGCACGCTGGCGGCGCGGGTCGCGCGGCGGCTGGCCGGGCGCACGCCGTCCATCGGCGTGGAGCTGACGGCGGCCGGGCGGAGCGCGGCGTCGGCGGCGCTGGACGCGGGGGAGGCGTCGGCGGCCATCCTGGCGACCCCCGCCCCGGCGAGGTTCGTGACCGCGGCCCGGTTTCACGTCTCGGTGGATCACCTGGCCGTCCCGGCCGGGCACCCGCTGGCCGGCCGGCCCCGCGCCGTCGTGGCCGACCTGGCGGGCCAGGTGGTGCTCGCGCCGGGCGGCCGGCCGTGGCCGGGGCTGCCGGGCCGGCCGCGCCTGGTGGCCGATGACGACTTCGCCGCCGCGCTCGACCTGGTGGCCGCCGGGTCCGGGCTGCTGCCGACGCCGCAGCTCCTGGTCAGGGGCGTGCGCCGGACCGACGTCAGCTTCGTGCCGCTGGAGGCGGCGGGCCTGCGCGTCACGTACGCGCTGGCCTGGCCCAAGGAGCGCGTCACCCCGGAGCTGATGGCGCTGGTGCAGGCCGTCCAGGACGCCCTGTGGACCCGGTGACGGGCCTCAGCCGGCCGGGACGTTCTTCAGCGCCTCGCGGCGGCTCAGGCCCGACAGGCCCTTGGCCTGCACGTAGCGGACCACCTCGCGTGGGTTGACCTTGGCGTACTCGCGCAGCGCCCAGCCGATCGCCTTGCGGGCGAAGAAGTCGTTGTCGGACAGGCTCGGCTCGATGCAGGCGTACAGCAGGGCGGTGTCGGTGCGGCCCTTGAACCGGTTCTGGCACAGGATCGCGGTGCGGCGCTTCCACAGGTCGGCGTCGTGCGCCCAGTCCAGCATGAGCGGCCGCATCGAGTCGGGGAACGCGGCGAGCAGGCTGCCGATCCGGTGGGTGGCCAGCTCGTCCACCAGGTCCCACCAGGCGCCGGTGACGATCATCTCCTCGTACATCGGGACCGTGTAGAGGGTCTGGAACTCCCGGTAGAAGCGGTGGCCGGTCAGCTCGACCGCCGCGTAGCGCTCCTCGCGGTATTCGGCATCGCGCCACAGCTCCAGCACGGTCCGCCGCCACTCGGGGGCCGTGGCGATGCGGTGGTCGGCGAACACCGGCCGGAGCGCGGCCCGCCGCGGGCCGGCCTGGACACCGAGGAAGGGCATCGTGGACTTCATGTAGGCCCGCATCGCGGCGGCCTTGTCGGGCTCCGCCGCCTCTCGCAGTGCCTCGCGCACCGCCTTGCCGAGGCTCATGCGCGCTGGCTGGTCCGCTCGCCTGTCGCCAGGCCGTCGAAGAGCACGGTGATGTAGTGCTCGGCCAGCCCGGCGGGGTTGAGCCGGCCACCGGGCCGGAACCAGCGGACCGCGACCCAGATCGTGTCGCGGATCATCCGGTAGGTCAGCTTGGGATCGACGTCGGAGCGGAACTGGCCGGCCGCCTGGCCCGCCTTGATCTGCGTCACCCACATCTGCTCGACCTCGTCCTCGGCCTTGACGAGGTAGTTGAACCGCTCGAACTGGCGCAGGTAGTTCCAGTCGTTCTGCATGACGGTGATCGCGGCGCGGTGCGGCTCCAGCGTGCCGAAGCCGATGCGCACCATCTCCGACAGCACCGTGCGCGGGTCGGAGCCGGAGTCGAGCGCCGCGCGGTAACGCGCGATGAGATCATCGAGGAAGGTCGAGAGCACCTCGTCGACGATCGTCTCCTTGGAGTCGAAGTGGTGGTAGAGACTCCCGGACAGGATCCCGGCCTCGGTGGCGATCTCGCGCACGGTCGTGGCCTGGAAGCCCTTGCGCGCGAAGATCTCTGCGGCGAGTTTGACGAGATGGTCCCGGCGCTCGGATGCCGACCCGGAGGTCGCGCGTTGGCGCTTCGCCGGGGTGGCGGTGGTGGAGCCCGAGCTCTTACGCGTTGTCACGTCTCCCATTATGAGCCCTTTCACAATCGCTTGTTCACCGAACTCGCCCTGCTCATCCGGCGTTCCCCGTGCGACCAAGCGCTTGCTAAGATACGGGGATGAACGAGGCGTACATCGTCGGCGCGGTCCGCACCCCCGTCGGGCGCAGGAACGGCGGCCTGTCCCGCGCCCACCCGGCCGATCTCGGCGCCCACGTGCTGGCGGAGCTGGTCGCGCGCACCGGCGCCGACCCGGCGGCCGTGGAGGACGTCGTCTTCGGCTGCGTCGACACGATCGGGCCGCAGGCCGGCGACATCGCCCGCACCTGCTGGCTGGCGGCCGGGCTGCCGGAGGAGGTGCCCGGCGTCACCGTGGACCGCCAGTGCGGCTCCTCCCAGCAGGCCCTGCACTTCGCCGCCCAGGCCGTGCTGTCCGGCACCGCCGACCTCGTCGTGGCGGGCGGCGTGCAGAACATGAGCATGGTCCCCATCTCGTCGGCGATGCTCGCGGGCCGCCCGCTCGGCCACGACACCCCGTTCTCCGGGTCCAAGGGCTGGAGCGCGCGCTACGGCGCGCGGGAGATCTCGCAGTTCGCCGGCGCCGAGCAGATCGCCGCCCGCTGGGAGCTGTCGCGGGCGGAGATGGAGGCCTACGCCTGCGAGTCCCACCGCCGGGCCGTCGCCGCCGCCGACGCCGGCCGCTTCGACCGCGAGATCACCCCGTACGAGGGCGTCGCCGCCGACGAGGGGCCGCGCCGCGACACGGGCCCGGCGCGGATGGCCGCGCTGCCGACGCTGGTCGACGGCGGCCGGCTCACCGCCGCGCTGGCCTCGCAGATCTCCGACGGCGCCGCCGCCCTGCTCGTCGCCTCGCCCCGGGCCGTCCGCGAGCACGGGCTGACCCCGCGCGCCCGCGTCCACCACCTGTCCGCGCGCGGCGGCGACCCCGTCGAGATGCTGTCGGCCCCCATCCCGGCCACCGCGTACGCCCTGCGCAGGACCGGGATGGCGATCGGCGACATCGACACCGTGGAGATCAACGAGGCGTTCGCCCCCGTCGTGCTGGCCTGGCTCAGGGAGACCGGCGCCGACCCCGCCCGCGTCAACCCCAACGGCGGCGCCATCGCCCTCGGCCACCCGCTCGGCGCGACCGGCGCCGTCCTCGCCGTCAAGCTGCTGCACGAGCTGGAGCGCACCGGCGGCCGGTACGGCCTGCAGGTGATGTGCGAGGGCGGAGGTCAGGCCAACGTCACCATCCTTGAACGCCTGTGAGCCGTTGACGTCAGAAAATGCCTCTAGCAAATAGGAAACTTTCCTATTAGATTTCGGGTCATGCGCCTCAGCGGTGACCTGCTTCGCCTGGCCGACGCCGTCCTGTTGCCGGGGTTCGCGGGCCTGACCCCACCCGACTGGATCCGGCGGCGGCTCGGCCAGGGCCTCGCCGGGGCGGTGCTGTTCTCCCGCAACATCGCCGACCCCGCCCAGGTCGCCCGGCTCGCGGCCGCCCTGCGCGCCGAGAACCCCGCCGCCCTCGTCGCCACCGACGAGGAGTCCGGCGAGGTCACCCGGCTGGAGGCGGCCACCGGCAGCAGCCGGCCCGGCGCGTACGCGCTCGGCGTCGTGGACGACGTCACCCTCACCGAGGAACTGGCCCGCGACCTCGGCCGGGAGCTGGCCGCCGCCGGCATCACCCTCGACTTCGCGCCGTCCGCCGACGTCAACTCCAACCCCGACAACCCCGTCATCGGCCTGCGCGCCTTCGGCGCCGCCCCGGACCTGGTGGCCCGGCACGCCAGGGCCTTCGTCCGCGGCCTGCAGTCGGCGGGCGTGGCGGCCTGCGTCAAGCACTTCCCCGGCCACGGCGACACCTCCGTCGACTCCCACCACGGGGTGCCGACGGTGTCGCTCGACGGGGTGGAGGCGGCCCTGCGCCCCTTCCGGGAGGCGATCGCCGAAGGCGTACGGACCGTCATGACGGGCCACCTCCTGGTCCCCACCTACGACCCCGGCCTGCCCGCCACCCTCAGCCCCAAGCTGCTCACCGGGCTGCTCCGCGAGGAGCTCGGCTTCGACGGCGTGATCGTGACCGATGCCATCGAGATGGCCGGCGTCTCCGCCGCGTACGGCATCGGCGGGGCGGCGGCCCGCGCCGTCGCCGCCGGCGCCGACGCCGTCTGCGTCGGCGGCGAACGCTCCGACGAGGCGACGGCCGCAGAGGTGCGCGACGCGATCGCCGCCGCCGTCGCCGAAGGCGTGCTGCCCGAGGAGCGCCTGGCCGACGCCGCTCGCCGGGTCCGCGAGCTGGCCGTCTGGACCACCTCCTCGGGCAGCACCACCACCACGCCCCCGGACCGCCGCGTCGGCCTGGAAGCCGCCCGGCGGGCCGTCCGCGTCACCCGCAGGTCCGCCGCCCCCGCGCTGCCCGTCGCCACCGCGCCCCACGTCGTCGAGCTGGCCCCCGAGATGAACCTGGCCATCGACAAGGGCACCCCGTGGGGCGTCGGCGCGCCACTCGCCGCGCTGCTGCCCGGCACCACCGTGACCAGGCTGACGGCGGCCGAGGCCACCGGAGCGGCGATCGAGCGCCTGATCCGCGCGGGCGCCGGCCGTCCACTCGTGGTCGTGGTCCGCGACGTGCACCGCCACCCCTGGCAGCAGCAGGCCGTACGTCACCTGCTCAGCGCCCGCCCCGGCGCCGTCGTCGTCGAGATGGGCCTGCCCGAGCGCTCCGACCTGGGCGCGGTGCACATCGCCACGTACGGCTCCGCCGAGGTGTGCGGCCGGGCGGCGGCCGAAGTGATCACCGGCCGGGCGGCCACCGGCTAGGCTCGGGCACCGTGAACGTCACCGGAGCGGACCTGTCCCACACCCCGCTGGCCGACCGGCTGGAACCGGGCGAGCCCCACGTCTTCCGCGAGTGCGACCTCACCGAGGCCGACCTCGGCGGCGCGGCCCTGGGCGGGGCGCGGTTCGAGGCGTGCGTGCTCGACGGCGCCGACCTGCGCAAGGCCGACCTCGACGGGGCCGTGTTCAGGGGCGGCGGCGGGATGCGGATCAGGTTCGACGACGCCGACCTGGTCGACGCGACGTTCACCGACGTCGACCTGGCCTCCGCGCGGTTCGGCGGCGCGCTGCTCACCGACGTCACGTTCACCGGCTGCCGCATGATCGGCGCGTCGCTCACGGCGTCACGCGGCACCGGGTTCAGGGTCTCGGGCTGCAACCTCACCCTGGCCAACCTCGGCGGCTGCTCGCTGCGCGGCGAGGTCATCGAAGGCGTCCGCTTCGACGACGCCGACCTGTCGGGCTGCGACTTCACCGGGGCGACGTTCAGCGACTGCCGGCTGCGCGGCGCCAAACTGATCAGGACCGTGTTCGCCCAGGCCGACCTGCGCGGAGCCGACCTGGGCGAGCCCGACGACGCCAGACTCCGCGCCTTCGCCGGCGCGACGATCAACCCGGTCCAGGCCGCCGCGATCCTGGCCGCCCGCGGCATCACCGTCGTCTGACGGCCGCCAGCACCCCGAGCGCGGCCTCCGCCTCGGCCATGATCCGGTCGATCAGCTCCCGGCACGACGGCAGGTCGTCGAGCACGCCGACCACCTGACCGGCGGCCATCACGCCCAGGTCGGCGCGGCCCTCCACCATGGCGGCCCGCAACAGCACCGGCGTGTTGGCCGCCTGCAGCACCTGGGCCCAGGTCAGCTCGCGGCCGTGCCGCATCCGGCGCCCCTCCCGGATCAGCTCGCCCCACGACAGCCCCGACAGCTTCCTGAACCGGGCGCCGTTGACGACGGCGCGCAGCAACCGCGACCGTTCCAGCGACTCCACGAACGGCGTGCGCAGCACCCGGTGCGGCACCCCGTCCACCCGGGTGGTGACGACCGTCTCCCGCGCCTCCAGATAGACCCGCTTGACCGCGTCCGGCACCGGCGAGTCGCTCGTCAGCAGGAAACGGGTGCCCATCGCGACGCCGCACGCCCCGTACGCCAGCGCCGCCACCAGCCCGCGCCCGTCGAAGAAGCCGCCCGCGGCGACCACCGGGATGTCCACCGCGTCCACCACCTGGGGCAGCAGCAGCGTGGTCGCCACGGGACCGGTGTGCCCGCCGCCCTCGCCGCCCTGCACGATCACCGCGTCGGCGCCCCAGGCGGCCACCTTCTCGGCGTGCCGGCGCGCGCCCACCGACGGGATCGTCACCACCCCGGCGTCCTTCAGCCGGGCGATCAGCTCGCGCCGCGGCGCCAGCGCGAACGACGCGACCCGCACCCCCTCCCGGACCATCACCTCGACCCGCTCGGCGGCGTCGGCGGCGTCGGCGCGGATGTTCACCCCGAACGGCGCGTCCGTCCGCTCCTTCACGCTCCTGATCGCGGCCGTCATCTCCCCGACCGACAGGGTGGCCGCCGCGATGACGCCGAGCCCGCCCGCCGCCGAGGTGGCCGCCGCCAGCCGGGCGCCCGCGACGTACCCCATCCCGGTCTGCACGATCGGATGCCGGCAGCCCACCAGCTCGGTCAGCGCGGTCCTCACGCGGCCCTCACACGGCCGACACGCCGCCCTGACGCGGCCCTCACGCGGCCCGCTCCGGCACCTCGCGCCGGCGCAGGCCGCCCGGGTCCAGCACCTCGTCCAGCAGCCGCAGCTCGGCCGCGGTGGGCCGCCGGGTCTCCGGCACCTCCCCGGGCACGTCCAGCTCGAAGCCGGTGGCCGCCACCACGTCCGTCACCCGCACCCCCGGATGGACCGACACCAGCCGCATCGTGCCGCCCGGCCCGCCGAGGTCCAGCACCGCCAGGTCCGTCACCACCCGCCGCAGCTCGTACGCCCCCCGGTCGGTGCCGAGCCCGCTGACCATGTCCACCCGCGGCACGAACACCCGGGGGGAGTGCCGCGGGATCCAGTAGCTCGTCGGGTCGCACCGCGTGTTCCCCGGCGCGCCGCGCACGCCCAGCAACTGGGCCCGGGGCCGCGCCCAGTCGCCGACGCAGGAGATGTTCGTGTTGCCGAACCGGTCGATCTGGCTCGCGCCGAGCATCACGTGCCGCCGCCCGTTCAGCACCAGCCACAGGTGCTCGCGGAACGGCAGCCACCCCTCCACCACCTCCGGCGTCCCGCCCAGGGCCGGCACGTCGCCCGTGAGCAGGCACGCGCCGTCGGAGGTGAGCAGGTCCGGCTCGAACGTCAGCCGGGCCAGCCGCGCCCCGAGGACGGTGACCGCCCCGCCGATGCCGGCCGCGAGGATCTCCCCGTCGCCCCTGAACGCCTCCGCGCACGCCACCACGCACACGTCAGCCCTGCTCATGGAACTCCTCCCACGGCGTCTCCGCGTAACGCCGCTGCGCCTCCTCGTCCCGGCCGTAGTCCGGCTCGCACGAGGTGAACCCGGCTCCGCCGGGCGCCTCCACCACGCCGGCCACCATCGACCGGCTGATCAGCAGCGACTGCACCGGGCCCTCCTTCAGCAGGGCGGCGGTGTCCACCAGCCGCTCGCACGACACGTACGCGCGCGCCGCCGCCTTGGCGTACAGGTCGTCGAAGTACGGGTCGGGCCCCAGGTACTGGGCGTTGCCGCGCCGGTCGGCCCGGTTGAGGTGCACCAGCGCCACGTCCACGGCCAGCGCGGGCACCGCCACCAGCTCCTCCCCGTCCCCGTACGGCGAGCGCACGGTCCGCAGGTGCGGGTTGACCCGCAGGACGTCCGAACCGAGCCCCGCCCGCGTCGGCAGGAACGGCAGCCGGTGCGCGGCCGCCAGCAGCCCGAACATGAACATCCCCTCGTCGTACTCGGTGAACTCCACCGAGCCGCTCTGCCGCGCCCTCCTGAAGTGCGGCTCCAGCGGGATCGAGTCGAGCGTCACGAACGGGGCCACCACCCGGCGCACCTTGCCCGCCGCGCACAGCATGCCGACGTCCGGCCCGCCGTAGGAGACGAGCGTGAGGTCCTTGACCGGCGTCCGCAGCAGGGCGCGCACCAGCGCCATCGGCTTGCGGCGCGACCCCCAGCCGCCGATGCCCACGGTCATCCCGCTGCGGATCCGGCCCGCCACCTCCTCGGCGGTCATCACCTTGGTCACGGGCCCTCCACGAAGCGGTCGCGGTGCTCGTCGCCGGCTCCCATGAGGTTCAGCTCGAAGGTGAACCCCTGCTCGAACCGGTAGGCGCGCTTGACGTCCACCGGGTCGATGCCGTTGAGCGACTCCTTGGCGCGGCGGATGACGTACGGGTCCTTGGCGGCGATGCCGCCCGCCACCTCCAGGGCGAGGTCGCGCAGCTTGTCGCGCGGCGCGACCTCCAGCACCGACCCGAACCCGCGCAGCTCGGCGGCCGTGACGGTCCGGCAGGTGTAGACCATGGCGCGCATCAGGTGCTGGGGGACCAGCCTGGCCAGGTGGGTGGCCGCGCCGAGCGCCCCGCGGTCCACCTCCGGCAGGCCGAAGTAGGCGTCGTCGGAGGCCACCACGACGTCGGCGTTGCCCGCCAGCCCGACGCCGCCGCCCAGGCAGAACCCGTGCACCGCCGCGATCACCGGCACGGCGCAGTCGTAGACGGCGGCGAAGGCGGCGTAGCAGCCCCGGTTGACCCCGACCAGCGCCCGGTGCCCCTGCGCGGCCTGCAGCTCCTTGATGTCCACGCCGGCGTTGAAGCCGCGCCCCTCGGCCCGCAGGACGACGACGCGGGTCGCGTGGTCCTGCCCGGCCGCGCTCACGGCGTCGGCGAGGTCGTGCCAGTGCCGGACGGCGAGGGCGTTGACCGGCGGGACGTTCATGACGACCTCGGCGATCGGCCCGGCCCGCAGCGTGATCCCCATCCCGCTCCCCAGGTGTATACCTAACGCTTGCTTGGTACGGTAGCACCCGTGACCGTGACTTACGACTACACGGACCGCACCGTCCTCGTGACCGGCGGGACCAAGGGGATCGGCGCCGGCATCGCCGCCGCGTTCGCCGCCGCCGGCGCGCGGGTCGTCGTCTGCGCCCGCACCCCGCCGCCGACTGTCCCGGGGCCGGGTGTCGGCTTCGTCCGGGCCGACGTGCGCGACCCCGCCGACGTGGAGCGGCTCCTTTCCGGCCTGGACCGGCTCGACGTGGTCGTCAACAACGCCGGCGGGTCGCCGTACGCGCCGCTGGCGGACGCCTCGCCGCGGCTGCACGCCCGGATCGTCGAGCTCAACCTCGTCGCCCCGCTCCTCGTGTCACGGCAGGCGTACCCGCTGCTCAGGGCGGCGGCCGGGGCGATCGTGATGATCGGCAGCGCCAGCGGGGCCCGGCCGTCGCCCGGCACCTCCGCCTATGGTGCCGCCAAGGCGGGACTGCACCACCTGGCCCGTTGCCTGGCGGCGGAGTGGGCGCCCGAGGTGCGGGTCAACACCGTGGTGGTGGGCCTGGCGGCCACCGAGAACGCCGCCGCGCACTACGGTCCCGACCCGGCCGCCGTGGCCGCCACCGTCCCGGCCGGGCGGATGGCGACCCCGGCCGACGTGGCCGCCGCCTGCCTGTGGCTGGCCGCCCCCGGCTACGTCACGGGCGCCGAGGTGCACGTGCACGGCGGCGGTGAGACGCCCGCCTGGAGCCGGCTGGTCGCCCACCCGCCACGGAACCCCTGACGCGCCCGGAAGCCGCTCGCCCGACAAAATTTGAACTATGGTACAACTAGTACGATGGTTCAACTACTGAGGGGTGAGGTGTGACCACCATGGGACAGCCGGCGCGCGCCGGATGGCGTGAGTGGGGTGGTCTCGCGCTGCTGGCGCTACCGACCATGCTGCTGGGACTCGATGTGACGGCGCTCTACCTCGTCGTCCCCAGCCTGACCGCCGACCTGAATCCGACCGCGACGGAAACGTTGTGGATCATGGATGCCTACGGCTTCCTCATCGCCGGGTTCCTGATCACGATGGGGACGCTGGGCGATCGGATCGGACGACGCCGGATGCTGATGATCGGAATGGCCGCGTTCGGCGCGGCCTCGGTCCTCGCGGCGTTCGCCCCCAGTGCCGGGTGGCTGATCGTGGCCCGGGCGCTGCTCGGAGTGGCCGGAGCGACGCTCATGCCCTCCACACTGTCGCTGATCAGCACTATGTTCACCGACGTCCGGCAGCGGGCGCTGGCGATCGGCGTGTGGGCCACGATGTTCGCCCTGGGGATGGCCGCCGGCCCGGTGCTGGGCGGGGTGATGGTCGCCGAACTCTGGTGGGGCGCGGCCTTCCTCGTCGCCGTACCGGTCGCCGTGCTGGTGCTGGCCGGCGCGCCGGCGCTGCTGCCGGAGCATCGGACCCCTGCCGGCCGGCTCGACCTGCTGAGCGTCGGGCTGTCCCTGGCGGCGATGCTGCCGATCATCTACGCGATCAAGCATGCGGCCGCCCACGGCGTCGACGTCCAGGCATGGGTCGCGATCCTCGTCGGTGGCGGCAGCGCCGTCGCGTTCGTCCGCCGTCAGTTGCGCCTGAGCGAGCCGCTGCTGGACATGAAGCTCTTCACCAGCCGGGCCTTCTCCGCGGCTCTGGGCGTCCTGTTGATCGGCCTGGTCGGTTTCGGTGGGGTGATGTACCTGGTCACCCAGTACCTGCAGCTCGTCGAGGGCCTCTCGCTGACGACGGCCGGGCTCTGGATGGGTCCGCCGGCCCTGGCCATGCTCGTCGGAGCCATCGGCGCCCCTCTGGTGGCCGGTCGGGTGTCACCCGGGGTCGTCATGTCGGTCACCCTGGCGTCGTCGTTGGTCGGATACGCGCTGCTGGGCCTCGCGGGGGCGGGCGACAAGGTGAGCGTGGTCGCCGGATTCGCCGTCGTCTACCTCGGACTGGGGGTCATCGCCGCGCTCGGCACCGACATCGTCGTGGGTGCGGCGCCATCGGAGAAGTCCGGGTCGGCCGCCGCGCTCTCGGAGACCGTTCAGGAGCTGGGCATCGCGGCAGGGGTCGCGCTCCTGGGCAGCCTCACCACGGTGATCTACCGAAGCGGGGTCTCGGTCCCGTCGGGGCTGTCCCCGTCCGCGGCGGAGACGTACAGCGACGGTCTCCCCGGGGCCTCGCTCCTGGCGGACCAGTTGCCGGCCGGGGCTCTCGACCACGCACGAGCCGCGTTCACCAGCGGACTCAACGCCGCCGCCGTGGTGGCGGGCCTCGCCGTGGCGGCCGCCGCGCTGGCCTGCTTCACGACACTGCGACACCTCCGGCCGCTCGGCCACGCCGGCCCCGAGGCCGAGCCGATAGCCTCACACGCAGGAGTGGCGATGGAGTGAACGGGATGATGGCGGCTGAACACGACACTGTCGACGGACGCAAACTGCGCGGCCAACGCCGCCGGGCGCAGATCATCGAGGCGACGCTCGCGATCGTCCGCCGCGACGGGGCCAGCGGTGTCACCCACCGCACCGTGGCCAAGGAAGCGGGGATCACCACCAGCCTGACCCTCTACTACTTCGCGACCTTGGACGACCTGCTGGTCGCCGCCCTGACCAGCGTCACGGACGAGTACACCCGCCGCATCCGTCGGCTCATCGAGTCCGAGGACGACCCGGTCGGCGGTCTGGCCCACCTCATCGCCGAATCCGCCGGCACGGGCCGCGAACGAGCACTCGCCGAACGCGAGCTGTCGACCCTGGCGGCTCGCCGGCCCGCCCTACGGCCGGCCGCACGAGGATGGCGCGACAACGTCGCGGAGCTCGCCCGCACCCAGACCGGCGACCCCGAAGCGGTCGAAGCCTTCGTCGCCCTGTCCGACGGCCTGTGCACGGCCATCCTCCTCAACGACGAGGAGGCCGACCCCGACCACATCCGCGCGGTCCTCGGCAGAGCCCTGCAGCGCCCCCGCTCCTAGCCTGACTCCGGCGCCGGCGTCACCCACCCTGGAGTCAGCCAACGACGAACGTCGCCCCGGCCCGCCGGGCCGGGGCGGGTCCCGGCCGCGCGGCCGGCCCGCGCGTCCCCGTCACCCAGGGCCGACGTCACCGCAGGGCCGATCGCGGGGTGGGGGAGAGCCGGAAGCGCCGCGGCGGGGCCGTCAGCCACGCGTCCACCCCGGGCGGCTCGGGCGTGCCCGCCTCCGCCGGGCCGCCGAACCTGGCGAGCCACACGAAGACCCGCTCGCCGGTGCGTACGGGGAGGGCGGGGAAGGTGTTCTCCGCGTCCTCGGTCTCGAAGCACGCGACCGGCGGCGTCCCGGCCGCCGCCAGGGCGGGGGCCACCCGGTCGGCGAAGAACCCGGCGAACCCCGGTCCGACGGGCCAGACGTGGGCCACGTACCAGGCCTCGGGCGCCTCGATGGCGCCGGTGGCAGGCCGCCGCGCGGCGGGGAGGGGGTCGCCGGGGAACGCCGGGCGGAGCAGGAGCACGTCGTCGGAGTCGATCATCGTGGCGTTCGCGGCGTCGCGGTGCGCCCGCCAGACGGGCCCGCCGTAGAAGGCCGTCAGCGCGGCCCGCCGAGCCTCCATGCCGGGGAACTTCCGCATCCAGCAGAAGACGTCGGGCTCGTCCATGTCCCTGAACTGGCCGACGACCCCCATGCCGGCCGCCTCCTGCGGCTCCAGGAGCTCCCGCTCGAACAGCTCGATCAGCGTGTCCCTGTGGCCGGGACGTAGCGTGTAGCGCCTGAACTCGTAGATCACAGGCCGCACGGTACGGCCGGCCCCCTGTCATCCCCTGTCAGCGTCTATGGCCGAACAATCTTCTAGTAACTCTCCGTCGCATCGTGTCAACGCAGAGTTATAGGATCGTCCGCGTGATCAAAAAGCTGTGCGTCATCGCGGCGGCCACGGCCGGAGCCGTGCTGCCCGCCCTGCCGGCCCTGCCGGCCCAGGCCGACACCTGGACGGGCAACCGGAGCGATGTCGACGACTCCGCCTACTCGGGCAACGTCTTCGGCGACATCGCCGCCTCCCACCGCGCCTGGGGCTGGTCCACCAACGTGACCAACGTCAACGGCACCGCCACGACCGCCACCCACGGCGGCACCGTGGTGACCTACATCTTCTACTGAGAGGACCCATCATGATCAGCACTCTTCGTCTCGCCGCCGCGTCCCTGGCCGCCACAGCCGGCCTGGCCGCGATCGCCTCCCCTGCGCTCGCCGACACCACCACCACCAAGAACTCCAGCTCCGTCCGTGAGTCCGCCCAGTCGGGCAACGTCTTCGGCAACGTCTTCACCCGCGCCTCCGGCACCGGCGCGGCGACCAACGTCACGTCCGTCAACGCCGACACCGCGACCGCCACCCGGGACAGCGGCGCCGTCCTGGTCTCCAAGGTCGACTAGCCCCAAGGCCGTTGAGTTTACGGCTGGGTGAGGGTGTCAAGGCGGCCGCTACAAGCAACGGAGTCCCTGTTGGAACAGCGTCGACCGAGATCGCTGAAGTACAGGGACTCCGATGGGCACCCAGTCCGTCATCACCCTTACCATCAGTCTGGCCGGGGGACGGTTCACGCCCGGCCACCTCGGTGAACTCACCCAGCTCCTACCGTTCGAGATGGTCGACGAGGCCCTGCGCGCGACGGGAAGAGTCCAGGCCCGGCTGCGGGATCTGCCCTCCCGGGTCGTGGTGTACCTGATCCTGGCCGCCTGCCTGTTCACGGAGGTGGGGTACTCCGGCGTGTGGCGCAAGCTCACCGGGGCGCTCGCCGGCTTACCCCAAGCCGCGCCGACAGCGAGCGCGCCGGCCCAGGCCCGCCAACGCGTCGGCAGCAGACCGCTGCAGTGGCTGTTCGACCTGCTACGCGGCCCGGCCGCAATCCCACACGGGCCGGGGACTCGCTGGCGCGGTCTGCTGGTGGTCGCGCTCGACGGCACCACCTTGACGGTCCCCCACACCCCCGCAGTCCTGACCAGGTTCACCAGACAGGCCGGCAACCACGGCGGCACCGGCTACCCGCAGATCCGTCTGCTCGCCCTCGTCGCCTGCGGCACCCGCACCATCATCGACGCCGTGTTCGGCCCGACCACCGCAGGTGAGACGACCTACACCCCGCGCCTGCTGCCCAGCCTGCGGCCCGGAATGATCCTGCTGGCCGACCGCGACTTCGCCGCCCAAGGGCTCCTGGCCGACATCGCGGACACCGGAGCCCAGGTCCTTGTCCGGCTGCTGCCCGAGCGGCGGCTACGCGTCTGCCCTCGCATCGTCAAACGTGCCATCTCCAAGTACCAGGCCCGGGGCCCCCGCATCGACCGCACCAGCTACGAGGCAGCCACCAGCATCAACATTCTTACCCCACCCCTTGACAAACTCCAGCCACTCGCAAACTGAACGGCCTTGGGGCTAGCCCCGTTTTCCGCACGTTGGGTTGATTGAAGATCTCCGGGTTGCTGTGCTGATCCGCTGCGCGGTATGACGTGGCTGGTGAGACAGCGTGCGCAGTGGGGCCAGGCCAGTCTGGAGAAGACGCTCGGAGCGTTACCGGTGGTG
>NZ_JBIDCC010000020.1:0-119479 GCF_043204415.1 Nonomuraea sp. NPDC047897 | reverse complement strand
CGGTGATCTTGGTCGACACCGTTCTAGCAGGAACTCCGTTGCCTGTTCCGGCCGACTTGACAGCCGCACCACAACCCAAACTTCACGGCCTTGGGACTAGTCGGGCGGGATCGCCCCCGGCCGCGCGCGGCCGGGCTCTGCGCGGGCGGGCTCTGCGCGGGCGGGCTCTGCGCGGGCGGGCTCTGCGCGGGCGGGCTGCGTGCGGGCCGCCAGGCGTGTCGCCAGGTCGTCCAGCTCGCCGGCCAGCTCCGCGCTGGGCGGCAGCTCGCGCGGCAGGCGCCCGGCCAGTGCGGTGCCGAACCCGGCCACCCGCACGATGTGGTCGACGAGCGCCTCTCTGTCCCCCGGCCAGGGGAACGACGGCTGCGCGAGGAACAGCGAGACGCAGCCGTGCACGGCCGACCACATGCCGAGCGCGAGCGTCTCGGGGTCGCCGCGCAGCACGCCCGTCCGGACGCAGGCGGCCACGGCGTCCACCATGTGGCCGAAGCAGGCGGCCGCCGCCCGGGGCACGCCCCCGCCCGCAGGCGGCCGCATCATCAGCACCCGGTACTGCACCGGGTGGTCCAGCGCGAAGCGGGCGTAGGCCCGGCCGCACCGGCCGAGCGCGAGCAGCGGGTCGGGGTCGCCGCACGCGGCGAACAGCCTGCCCAGCTCGTCCCAGACCCGCAGGCAGACCGCTTCCACCAGCGCTTCCTTGTCGGCGAAGTGGAGGTAGACCGACGGCGTGGACACGCCCGCCCGCTCGGCCACCGCGCGCAGGGTGAGCGACTCCTCGGTGCCGGTCTCGGCCAGCAGGGCCTCGGCCGCGCGCAGGATCTCCTCCCGCAGCAGCGGGCCCTGGCCGCGCCGCGCTCGTGCCCGCTTGTGCATGAAGTCAGATTGACGGCGTCAAGTTGACGGTGTCAATCTGTGCCTCTGCGAAAGGGGCGTGATGGGGACTTTTCAGGAAGCGACCGCGCTGAAGACCGTGCCGGCGCGCGGCGACGGCGTGTACGAGGCCGAGCTGGACCCGCAGTGGAGCGTCGGCACGCGGCTGCACGGGGGCTACCTGCTCGCGGTCCTCGGCCGGGCCGCCTGCCTGAGCGCGGGCGGGGCGGGCCACCCGCACGTGACCGCCGTGAGCGCCTCCTTCGTCGAGCCGCCCGAGCCCGGCACCGCCGAGGTGCGGGTCGAGACGCTGCGCGTGGGCAGGAGCGTGGCGCAGGTACGTGCCACGCTCGCGCAGCGGGACCGGCCGCTCGTGGAGTCGCTGATCACGCTGGGAGCCCTGGACGGCACCGACCCGTGGTGGTCCGCCGCCGAACCGGTGGAGATCCCGCCGCGGGAGCAGTGCTTCCACACACCGGCTGACCCGCCGGGCGCCGGCTTCCCCGTGCCGCTGATGGACGTGGTCGAGCAGCACGCCCATCCCGAGCACCTGGGGTTCGCGTTCGGCGCGCCGGCCCGGCGTGGCCTGATCGCGACCTGGCAGCGCCTCGCCGACGGCGCCGACTGGGACCCGCTCAGCCTCCTCGTCGCGCTCGACCCGGTGCCGCCCGCCTCCTACGACCTCGGACTGCCCGGCTGGGCGCCCACCGTGCAGCTCTCGGCGTACGTCCGGCGGCTGCCCGCGCCGGGCCCGGTCCGGGTCCTGCTGCGGGCCACGGACGTCGGCGGTGACCGGATGGACGAGACGGCCCTCGTCTGGGACGACAAGGGGCGTCTCGTCGCCCAGGCCACCCAGCTCGCCGCGGTCCGGATCCCCGCCGAGCCCTCCTGAGACCTCCCCTCCGAGCCCTCCCGAGACCTTCCCGGCGTCCGCGCTGTGGACAGCCGTCTCAGCCACCGGGCGGCTGGTCGTACCATGTGAAGACTGGAAAGCGATGGGAGAAGCACAATGCCCGCCCTCAGGTCACGCACGGTCACCCACGGCAGGAACATGGTCGGCGCTCGCGCCCTGCTCCGCGCCACCGGCGTAGCCGGGAGCGACTTCGGCAAGCCCATCATCGCCGTGGCCAACAGCTTCACGCAGTTCGTCCCCGGCCACGTGCACCTGCGCGACGTCGGCGACGTGGTCTCCGCGGCGATCCGGGAGGCGGGGGCCATCCCGCGCGAGTTCAACACGATCGCGGTCGACGACGGCATCGCCATGGGCCACGGCGGCATGCTCTACTCCCTGCCGTCGCGCGAGCTGATCGCCGACGCGGTCGAGTACATGGTCAACGCCCACTGCGCCGACGCGCTGATCTGCGTCTCCAACTGCGACAAGATCACGCCCGGCATGCTGCTGGCCGCGTTCCGGCTCAACATCCCGACGATCTTCGTCTCCGGCGGCCCCATGGAGGCCGGCAAGACCCCCGGGCGCAAGCTCGACCTCGTCGACCCGATGATCGCCGCTGCCGACGAGTCGGTGTCCGACGCCGAGCTGCTGGAGATGGAGGAGGCCGCCTGCCCGACGTGCGGGTCCTGCTCGGGCATGTTCACCGCCAACTCCATGAACTGCCTGGCCGAGGCCATCGGCCTCGCGCTGCCCGGCAACGGCACGATCCTGGCCACCCACCGGGCGCGCAAGCGGCTGTTCGAGGACGCCGGCCGGCAGCTCGTGGAGATCACGCGCCGCTACTACCAGGACGGCGACGAGTCGGTCCTGCCACGCAACATCGCCACGCGTGAGGCGTTCGACAACGCGATGACGCTCGACGTCGCGATGGGCGGCTCGACCAACACGATCCTGCACATCCTGGCCGCGGCCCGCGAGGCGGGCGTCGACTTCGGGCTCAAGGAGATCAACGAGATCTCGCTCCGGGTTCCGTGCCTGTGCAAGGTCGCCCCGGCGACCAGCAAGTACCACGTCGAGGACGTCCACCGGGCCGGCGGCATCCCCGCCATCCTGGGCGAGCTCGACCGCGCCGGGCTGCTCCACCGAGACGTGCCCACGGTCAACGGCGGCACCCTCGGCGACCTGCTCGCCGCCTGGGACCCGTGCTCGCCGACCGTGCGGCCCGAGGCGATCGAGCTGTGGCACGCCGCGCCGGGCAACGTCCGCACCGTCAAGCCCTACTCCCAGGACAACCGCTGGGACGACCTCGACCTCGACCGGGCCGAGGGCTGCGTGCGCGACCTCGACCACGCCTACACCGCCGACGGCGGCCTGGCCGTCCTCTACGGCAACATCTCCCGCGACGGCGCCGTGGTGAAGACGGCCGGGGTGGACGAGTCGATCTGGACGTTCAGCGGGCCGGCGGTCGTGTTCGAGTCGCAGGAGCAGGCGGTCGAGGGCATCCTCAACGGGCGCGTGCGCGCGGGCGACGTGGTGGTCATCCGCTACGAGGGGCCCAAGGGCGGGCCCGGCATGCAGGAGATGCTCTACCCGACCTCGTTCCTCAAGGGCAAGGGCCTCGGCAAGACCTGCGCGCTGGTCACCGACGGCCGCTTCTCCGGCGGCACCTCGGGTCTGTCGATCGGCCACGCCTCCCCGGAGGCCGCCGAGGGCGGCGCGATCGCGCTGGTGGAGGACGGCGACATCATCGACATCGACATCCCGGCCCGCAAGCTGGAGTTGCGGGTCCCGGAGACCGAGCTGCAGGCCCGTCGCGAGCGGCTGCTGGCCGACCTGGGCGGCTACCGGCCGCGTGATCGTGACCGGCCGGTCAGCGTGGCCCTGCAGGCGTACGCGGCCATGACCACGTCGGCCTCCACGGGCGCCTCGCGCGACCTGTCCCAGCTCTCCCGCTGACTCCGCGGCCATCGAACGGGCCTGCCGCCATCCCGGCGACAGGCCCGTTCCGTGCTGTTCCGGCCCGTCATCCTCCCGCCTGTTCCGGTCCGCCATCCCCCGCCTGTTCCGGCCCGTCATCCCCCGCCTGTTCTGGTCCGTCATCCCCGCCGCCGCCATCCCCGCGACCGCCCCGGTCAGGGCGGCCGGCGTGGCGGGCGGTGAGCTCGGCGCCGATGCGGGCCAGTTCCGCCCGGACCGGCGCCGGGTCGAGCACCTCGACCAGGGCTCCCCAGCCGGCGAGCTGCCGGGCGATGTCCAGCGGTGTGGGCGCGGCCACACGGACCCGGGCCCTCCCCCGCTCGTCGCTGTCGTGCTCGACGTGACAGTGCCGGCCGAAGTGGTCGCGCAGCACCGGGACGAATCCGGCCTCGATGAGCACCGTCGCCCAGACGCGTGAGCGCCGCCGCTCCACCTCGCCGACGGCCTCCTGCCACGCCGCGGCGAGGGTGAAGTCGTCGGGACGCTCGGCGGGCTCGCCGGTCGGCTCGGCCTCGACGATCCGGTCCACGCGGAACGTCCGCCGCCCCCGCTCGGTCCCGGCCAGCAGGTACCAGACGTCGTCCTTGTCCACCAGGCCCCACGGGTCCACCAGCCGCTCGGTCCGCTCCCGCGTGCGGCCGGCGTAGGTCAGGCGGACCTTGTGCCGGCGAACCACGGCGGCCTGGAGCCGGTCCACCATCTCCGGCCGGTGGCGGTCCCGCTCGCCCCACCGGGTCGGGTCGATCATCGTCGCGGTCGCGGCGGCCTCGGCGTCCGCTCGGAAGGTCCGCGGCAGCGCCCGTACGAGCTTGCGCAGGGCTGCCTTGGCCTCGTCGGAGACGGCTGCGGCCGGGCCGACGAGCAGGAACAGCGCCTGCGCCTCCGTCGCCGACAGGCCGCTGAGGTCGGTGCGGGCGCCTCCGAGCAGCGACCAGCCGCCCCCGCGACCGGCCTGCGGGTACACCGGGACGCCCGCCGCGGACAGCGCCTCCAGGTCGCGGCGCGCGGTGGCGACGGACACCTCCAGCTCGGCCGCCAGCTCGGCGGCGGTCACCCGGCCACGGGACTGCATGAACAGCAGGGCGGCGATGAGTCGGTCGGCACGCATGCCTCCATGTTCGTCGAAAAAGTGCTCATTCGGTGAGCACTTTCGGCGAGAGGATGGTTCTCGTCAGCGACCGGAGGAAGGGACACCATCCATGCTGCGAGGACTCGCCACCGTCAACTTCTGGGCCGACGACCTGGAGGCCGCCAAGAACTGGTACGTCGGCCTGCTGGGCGTCGAGCCGTACTTCGAACGTCCCGGCGGCGGGCAGCCGGCCGCCTACTACGAGTTCCGGCTCGGCGACCACCAGGCGGAGCTCGGCCTCGTCGACCGGCGGTACGCCCCCTCCGGCGCGGCCGCCACGGCCGGTGGCGCCATCATCCACTGGCACGTGGACGACGTGTCGGCCGCCCTGGACCGCCTGCTGGCCCTGGGGGCCACGCCGCACACGCCGCTCACCGAGTACGGGCCCGGGTTCGTCGCCGCCTCGGTGGTGGACCCGTTCGGCAACGTGCTCGGCGTCATGTACAACCAGCACTACCTGGACATGCTGGGCCGATGATGCGCTTCGACGACGCCGCCGCGTGGGAGGCCTGGCTCACCGCACACCACGGGGACGAGGGCGGGGCCTGGCTCGCCATCGCCAGGAAGGGCTCGCCCGTCGCCGGGATCGCGATCGGGCAGGCGCTTGAGGTGGCCCTCTGCTACGGCTGGATCGACAGCCACCGCAGGTCCCACGACGAGCACTTCTTCCTGCAGCGCTATTCGCGCCGCCGCCGGGGCAGCCCCTGGTCGCGGATCAACGTCGAACGCGCCGAGGCGCTGATCGCCGCCGGGCGCATGCGGCCGCCCGGCCTGGCGGAGGTCGCCGCCGCGCGGGCGGACGGCCGGTGGGACGCCGCCTACGCCGCCCAGCGCGACGCCACGGTGCCGCCCGAGCTGACCGAGGCGCTGGCGGCCCACCCGGAGGCCGCGGCCCGCTTCGCGACCCTCGACAGGACCGCCCGCTACCTGGTGATCCTGCCGCTGCTGAAGGCCAGGACCCCGGCCGGGCGTGCCAGACGTGTGCAGCAGGCCGTCACCGGCCTGCTGGGGTAGGCGCGCGCATGTCCGCGCAGTGACCTCGCGCAGGCCGCCTGCTTTCGACTCCGCTGCGAGATGGAGCGACCCAACCATCTGCCGGTCACAGGCGTCGGTAGCGGGTGAGAGGAGTCATCTTGGACCCCAATGACAGCTTCCGCGAGTTCATGGCCGTCCATCAGCAGTCGCTGATGCGGACGGCGTACCTGCTCACGGGGGACGCCCACCTGGCCGAGGACCTGCTGCAGAGCGTGCTGCTCAAGGTGCTCAAACGCTGGCCCGAGCTGGCGGACGTCACCAGTCCGCAGGCGTACGCCCGTAAGGCCCTGGTCAACCAGTACATCTCCTGGCGCCGGCGGCTGGCCAGGGTGGTCGAGCTGCCGAAAGCTGAGCCGCCGGATCAACCGTGTTCCACCGAGGAGTCCACGATCGTCCGGATCGTCATGCTGCGAGCGCTCGCGCAACTGCCGCCCAAGCAGCGGGCGGTGATCGTTCTGCGCTACTACGAGGACCTCACCGAACACGAGACCGCCAAGCTGCTGAGTTGCTCGATCGGCACGGTCAAGAGCCAGGCCCATCACGCGCTCGCCCGGTTACGAGTACTCGCGCCTGAGCTGGCACCGAAATTCGCCGAAATGGACCTGAAGGGAGCACACCGATGACCTGGCTGCGAGATGTGCTGGACGACGTAGCCGACAGCGCGCCCCAGGTAGACCTGACCGAGCGGACGATCGGGATCCGCAGGCGGCGGCGGCGCAGGACGGCCTCGATCGTCGCGGCCGCCGCGGTCGTCGCCATCGCGCTCGGCGTGACGTCCGCCGTACGGCTGCTGCCTACGGAGCCGCGCCCGGCAGTCGCGCCCGGGACAGTGACCGACCTGCCGGCGAGGGGGGTGCGGCCGCTGAGCCACGCCTTCATGACGTTCTGCCGGCCGGAGCGCGGCAAGGCACCGGCGGGATGCGTGAACGGCGGCTGGCGGGTGGTCACCCGGGATGGCACGACGTACCGGGTGGCGCAGGCCCTGTCCGGTTCCCCGTCAGGGCACCGGCCGAGCCCGCTGGCGATCAGCCGGGACGGCCGTAAGATCGCCTACTACGACACCGAGGCTGACACCTTCGCGGTCCGCGACCTCGCCTCCGGAACGGTGATCACCGCGCCGACGAAGGTGCCCACAGCCTGGCTCGGCAGTATCGCGCATCTCCTGCTGTCGGACGACGGCCGCTTCCTCGCCTTCACCAAAAGCCCGCCGCTCAGGGACCCGGCCATGCTGTTCGACATGCGCGAGCGCATGGCCCGGCCGCTGCCGAACGGCTGGAACCCCATCGGCCTGTCCCCGGACGGCGACACGATCACCTTGGCGGAGTACGCGCCCAAGACCCGTCTGCAGACCATCACCCGGCTCTGGCAGACGTCCACGGCGGGCAACGCGACAACCGTCGACGTCGCCGGGCACTACATGGTCGGCGCGCTCGGGCCCGACGGGCGCAGCGTCGTCGCGGTGGAGAGCGTGGACGCGGGCATCACCGGATGCCTGAGAAGCGGCCCCGACCTCGTGCACCTGGACCGGAAGACCGGCAAGGTGCTCCGGAGGGTCCCCGTGCGGGGCCTGTCCATGACGGCCAACTTCGTCCACCTGCGCAGCTGGACCGGCCCTCACGAGATCACGGCCCTGGCCAAGCCCTTGGACTGCCGTGAGCGGGACGACAACGCGCCCGTATCGAGCCTCGACCCGCCGTACGTTCCCTTCACGGCTTACGCGGTGAACGTCGAGACCGGCAAGGCCAGGAAGCTCGCCACCTACACCGCCCAAGGTTTCTTCCACCTCGTACTCCCGGGCTTCCCCGGCACCCTGTGACGTCGGCTGAGGCCCGGGAGCGGTGTTCGGACGCCGCGTCGGCCGACCTGTACGCGGAGGCGAGGGTTACCTTGCTTGCGCACAGGTTTTCGAAAATTGTCAGTGGTCTTCTCTACTCTTGGGGTATGGCTACAGTCGTGAAGCCCACCACCCGCCCGCTGACGACCGCCGAGATCGCCGCCCTCGCCCTCTCCCTGGCTCACCTGGGCTCGGGCCCGCAGGCCGTCACCGCCAGGCGCGGCCTGCAGCACGCCTTCGAGCACCTGGAGCTCGACGACGACGTCATCGCCACCACGCTCGCGACGCTCACCGACCCGCTCCCCGTGGAGATCGCCTCCCGGGCCCGGCTCATCGCCGACGCCATCACCAGCCGACTCATGATCCGGCTCCACTACTGCGACGCCGCCGGCCGCGTCACCATCCGCGACGTGGAGCCGGTGACCTGCCTGGTCCACCGCGAACACTGGTATCTCGTGGGCGTCTGCCGGATGCGCCACGCGATCAGGGCGTTCCGCTTCGACCGCGTCCTGGCCGTGGAGCCCACGCTGACCCCCTCCCGGCCGCACCTGGCCGACCGTTTCCTCCCCTTCCAACGCCGCAAGCGCGCCAGAGCGGCCTGACCTGCCCGCACGGCCACCGGCCCGTCCCACACCGCCGTCCCGTCCGGGTGCCCACCGGCCCGGGGGGTGAAGGGCCGGTGTCGGGAAGGGCCGGTGTCGGGAAGGGCCAGTGTCGGGAAGGGCCAGTGGGGTGATGGGCCGGTGGGGTGGTGCCGGTGCGGTCAGGTGGCGCAGCAGCCGCCACCGCAGCAGCCGCCGCCCGACGACTGGCGGGGTGTGGCGGCGCCGCCCGTCATGGCGACCGTCGAGAGGAGCCTGACCGTGTCGTCATGGCCGTCCGGGCAGGTCGCCGGGTCGTTGGACGACGACATGGGACGGGACACCTCGAACGTGGAGCCGCAGGCGCGGCAGCGGAAGTCGTAACGCGGCATGCCCCCAGGATAGGTCAGCCGCCGAACGTCACCAGTGCGTGGTCGTCCACCGGACGGAACCCGATCGACTGGTAGATGCCGTTGCTCGTCGGGTTGGCCAGGTCGGTGAAGAGGACGACCTCGCGGCAGCGCTCCGCCAGCGCGACCCGGCTCGTGTGGGCCGTGACCGCCGCGCCGTAACCGCGTCTGCGGGCGGCGGGCGGGGTGTAGACGGGGCCGAAGCGGCAGACGCCGCCGGACTCAGGTGACAGGCCCGCCATCGCGACCGGGACGCCGTCCTCCTCCCACACGAACAGTTCGCGGCGGGCCAGCCGCCGCGTGATCACCTCATGGGGGTCGCCGTCGTCCAGCGCCACCTCGGCGGCGAACGCCGCGTGCCATCCGGTCAGCAGGGCCTGGTCGGCGGCCGTGGCGAGCCGGCCCCGGCCCGGCACGTCGGGGACGGCGAGCTCGGCGAGCCGGTAGAGGCGTTCGGGGCGTACGGTCCCGGGCGCGCCCAGGGCCTCCACGACCGCCTCGACCAGGTCGCGCCGGCCCACGACTCCGGGGATCGGGCCGGGCAGGGCCTTGGCGAGCGGCCCGGCCGCCTCGACCGGCATGACGCCGAGGGCGAGCGGGCGGGGCGGGGTGCGGAACACCACGCCACCCACCCTGCCGTCGCCGGCCGTCCACCAGCCGAAGTAGGCGTCGTCGGCCGGCATGCCCGCCCGCAGGTTGGCGAGCACGCTGAGGGGCACGGTGTTACGCACGGGGTCGCTCAGCAGGAACGGCTCCGCGGCCTCGGCGTAGGCGGCCAGCCCGGCGAGGCCGGTGGTGAAGGTCCACATGCCAGAATGCTGCCAGGCCGGACGCGTCGCGGCCAGGAGTTTTCGGGCCCGACCCCTGAGGGGGACCGGGCCCGACGGTCAGGCGGCCTCTTCCAGGTAGGGCGCCCATTGGGGATCGCCGACGAGCGACGCGCCGATCAATCTCCAGTGGGCGCCCCGTGGCACCGCCGGGGCGACGCGCAGCGTCCACCCCAGCTCCTCCAGATACTTGTCGGCCTTGCGGTGGTTGCAGGTGGTGCACGAGGCCACGCAGTTCTCCCACGTGTGCGCCCCGCCCCTGGAGCGGGGCACGACGTGGTCGATGGTCTCGGCCCGCTGGCCGCAGTAGGCGCAGCGGTAGTCGTCGCGCCGCATGAGGGCTGCCCTCGTCAGCGGGATGCGCGACCGGTAAGGAATGCGGACGTATCTCCGGAGCCTGATCACCGAGGGCACGTCGAGCGTCCGGCTGGCGGAGCGCAGGACCGCTCCCCGGCCGTCGCGGTGCACGACGTCGGCCTTCTCCCGCAGCACCAGCACGATGGCCCGGTGCAGCGACAGGGTGGTGAGTGGCTCGTAGGTGGCATTGAGCAGCAGGACCTGGCGCATCATCGGGCCTCACCCCGCTGCGCGCGTATCAAAGGGGACATGCCGCGGCATGTCCCGGCTGTCGGCCCCTCCTGGGGCATCGATGCTTCCGTCACGTGGACCTCCGCCGGACGGCCCAGCGGATGGTCACCACGGTACCGTCCTGTCACCAAGTCTGGCGTTTCGAGCGTGGTCCCCGCCACCCCATAACCCCGGTCCGGAATGACGAGAGGGACGCACGGTACGTTTTATGCCCGTATCACCAGGGCTTTACGCGCCCTGCTTCGCAGTAGGGTTCGGGGCATGACCCGAGAGCCCTATCCCACCGCGCGACGCGAGGACACCGTCGATCTCCTGCACGAGACGCCCGTGCCCGACCCGTACCGTTGGCTGGAGGATCCCGACGGCGCGGAGACGCAGGAGTGGTTGCTGGCGCAGGCCGAGCTGTTCAAGCGGGAGAGCGAGCCGCAGCGGTTCAAGGAGCGCATCGGCGAGTTGCTCAAGTCGGGTTCGGTGGGCACACCCGCGTGGCGGGGCGGGCGCCACTTCTTCAGCCGGCGCACGCCGGAGCAGGAGCACGCGGTCTACTACGTGGTGGAGCCCGACGGCAGCGAGCGGGCGCTGGTCGACCCGATCGCGATCGACCCGTCGGGGCTGACCACGCTCGACGCCGTGCAGCCTGACAAGGAGGGCCGCCTGCTGGCCTACCAGATCTCGGTGGGCGGCGATGAGGAGTCGATCCTCTACATCTTGGACGTCACGACCGGTGCCCGCGTCGAGGGGCCGATCGACCGCTGCCGCTACTCCCCCATCGCGTGGCTGCCGGGCGGCGAGGCGTTCTACTACGTGCGCAGGCTGCCGAGCACCGAGCTGCCGGAGAACGAGCGGCAGTTCCACCGCCGGGTCTACCTGCACCGCGTCGGCACGTCCACCGAGGACGACGTGATGATCTTCGGTGACGGCATGAAGATGACCAACTACTACGGTGTGTCGGTGTCGCGCGACGGCCGCTGGCTGCAGATCTCGGCCAGCGAGGGCACGGCTCCGCGCAACGACGTGTGGGTGGCCGACCTGACCGAGTCGGCGCCCGAGCGGCCCGAGCTGCGGGTCGTGCAGGAGGGCGTGGACGCCCAGACCGGGCTGGTGTTCGGCCGTGACGGCAGGCTGTACGTCCACACCGACCGTGACGCGCCGCGCGGGCGGGTGTGCGTGACCGACCCGGCGACACCCGGGGTGGAGGGTTGGCGCGACCTGATCCCGGAGGACCCGGAGGCGGTGCTGTCCGACTTCGCGATCCTCGACGACCTGGAGCGCCCGGTCATGCTGGTCGGGTGGACGCGGCACGCCATCAGCGAGATCACCGTGCACGACCTGGAGACCGGCGAGCGCGTCGGCGAGGTGCCGACGCCGGGCCTCGGCTCGATCGGCGGCATCGCCGAGCGGCCGGAGGGCGGCCACGAGGCATGGTTCGGCTACACCGACAACACCACGCCGCCGACCATCCAGCGCTACGACGCCCGGACGGGCGAGACGACGCTCTGGGCGGCCTCGCCGGGCGCGGTCGAGGTGCCGCCGGTCCGCACGGCCCAGCAGGTCTATCGGTCCGCGGACGGCACCGAGGTGCGCATGCTCGTCATCGCGCCGGTCGACGGGGAGGGGCCGCGCCCGACCATCCTGTACGGCTACGGCGGGTTCGGCCTGTCGATGACCCCGGGCTACTCGGCGTCGATCCTCGCCTGGGTGGAGGCGGGCGGCGTCTACGCCATCGCCAACCTGCGCGGCGGCGGCGAGGAGGGCGAGGGCTGGCACCGGGCGGGCATGCTGGGCGCCAAGCAGAACGTCTTCGACGACTTCCACGCGGCCGCCGAGCATCTCATCGCCACCGGCGTCACCACGCCGCAGCAGCTCGCGATCTCCGGAGGTTCCAACGGCGGCCTGCTCGTGGGCGCCGCGCTGACCCAGCGTCCCGAGCTGTACGCGGCCGTGGCCTGCTCGGCGCCGCTGCTCGACATGGTGCGCTTCGAGAAGTTCGGGCTGGGCGCCACCTGGAACGTCGAGTACGGCTCGGCCGACGACCCCGAGCAGTTCCGGTGGCTGCTGGCCTACTCGCCCTACCACCACGTCAGGGACGGAGTCGCCTACCCGGCGACGCTGTTCACGGTCTTCCAGTCCGACACGCGCGTGCACCCGCTGCACGCCTGGAAGATGTGCGCGGCGCTGCAGCACGCGACGTCCTCGGACCGGCCGGTCCTGCTGCGCAACGAGACGGAGGTGGGCCACGGCGCCCGCTCGATCAGCCGCACGGTGGACCTGTCGGCCGACACGCTGACCTTCCTGGCCAGGCACACCGGGCTGTAGCCGGGTGCCCGCCGGGTCAGCGGGGGAAGACGATCGTCTTGTGCCCGTCGAGCAGCACCCGCTGCTCGGCGTGCCACCGGACGGCTCTGGCCAGGGTGACGCACTCCACGTCACGGCCGATGGCGGCGAGGTCCTCGGGCGCGTGGCTGTGGTTGACGCGCGCCACCTCCTGCTCGATGATCGGCCCTTCGTCCAGGTCGGAGGTCACGTAGTGCGCGGTCGCGCCGATGAGCTTGACGCCGCGGTTGTGCGCCTGGTGGTAGGGCTTGGCCCCCTTGAACGACGGCAGGAATGAGTGGTGGATGTTGATCGCCCGGCCGGCGAGCTTGGCGCACAGGTCCTCCGACAGCACCTGCATGTAGCGGGCCAGGACCACGAGGTCCACCTGGTAGTGCTCGACCAGTGTCAGCACTTCGGCCTCCTGCCGCCGCTTGGTCTGCGGGGTGACCGGCAGGTGGTGGTAGTCGATCCCGTACGACTGCGTGAGGGGCCGCAGGTCGGGGTGGTTGGAGACCACGGCGGCGATCTCGATGTCCAGGGACTTCTTGCGCACCCGGTAGAGCAGGTCGTTGAGGCAGTGGTCGAACTTGCTGACCATGATCAGCACCCTGGGCTTGCGTGCCGTGTCGCGCAGCTCGAACTCCATGCCGAGGTCCGCCGCGAGCGCGGCGAAGGCGGCGCGCAGCTCGTCCTCGGTGAGCGGCGCGGCGAACTGGACGCGCATGAAGAAGCGCTGCTCGTCCCGGTCGCCGAACTGCTGGCTCTCGATGATGTTGCAGCCGTGCCCGGCGAGCAGGCCGGAGACGGCGGCGACCACGCCTGGCCGGTCAGGGCACGACAGGGTCAGGACGTACTCAGCAGGGCTCATCGTCGTACTCTCGCGAACGTGTCGAGGAGGGGCAGGTGACCTGGGAAGGCTACCGCCCGCGGCGGCGGGTTCGCCGGGGCCTCGCCGGTAGGGGCACCAGGTCTGCTCTACTACAATCCGACATTCGTCATAAAAACGACCCGGCCTCCATTATCTAGCCGATCATGGGTACTTATCCGGCCAACACAGGGTGCGGGCGGGGAGGGATACCGGTTGGAAGCCGTCGTGCTGGTCGCCGTCGCGACGGTCTTCGCGATCGTGACCGGCATGAACGACGGGGGCGCCCTCCTCGCGACCGGGCTCAAACTGCCCACTGTACGCCCCGCGACCGGCATCCTCGCGCTCGTCGTCATGGTGGCGCTGGTGCCGCTGGCCAGCCACGCCGTGGCGCTGACGTTCGTGAACCGGCTGGCCACGTTCGAGGGGCCCGGCGCGCGGATCGCGATGGCAATCGCCGTGCTGTCCGCGCTCGTCGTGGTCACCGTGCTGAGCGCCAAGGGCCGGCCGACGAGCCTCACGCTGGCCATCGTCGGCGGGCTCACCGGAGCCGGCCTCGGCTGGGGCCTGCCGGTCTCCGCCGGGTCGGTGGCGCTGGTGCTGGCGTTCGGCCTGGCCGCTCCGTTCGTCGGCGGGCTCGTGGGCTGGGCCACGACGCGGCTGCTGGTCCAGACGACCACCAGCCGGGGCCTGGCGCACTGGCACCGGGTGGGATTCGGGCTGCAGACCGTGGCCTACGCGGCCAACGACGGGCAGAAGATGCTCGCCGTCTTCATGATCGCGATCGGCTTCCAGGACGCTCCGCTGACGTACACGTCGCTGGTGGCGCTGCTGTTCGCGATCGGCTCGCTGTACGGCCTGCCGAAGGCGGGCCGTACGCTCGGCCAGGAGATCATCGCCTCGCGGCCGCTGCACGGCGTGGCGGCGGAGCTGGCCTCGGGCACCGCGGTGATCGCCTGCGCCCTGGCGGGTATGCCGGTGAGCATGACCCAGTCCGTCGCCGGGGGCCTGATCGGCGCCGGCATGGCACAGGGCGGCGGCCGGGTCCGCTGGTACGCCGCAGTCAAGATCGTCGTCGCCTGGCTGCTGACGCTCCCCGCCAGCGCCCTGCTCGCCGGAGTCGTCGCGTTCGTCCTGGCGAGGACATGAGGCGGAAGGGGTGGGATGAAGCGACTGCGACGCATCCGTGACCTGATGACCGGGCGGATGGACAGCGCGCTGACCGAGGCGCTGCTCGGCCAGTTGGAGGCCACCAAGGAGGGGGCCTGGCTGGCCATGGCCATGATCGGCGGAGAGGTGGGCAGGACCGGCGCGCACGAGCAGATGCGCACGATCGAGCACCTCGGCGACGAGGAGCGCCGCCGCCTGGTCGAGGAGCTCAGGACCGCCCTCGTCACGCCGATCGACCGCGAGGACCTCTTCCGGCTCTCGCGTTCCATCGACGACGTGCTCGACTCGCTGCGTGACTTCGTCCGCGAGTCGCACCTGTACCGGGTGCCGAACCAGATCCGCTTCTCCCCGCTGCTGGACCAGGTCATCAGCGGCATCGACGCGTTGGAGAACGCCGTACGCGACCTCGCCTCCCGGCCCTCGGCCGTGGTGCACGACGCGCTGGAGGCCAAGAAGACGGGCGGGGCGATCAGGAGGATGTACCAGTACGAGATCTCGCGCATCTTCTCGGGTGAGCTGACGGCCGAGGCGATGAAGGAGCGTGAGCTGGTGCGCCGCCTGGAGATCGTCGGCGTCGCCATCGGCGACGCGGCGGACGCGATCGCCGACGGCGCCATGAAGCGCTGACCGGCAGCCAGCCGGGCCGGCACGGGCCGGGCCTGCACGGACCGGACCTGCACAGACCGGGCCGGGTCAGGGGGTGGTGGGCCGTACGCCGAGGTCGGGGGCGAGGGCGCGGAGCTGGGTGAGGGCGGCGGCGAGGTCGGGGCCCTCGGCGCCGAGCGGCTGGAGCGCCACATGGTCCGCCCCGGCGTCGAGGTGGTCGCGCACCCGCCCCGCCACGGCCGCGGGATCGCCCCAGGCCACGAGCGCGTCGGCGAGCCGGTCACTGCCCCCGTCGGCGAAGTCACCGTCGGTGAAGCCCAGCTCGCGCAGGTTGTTGACGTAGTTGGGCAGGGTCAGGTAGGTCGCCATGTGGGCGCGGGCGGCGGCTCGGGCGCGCGCCGGGTCGGTCTCGAGGACCACCGCCTGTTCGGGGATGAGCAGCCGGTCGGGGCCGAGGATCGCACGGGCGCGGGCGGTGTGCTCGGGCGGCACGAGATAGCTGTGGGCCCCGTCGGCCCGGTCGCGGGCGAGCTCCAGCATCCGCGGCCGGAGCGCGGCCAGGATCCTCGGCACCCCGGTCCGGGGCAGCAGGGGCGCGGCCTCGTCCATGGCCTCGAGGTAGGAGCGCATCGCGGCCAGCGGCCGGCCGAAGTCGTGGCCGCGGACGGCCACCAGCGGCGCGTGGCTCACCCCCACGCCCAGCAGGAACCGGCCGGGAAAGGCGTCGCCCAGCGTCTCGGCCCCCGCCGCCATGGCCGTGGCGTCGCGCGCCCACAGGTTGGCGATGCCCGTGCCGACGGCGATGCGGGCCGTGGCCGCCAGCAGCAGCGCGGCGCTCACGAGCGGCTCGCCGCTGCCCGGTCCCTCGTGCACCCAGATCGACCTGTAGCCCAGCCGTTCGATCTCCATGGCCGCCGTACGGGCGGCCGCGACGGGAGCTGTGTTGAGCAGGGGATGCCAAACGCCGACATGTCCGATATCCACGGCCGGGCCTTCCGCCTAGAGACTGTTGGACTGACAGGAAACGCTACTCCGCCGCCCGTCCGCAGCCGAACAGAACACGCGCGACAGGGCTCGCGTCGGCGCGAGGCTGCGCGACCGACTGAGCGACCGACTGAGCGACCGGCTGAGCGACCGACTGAGCGACCGACTGGGGGCGACGTCAGCCCCGGTGAAAGCCCAGTTCCGCCAGGGCGGTGCGCAGCAGGCCGCGCAGCAGCGCTCCGCCCGCCTTCTCGTGGTCGTCCTCGACCGGCAGGCCCTCCGCGACCCTGGCCTGGTAGACCTCCCGGTCGCGCTCGTCGGTGTACGGCTGGGCGGTCAGGCCGACCAGGACGCCGACCCGGCCGCCCCGGGGCAGCACGGCCACCGCGTGCGTACGCAGGCACGCCTCGTCCGCTCCGCCGTACCAGCCGCACTTGACCGCGGCGTCCGGGGCGGCCAGCGCCTCCCGCACGCCGAACGCCTGGTCGGGGCCCACCCGGCGCATCCAGCCCATGACCTCGTCGGCCACCGGGTCGCCGGCGAGCGCCGCCTGGGCGAACACGGCGTAGGCGGTGGCGACCTCGGCCGCCGTCACCTCGACGGAGCCGAACCGGGACGGGTCGCCGTTCGGCGGCGCCCATCGCACGCCGGTGCGCCGGCGCAGGTCGTCGAGGAGGACGCGGGGCCCGACGGAGAGCCACAGCGCGAGTGTGTCGGCGTTGGAGGAGACCACCACGGCCGGCTCGGCGTGCCGCCGCCAGCGCCCGGCGTCGGCGACGTGGGCGGCGGCCGCCCAGGCGTACAGCGGTTTGAGCAGCGAGGCGCACCGCAGCCGGGTCAGGCCAGAGGTGACGGTCACCGAGCGGGCCGGCGGCCCGCTGTAGCCGCGCCCGATGCCGGCGACCTGGGCGGTGGCGCCCGGCCGCAGGTCGCTGAACAGTTCGTCGAAACCCACGGGTCCAACCGTAGCCCTACGGGCCGGGCTCCCAGCGGCCTTCGTACCATTCGGCGGTGGGCGGTTCGCCGGGCAGCGGGGTGGCGCCAGGGGCGCGCAGCCCGTCGAGGGCGACGGTCAGCAGCCGTTCCCTGGCCCGCTGGTGGTAGGGGCTGGGCGGGCCGGGGGCGGGCCGGCTGAACTGCTCCATCAGCAGCGACACGTCCAGCGTGGTCATGTCGCCGCGCAGCACCCCCGCCTCGTGCGCCCGGGCGACGACCCTGTCGGCCAGTTCGGTGGCCCGGCGGGACGTGCGCCACATCTCGTCGGTGACCTCGATGGTGCCCGCCACCGGGGCGAGCGCCCCGGCCCGGTTGCCGACGCACGCCCGGACGTAACGCGTCAATCCCTCCCAGGGGTCGTCGCAGGCCAGCGCCTCCTCCGCCGCCGCCACGACGCGCTCCATGGCGACGACGCACAGGCGCTGCAGGAGCTCCTCCTTGGTGCGGTAGCGCCGGTAGAGGCTGCCCATGCCGACGCCCGCCGCCTTGGCGATGGCCGACACCGGCGCGTCGAAGCCCTGGGTGGTGAACACCTCGTGGGCAGCCTCCAGCAGCCGCACGTCGTTGCGCGCCGCCTCGGCCTGCCTGCCCCGCCTGCCCGTGCCCATGGACCCAGCATATTGCGGAGCGGAATGCTCCGGTATAGCCTAACTATCGGAGCGAAGCGCTCCGATAATGAGGAGGCGTCATGCGCGCAGTGGTGTTGCGGGAGTACGGCGGGCCGGACTCACTGGCCGTCGAGGAGCTACCCGACCCCGTGCCGGGCCCGGGGCAGGTGCTCATCGAGGTGGCGGTGGCCGGCATCACGTTCGTCGAGACGCAGCTACGGGCCGACCGCGGCCCGCGCCGCGTCGAGCTGCCCGCCGTGCTCGGCAACGGCGTCGGCGGCCCCGTGCTGGCCGTCGGCGAGGGCGTGGACGAGACCCTGACCGGCACGCGGGTGGTGAGCACGCTGGACGGCACCGGCGGCTACGCCGAGCTGGCGGTGGCGGCGGCCGACCGGCTCATCCCGGTTCCCGACGGGCTGCCCCTGGAGGAGGCGGTGACATTGCTGGCCGACGGCCGGACCGCGGTCGGCCTCGCGCGCGCCGCCGCGCCGCGCCCGGGCGAATGGGTGCTGGTCGAGGCGGCGGGCGGCGGCGTCGGCGGGCTGCTCGTCCAGCTCGCCTCCGCCGCCGGGGCACGCGTGGTGGGCGCGGCGAGCAGCGCCGCCAAACGCCGCCACGCCGCGTCGCTGGGCGCGGAGCTGACCGTCGACTACACCGACCCCGACTGGACCGACCAGGTGCGCGCCGCCGTCGGCGGCCCCGTGGACGTGGTCTTCGACGGGGTGGGCGGCTCCATCGGCACGGCCGCGCAGACGCTGCTGCGCGACGGCGGCCGGCTCAGCTCGTACGGCATGGCGGGCGGCGCGATGACCACGGCGGATCCTCGGGTCACGCAGGTCGGCTGGCCGGAGACGGATCCGCGCGACCTGGCCCAGGAGGCGCTGGAGCTGGCCGCGGCGGGCCGGCTGCGCCCGACGATCGGCGGCGTGTTCCCGCTGGAGTCGGCCGCGGAGGCGCACGCGGCGATCGAGTCGCGCACGGTCACCGGCAAGTCGCTGCTGCTGCCCGCCCGGGCCAGGACGATCCTGGTCACCGGCGCGACGGGCAACCAGGGCGGCGCGGTCTCCCGCGCGCTGCTCGACCGCGGCTGGGCCGTCCGCGCCCTGGTCCGCGATCCGGACTCGGCCGCCGCCCGCGCGCTGGCGGAGCTCGGCGCGACCCTGCACCGGGGCGACCTGGACGACCCCTCCTCCGTGCGCGCCGCCATGACGGGCGTGCACGGCGTCTTCAGCGTCCAGCCGTTCGCCTGGACCGAGGAGGAGCTGGCCAGGGAGGTGCGGCAGGGCGTCACGCTGGCCGACCTGGCGGGCGAGCTGCACGTGGCGCACCTGGTCTACTCCTCGGTGGGCGGCGCCGAGCGCGACACCGGCATCGGCCACTTCGCGTCCAAGGCCGCCGTCGAGCGGCACATCGCCGGCCTGCGCCTGCCGGCGACGATCCTGCGGCCGGTGTTCTTCATGACGAACCTCCTCGCCTACGCCGATCCGCCCGGCGGCGAACGGGTGATCGCCCTGCCCTTCACCCCCGGGCAGCGCATGCAGCTCATCGCCGCCGAGGACATCGGCCACTTCGCGGCCGAGGCCTTCGACGACCCGCGGCGGTGGATCGGCAGGCAGGTGGAGATCGCCGGCGACGCGCTCACCGGGGCCGAGATCGCCGCGGCGTACGAGCGGGTCACCGGCACGCCCAGCCGCTTCGAGCCGCAGCCCACGGGCGGGGAACGGATGTACGAGTGGTTCCGGGAGAGCGGCTACCAGGCCGATCTGGACACGCTGCGCAAGGAGCACCCGGCACTCCTGAGCTTCGAGTCCTTCCTCCGGCGCCGCCTGACCTGACGGCCGTCACGGAGGGGAGGAGGTCACGTGGCACCTCATCCCCTCCGGGCGTGATCAGCGGGCCGCACCTCGTCCGCCTCCGCCTCCGGGCGGGGTCAGCTGGCCCGCTCCTCGTCCGCCGCCGCCTCCGCCTCCCGGCCGAGGGCACGTAACGCGACGGCCCGGTTGGCGTACAGGTCGGGCTGCGGTTCGAGGCCGATGGCCTGCGACAGGTCCTCGACCGCCCCCTCCGGGTCGCCCGCCTCGAACCGCAGCACCCCCCGGTTGCCCCAGGCCGACGCCAGCCACGGAGCCGCCTCGACGGCCCGGTCCAGGGCGCGGCGCGCCTCGGCCAGCCGCCCGGCCGCGGTCTCCAGTTGGCCCAGCACCGCCAGCAGGTGGGGGTTGCCGGGGGCGAGCGCGAGCCCGGCAGCGACGTCGCGCCACGCCTCCTCGTCGCGCTCCAGACCGGCCAGCAGCCCGGCCCGGTTGATGTAGGCGTCGAGGCAGGACGGGTCGAGGTCGATCACCCGCCCGAGGTCAGCCAGGGCGCCGTCGAGATCGCCGCGGGCGATCCGCAGTTCGGCGCGGTTGTAGTGCGCCTCGGGCAGCGGCGGGCTGACCCGCATCGCGCTCTCGTAGTCGGCCAGCGCCTCATCCTGGTGTCCCAGCCTGGCCAGCAGGTTGCCCCGGTCGAGGTAGTAGTCGGGGAAGTCGGGGTCGAGCGCGATGGCCGCACCGTAGTCGGCCAGCGCCTCCTTGGCACGGCCGAGCACCGCCAGCAGCCGGGCCCGGTTGGCCCGCAGCACCATCCGGTGCACGGGATGCCGCTCGCCCAGCTCGCGGGCCAGGTCGAGAGCCGAGTCGACGAGGGCGAGGGCCGCCTTCGGCCGCCCTTCGCGCAGCTCGACCAGCGCCAGGCCGTTGCGGTCGAAGCCGAGCTTGAAGGCCCTGTCGTACGGGTCGGGCAGCAGCGTCGAGATGGCGATCGCCGTGTTGATCCACTCTCTGGCCGCGGCCAGGTCGCGCCGGGCTGGGTCGCGGTGCCGGGCGTCGAGCATCGCCAGGCCGTACGCGCAGGCCGCGTGCACGGCCGGGTCCTGGCTCGCCCGGCGCGCCCGCGTCCACACCCGGCGCGCCTCGTCCACCCTCCCGAGCCCGCCGAGCGCCGTCGCGGTGCGCTGGGCGAACCGCCACCACGGCTCGCCGCCCGGCTCGGTGCCGGTCATCCCGCGTGCCCCCAGCTCGGCTACGGCGTGCAGGAACCCCTCGCGCAGGCATCGGTCAACGGCCCGCCACAGCTCCTCGGGGCCACGCCGGTCCGGCGGAGGTTCGGGGCCGCCGGCGTAGACGGCGATCTCCAGCACGTCCGGGGAGATCCGGCGGGTCATCACGTCGAGCAACTCGACGTCGGTGGGGTCGGCCCGCGCGGCGTTGCCCACCACGAGCGTCATGCCGAGCGGCACCGCCTCCCGGACGAACTCCGTGATGCCGTTGGCCAGCCGCAGCGTGCGGCGGGGCGCGGGAACGAGGATCCGTTCCTCGTCGGTCAGACGGGCGTCCACGGTCTCCCGCCTGGCCGGCACGAGCGCGGCCAGCCCCGGCGCGACCGCCCTGATCTCGATGTCGTGGGCGGCCACCAGCTCGGGGGAACGTTCCAAAGCCTCCGGCACGAGCCGGTGCAGCAGGGCGGAAGCCACGGTGTAGGGACCGTGCGGTCGTCGGTGCCCGTCGATCGTCGGCATCAGCGGCCGCGCGGCCCCCATCGGGTCGGGCGGAGCGCCCGGTGACCGGAGATGGGTCCGGCGGCCCCGGCTCATCCCTTGTGGATGACGCTGGCCGTCCCGGTGAGCTGTGCGGTGCCTGGTTTACGCACGACGATGCGCTTCATGGTGTCCCCCTCCGAACACGGTTAGTCCACCATTATTCGACGTTTGAATGTTTATCAAGTTTTCGGTCGAACAACCGGGATACCCGGCCATAAGAAGCGCCGAATTGTCTCGGGGCCGCCAGGCCTAACCAGGCCGAAACCATGACGGCCGGGCCGTCTCACCGTCCTGTTCCGCTGATTCCATCAGGGCGCAGAGACAGCGCCCGACGAGGGTGACCGACCGGCAGCAGCCCGGCCCGGGCAGGTTGCGGGCACGGACGATGAGCGTGGCCCGCTCGATCAGCCGGTCGAGGCTGGGCTGGCCGCTGCCCTTGGCGGAGTGCGTGCTGAGCGGGCACGTCCCCCCGTTCGCGCAGGCGGCCTTCGAGATGACGGGAACGTCGGCGGGTCTGTCCGAGGCCGGGCGTTTGACCTTGAGGTCCGCCAGCCGCCTCGACGCCTGACGGGACACCTCCAGCAGCGTGCGCTCGCGCGGCGGCCCCGCGACCGGCGCGACCGCTGGCGTGCGGGACGGCACGGCCAGCAGCATCGCCACCGCCATGAACGCACCGCCCACGACCATCCCCATGCTCACCGGCTCGGCGAACCAGACGACCGCGATGGCCGCGACCCAGAGCGGCTGGGACGACATCAGCACCGCGCTGGGCACCGCCGCCACGTGCGCCTGGCCGTACGAGCGGGCCAGGAAGCCCAGGGCGCACGACACGACTGACAGGTGCGTGAGGATCCCCCAGTCGGGCAATGTGGCCGGCAGCGTGACCCCGTCACGCACGGCGAGCACCCCCGTCAGGCCGCCGATGGTGGCGAGCTGGATGACGGTCAGCGCGTAGGCGGGGAACCCCTCCCGGCTGCGCGACAACCGGGCCAGCAGGAGCGTGTGCCCGGCGTACAGCGCCGCGGCGACGAGCGTCACCCCCAGCGCGACGAGCGACACCCGCTCGTCCCCGACTCCCTGCAGCAGGGTGAAGACGGTCATCCCCGCCATGGCGAGCGCGACGCCCGCCCACACCCGTGTCGGCACCTTCGCCCGGAAGAGCACCAGCGCGAGGATCGGCGTGATGACCACGCTGCACCCGACGGCGAACCCCGACACCGCCGACGGAAGGCTGGCCAGCGCGACGGCCTGACCCGCCTGGCCGACCCCGAACATGGCCCCCAGCAGCGCCCCCTGGCCCCAGGTCCGGCGGGACAGCCCCCGAAGGCAACGCGGGCGGATGAGGAGCAGCGTCAGCGCCGCCAGAGTGTAGCGCTCGGCGAGCAGGTCCTCGACGGGTAACCGGAGAATGAGATCCTTCATCAGCGGGAACGCCGACCCCCAAGCGGCGCTGACGAACAACAGAAGCACGGCTCCCAGAAGGGGGCGGGGAGCGGCCACGACTGCCATGGCCAACAGCATGTCACTACATAACGCAGCCGTGGATGTACAGCCAGCAGCCGGTGAGGTTCCTCTACCACCGGGAGTGAAGAGCCTCACCCGGAGGCCCGAACATCCTTATCCGCAGGGGGTTTGGCGCGGAGCCGGGTCGTCGGCGAACCGGCCGGCGGGCGCCGGAGGACCATCTCAGCACGAACCCCGCCACTACGGAGCGTAACCGGTGGCGGGGTCGGCGGGACGTCAGGTGGTGGCGACGGGCACCAGCCGCTTCTCCATGTAGATCACGGTGAGGTCGCCGACCTGCTCCCGGCAGACCTCCCGCCACCGGTGCCGCTCGTACAGCGCCAGGGCGGCCTCCTGGCGCTGGGTGGTGTCGCCGCGCAGGCTGCGGAAACCGAGCTGCACCGCCCGCGCCTCCAGGGCGGCGAGCATCGTGGCGCCGTGGCCCCGGCGCTGGTGGTCGGGGTGGACACGCAACCGGCACACCTCGACCGTGTCGGAGTCGACGGGCTTGAGCCCGCCCATCGCGACGACACGGCCGTCGAGCTCGCCGACGAGGAAGTCACCGCCGCAGGCGAGATAGAGCTCCTGGATGCGCGGGAAGTCGTCGTCGTAGTAGACCCCGTCGCCGGGAAACAGGCCGACCCCGGCGAGGCAGATCTGGTGCAGGGCCAGGATCGTGTCGAGGTCGGACCAACGGTAACGCCGGATCTGGAGCTTCATGCACCGCCATTCCCTTCGCTCATGATCGGCTGCTTCAGCAGGGCCCGGTAGGCCGCCAGACCCGGATGGCCGGGCTCCCGCTTGGCGATCGCCTGCTCCAGGGCGACAGCGGGACGCAGGATGAAGTCGGTCAGGTATTCGGGGCCGAGCAGCCGCAGCGCCTCGGTCGCGACGTCGAGCGCCTCGGACAGCTCGCCCTCGATGAGCCGGCACTGGGCCAGGTCGAGCCGGATCAGCGTCTGGTCGAGGATGTGGTCCTGGTACTTGTCGAGCGCCTGGTCCAACACCACCTCGGCCTCGACCGTCTGGCCCAGCTTCGTCAGCACGTCACCCTGGTAGAAGTAGAGCTGCCGCTCGGTGTAGCCGAAGGCCATGTCCTCGCGTTCCTCGCCCTTGATGTGCGAGAAGGCGGTGCGGGCCCGGGCCAGCGCGCGCTTGGCCTGGTCGACGACTTCTTTCTTGTTCTCGGCGCTCGACAGCATGGCCAGCGCCCGGGCCTCGACGACCGGCGCCATCGCCTGGGCCGCGCACGGCGTGTGCCCGGCCAGGTCGCGGCTCTTCTTGGCGAGGTTGAGCGCCTCGCGGGCGTCGCCGTAGTAGAGCGGGACGAGCGACTCCCGGGCGATCACCCACGCGCGCAGGGCCCGGTCGCCGGTCTCGTCGGCCGCCACCCGGCCGGTGCGGAAGAACGAGCGGGCCAGGCGGTGGTCGCCCAGATTGATCAGGATCATGCCGCTCAGCCCGGCGAGCTGGGCGGCCATCCGGCACAGCCGGTCCTGCAGGTCGATGGGCTGGCGGTGCGACATGGCGCTGCGCACGGCGCTGAGCTCCAGCACGACGTCGCAGAGCAGGCGAAGGGGAGCCGTGGTCGTGTACTGCCGACCGAAGGCCACGGTCGCCTCCTCCCACTGGTCGAGGATCGCATAGGAGACGGTGGACGACACCAGTGTCTCGTCCATGCGCCGCCTGATCCCTTCGATGGCGCCGAGCACCGGCCCGTCGAGCTTCTTGGCGGAGTGGCCGTTGAGGAGGTGGAGCAGCGTGCGGCGGAGGATGTTCTCGTCCTCCTGGTCGTCCGGCCGGGGCTCCTCGCGGGGCGGCGGCTGGGGGGCCTGGCGGGCACGGCCGGCGGCCGTCGCGGCCGGCTCGCCCGGCTCGTCGCCCGGCGGACCCGGCATGCGGTGGCCGTGGCCACAGATGCACGGCCCGTCGTAGCCGAGCGCGACCGGCTCGACCCGGTAGACCGTGCACAGATAGTGGAGGTATTCGGGTCCGGGTCGCTTGAGCCCGCTCTCGTAGGCCGACAGCAGGGTCTCGCCGATGCCGGGCGGCGGTTTGGCGTCCCGGTCGAACAGGGCGCGCACCTGCTCGATGACGTCGGCCAGCGCGATGCCGTGCGACAGGCGATGGCTCTTGATCTTGGTGGTGCCGAACTGTGGCCCGCAGGCTTCGTGAATCTCTTCAGCGATCTGGGCAGCGGTTTGACCGACGGCGAGCCCCTTGGCTCGGATCCGCCGTGCCATCTCCGTTTCCCTGTGCTGTCTGCCGGACATCCCGGCCCCTCTCACACATGTCCCGTACGATCCGCGGATGATTACGGATCGTAGCCTCCAGGTCGCACTCCGCCTAGCAAACACTATGGACCACTGTGGACGGTAAGAAAACGTCGTCTTGAAGCTTACGGTTGAGGATCGTCCTCCAGCGGACTGTTTCTTAATACCCACGAGGGAGAAGCGACTCCCCGTGAGCGCGGAGGCCTCGTTGCGTAACCGGCCGACTTGAGTCATCTTTGGCCCACCAGCAACGATGCGAGGGAGGGACCGAAGGTGGGGGACGACAACTTCGAGCACCTGGAGCGTCTGGTGTCGGAGCTCGACGCTCGTGGGTTGCTCGCACGAGTGGTCCGCACCCAGACCGGGCGGCTGTTCGTCCGGGTGATCAACCCGGAGGCGACCAGCCTGACGGAGAACGTCACCTGCCGACCCACCACGGTCGCCGACCTGGCCGACTGGCATTACTGCTGGTCGTGGGGCGAGCCGATGCACGCCGCCGACGACCCGGCGGGCGCGGCGACCAAGGTCGCCCGAGTGCTCGCCGCCGTGGCGAAGTGACGCGGGCGGTGAACCGGGTGGAGCGCAGCCACCGCGGCTCACCGCGCCCACGGCGGCCTCACGGAGCCGGCGGGACGGCCGGTGCGGAGGGTCACCCTGCACGCAGGAGCCCTGGCCGTCCCGCCGGTTCCGCACCACCCAGCGGCGCGCTCCACAACGTCACGGAGCGTAGTCGATCGGCGCGCAGGGCCCCGGGCCCCGCGCGCGCCACAGAGCCGCCCTCCGGGTCACACCGGGGGGTGTCCGGGAGGAAGCTCCCGGGAAACGGCACGGGACCGGCTTCCGGGTGCCCGTCCCGGCCGAGCCGCACGTCACCGGAGCGTCAGGTCTCGCCCTTCCGCGGCCTCGGGCCCTGATGACCCCGTCTTCCCCGGCGTGATGTGACGGCGGCCGGTTCGGTCGGCGGTATCTTTTGGATCGAAACGGTCCAGGGACCCGCCGACCGAACCGCTTCCCACAAAGGGGGATCCGCTCCGTGTTCACGCTGGCCACACCAGCATCATCGCCCTCCCCGGCTCCCAGCTCGACCGAGTCGCTGCTGCCCAGCCTCGACAAGGTCGGCTCCGACATCGCCAACGCGTGTCAGGGCGACGGCTTCATCTGTGCCACGGTCGCGGGCCTCTTCGACGGGGCCGTGTGGGCCCCGATCGTCGCGAGCGCCATCACGATCGCGCTGATCCTGCTTCTCGGCGTCGTCATCCGCAACATCGCGCACCGGCTGATCACCCGGGTGGTCAACCGCGCCGCCGTCGGCGGCCCGATCGCCACCCGCTTCCGCCGCGGCTCGGTCACCGACGGCATCGACGCCCTGCTGCACGAGCGGCGCAAGCAACGCGCCGAGACCATGGGGTCGGTGCTCAAGCACATCGCCTCCATCGTCATCCTCGGCACCACGATCCTGACCGTGCTCGACCGGCTGACCATCCCCATCGCCCCCGTGCTGACCAGCGTCGGCATCCTCGGCGTCGCGATCGGCTTCGGCGCGCAGGAGCTGGTCAAGGACTTCATCGCCGGCATGTTCATGCTGCTGGAGGACCAGTACGGCGTGGGCGACGTGATCGACGCGGGCGCCGCCGTCGGCACGGTCGAGGCCGTGACCCTGCGGATCACCCGGCTGCGCGACGCCGACGGCCGGGTCTGGTACGTGCGCAACGGCACCATCACCCGCGTCGGCAACGAGTCGCAGGGCTGGTCGCGCGCCTACGTCGACGTCCCCGTCGGCTACGACACCGACGTCACCGCCGTGCGCGACCTGCTGGAGCGGGTGGCCAAGGAGATCTGGGACGACCCCGAGTTCCGCGAGACGTCGATCGTCGAGCGGCCCACGGTGTTCGGCGTCGAGCAGCTCTCCGACAGCAGCCTGGTCTTCCGGATCACCGCCAAGACGCTGCCCACCAAGCAGGCGGACGTCGCCCGCGAACTACGCCTGCGGGTCAAGACCGCCCTCGACGCCGCGGACATCGCCATGGTGCCCAGCGCATAGGCTTGGACAGTGACTGAAACGTCCTTTTACGAAGCCGTCGGGGGCGAGGAGACCTTCCGGCGCCTCGTGCGCCGCTTCTACGAGGGGGTCGCCCAGGACCCGCTGCTGCGCCCCCTCTACCCCGAGGAGGATCTCACGGGCGCGGAAGACCGGCTGCGGGGCTTCCTCGTCCAGTACTGGGGCGGCCCCAACACCTACAGCCAGGAACGCGGCCACCCCAGGCTGCGCATGCGGCACGTGCCGTTCGTCATCGGCGAGGCCGAGCGCGACGCCTGGCTCAGGCACATGCGCGACGGCGTCGACTCCCTCGGCCTGCCCGAGGACCAGGAGAAGCGGTTGTGGGACTATCTCGTCTACGCCGCCCACAGTCTGGTGAACTCGCCCTCCTAGCGGGCATGACCGCCCCATGGCTATCCCTTGGTGGCGTGACGCCGTCGTCTACGAGATCTATGTACGCAGCTTCGCCGACGCCTCCGGGGACGGCGTCGGCGACCTCGCCGGGATCCGGCAACGCCTGCCGTATCTGCGGCGGCTGGGCGTCGACGCCCTCTGGTTGACGCCCTTCTACCCCTCCCCCATGGCCGACGGCGGCTACGACGTGGCCGACTACCGCGGGGTGGACCCGCTGTTCGGCTCGCTCGGCGACTTCGAGGCGCTGGTCGCCGACGCCCACGAGCACGGGCTGAGAGTGGTCGTCGACATCGTGCCCAACCACAGCTCCGCCGAGCACCCGTGGTTCAAGGAGGCGCTGCGCGGCGAGCACCGTGATCGCTACGTCTTCCGTTCCTCGCCCGAACGGCCCAACAACTGGCAGTCCACGTTCGGCGGCCCCGCCTGGACCCAGGTGGCCGACGGGCAGTGGTACCTCCACCTGTTCGCCCCCGACCAGCCCGACTTCAACTGGCGCAACCCCGAGGTGCACGCCGAGTTCCTCGATGTGCTGCGGTTCTGGCTCGACCGGGGCGTCGACGGCTTCCGCATCGACGTCGCCATGGGCCTGTACAAGGCCGAGGGGCTCCCGGACGTCGAGGACCAGTCGTTCCAGTCGAAGTCGCCGGTGTGGGGCCAGCCGGAGGTGCACGAGGTGTACCGCCGATGGCGCGCGCTGCTCGACACCTATCCGGGCGAGCGGATGGCCGTCGGCGAGGTCTGGACCGACGACCCGGCGGACCTCGCGCGCTACGTCCGGCCGGACGAGCTGCACCAGAGCTTCAACTTCGCCTGGCTGCAGGCCCCGTGGTCCGCCACCGCCTTCCGCAAGGTCATCGACGACACGCTGGCCACCGTGCCGTACGCCACGTGGGTGCTGTCCAACCACGACGTCGTACGGCACCGCACCCGCTACGAGACGGCCGACCCCGGCACCGGGCTCGCGCGGGCGAAGGCCGCATTGCTCACGATGCTGGCACTCCCCGGTAGTGCATATCTCTACCAGGGGGAGGAACTAGGACTCCCCGAGGTGAAGGATCTTCCCCCGGAGGCGCGGCAGGACCCCGTCTTCTTCCAGACCGGCGGCGAGATGCCGGGACGCGACGGGTGCCGGGTGCCGCTGCCGTGGACGGCCGACGGGGCGTCGTACGGGTTCTCCCCCGACGAGGTGCTGCCGTGGCTGCCGCAGCCGGACTCGTTCGGGGCGCTGAGCGTGGCGGCGCAGGACGGGGATCCGCATTCGACGCTGGAGTTCTACCGCCGGTCGCTGGCCCTGCGGCGGGAACTGGTGGCGGAGACCCCGCACACCATCGAGTGGCTCGACTCCACCGCCGACACGCTGTTCTTCGCCCGCGGGCCGATGGTGTGCGTGCTCAACTGCGGCACGGAGCAGGTGCCGCTGCCGCCCCACGACCGGGTCCTGCTGGCGAGCGGCCACCTGCCGGAGGACCGTCTCCTGCCTCCGGACACGGCGGCCTGGCTGCACGCCTGACCGCGCGCCGTGCCCGGTCCGGGGCGGCCGACCGCGCCACGGCCGCCCTCAGGACCGGTGCGCGGCACGTTCACCCCGCACCGGGACGACCGGCAGCGACAGCAGCGCGAACAGCAGCCCGGCGGCGAACCCCGCCCAGTACCCCACCTCGGCGATCAACAGGCCCGCCAGGGGCGCCACGACCAGCGCGACGACGTTCTGCACCGTGTTGTGCGTGCCGAGCACCCGCCCCGCCCACCCCGGCCCGGCCAGTTCCCCCGCCGCCAGGTAGGCCAGCCCGTTGCCCGCCACGGTGATGACCGCCGCCGACGCCAGCATCACCGGGCCGAACCACGACCCGGTGACGGCACCGGCCACCAGCAGCGCGAGCACCACCACGGCGCAGCAGGTGAGGCGGCGCAGCGGCGCCATGCGCAGCCCGCTCCGGTCGGACCAGCGGCCCACCGCGACGCGCACCACCGCCCCGCCGACCGCGGCCACGCCGAACAACTGTCCCGCCCGCACGCCGTCCCACCCGTACACCTCGACCAGGCACATCACCCCGTACGTGCCGACCACGGCCTGCGGGACCTGCTGCAACGCGCTGGTGGCGTGCACTCGCCACAGCGCCGCCTGCCGGTACGGCGAGACGGGGGCAGCCACCGCACCGGCGCGGGCGACCCGGCGCGGCGGCCCCGCCAGGAACAAGCCCGCCAGCAGCGCGGCGAGCAGGCTCACCACGGCGCACACGACGAGCACGCCCCGCAGCCCGTACCCACGCGAGACCGGCGGCAGCACGAAAGCGGCCACGGCCATGCCGAGCGTGTAGGAGACCTGCCGCACACCCATGGCGACACCGCGTTCCGGCGGCTCGAACCAGCGCAGCACGATCCGCCCGCCACCCACCATCGCCGCTGAGCCGGCCGCCCCGGCGAGCGCCAGCAGCGCCATCACCGCCCAGAGCTCGCCGACCACGGCCGCCCCCGCGAGGAACACCGCCGCCAGCCCCACGCCCACGCCCAGCACGAGCCGTTCCCCGCGCCGGTCGGCCAGCACGCCCCACGGCACGAGGGCGAACAGGACCCCGACGGCGGGGGCGGTCACGATGAGCCCGGCCACGGGGAGCGACACCCCGAAGAACCGCTGGACGTCCGGCAGCACCAGCGGCAGCCCGAACAGGCCGAGCGTGACACCGGCGTGCGCGTGGACGCCCAGGCCCAGCATCACCCAGCGCTTCATGCGCGCGGGATCAGGCGGGGACGAGAAAACGCTTGAGGTAGGCGACCTCGTCCCCGGTCAGCCTGCGCGGGGCGCCGCGCTCCACGTCGTACGCCACGACGATCGAGGTGGCGGTCACGAACACCTCGTCGTCGTCCCGGATCTCGTACCGCAGCGTGAACCTGACGGGCCGCACCTCGGTCACCCAGGTCTCCACGCGCACCGGGTCGGCGCGGAAACTCAGCGGACGCCGGTAGTCGATCTCGTGCCGGGCGATGACGAAGCCCTTGAAAGGGGCGTCGCCGGCCTTGTACGGATCGATATGGAGCATGCCGAGGCGCGCGTCCTCCAGGTAGTCGAAGAAGCGGACGTTGTTGACGTGCCCGAGCGAGTCGATGTCCGCGAACCGCACCATGCGGGGGAAGACGTGCCGTTGGGCGAGGGAGTTCTGCACCACGGGCGCCACGCTACCCGCCGCCCCGCCCTGCCCCACCGGCAGGCCCCCGCCTCGCCGTCCCCGGGCCCCGCCACCGCCGTGCGGGCGGACGAACACGTCCTCGCCATCGCACGGCGGTCACGAGCCCGGGCAGGGCCGGGGCAGAACCGTCAGCTGCGGTGCAGCTTGCGGTAGGTGACCCGGTGCGGACGGGCCGCGTCGGCGCCCAGGCGCTCGATCTTGTTCTTCTCGTAGTCGGCGAAGTTGCCCTCGAACCAGAACCAGTTGGAGCCCTCTTCCCACGCCAGGATGTGGGTGGCGATGCGGTCGAGGAACCACCGGTCGTGCGAGGTGATGACCGCGCAGCCCGGGAAGTCGAGCAGGGCGTTCTCCAGCGACGACAGGGTCTCGGTGTCGAGGTCGTTGGTGGGCTCGTCGAGCAGCAGCACGTTGCCGCCCTGCTTGAGGGTGAGCGCCAGGTTGAGCCGGTTACGCTCGCCGCCCGACAGGACCCCGGCCTTCTTCTGCTGGTCGGGCCCCTTGAAGCCGAACGCCGCGATGTAGGCGCGGGACGGCATCTCGACGTTGCCGACCTTGATGTGGTCGAGCCCGTCGGAGACGACCTCCCAGACGTTCTTGTTGGGGTCGATGCCGCCACGCGACTGGTCGGCGTAGGAGATCTTGACGGTGTCGCCCACGACGATGGAGCCGTTGTCGGGCGTCTCACTGCCGGTGATCATGCGGAACAGCGTGGTCTTGCCGACGCCGTTGGGGCCGATGACGCCGACGATGCCGTTGCGCGGCAGGTCGAACGTCAGCTTCTCCATGAGCAGCCGGTCGTCGAAGCCCTTGGTGAGGTCTTCGGCCTTGATCACCGTGGTGCCCAGGCGCGGGCCCGGCGGGATCTGGATCTCCTCGAAGTCGAGCTTGCGATACTTGTCGGCCTCGGCGGCCATCTCCTCGTAGCGCTGGAGCCGGGCCTTGCTCTTGGTCTGGCGGGCCTTCGGGTTGGAGCGGACCCACTCCAGCTCGTCCTCCAGGCGCTTCTTGCGCTTGACGTCCTTCTGGCCCTCGACCTTGAGCCGCTGGGCCTTGGCCTCAAGGTAGGTGGAGTAGTTGCCCTCATAGGGGTAGGCGCGGCCACGGTCCAGCTCAAGGATCCAGGTGGCCACGTTGTCCAGGAAGTAGCGGTCGTGGGTGACCGCCAGCACGGTGCCGGCGTACTTCTCCAGGTGCTGCTCCAGCCACTGCACGCTCTCGGCGTCGAGGTGGTTGGTGGGCTCGTCGAGCAGCAGCAGGTCGGGCGCCTCGAGCAGCAGCTTGCACAGCGCGACCCGGCGGCGCTCACCGCCGGACAGCTTGGTCACGTCAGCGTCGGGCGGCGGGCAGCGCAGCGCGTCCATCGCCTGCTCCAGCTGGCTGTCGAGATCCCACGCGTTGCGGTGCTCAAGCTGGTCCTGCAGCTTGCCCATCTCCGCCAGCAGCTCGTCACTGTAGTCGGTGGCCATCTGCTCGGCGATCGCGTTGTAGCGGTCGAGCATCGCCATCGTCTCGGCGACGCCCTCCTGCACGTTGCCGAGGACGGTCTTCTCCTCGTTGAGCGGGGGCTCCTGCTGGAGCATGCCGACGCTGAAGCCCGGCATGAGCTTCGCCTCACCGTTGGACGGCTGCTCCAGGCCGGCCATCATCCGGAGCAGCGTCGACTTGCCGGTGCCGTTGGGCCCCAGGACGCCGATCTTGACGCCTGGCAGGAACGACAACGTGACGTCGTCAAGGACAACCTTGTCGCCATGCGCCTTGCGCACGCGCTGCAGCGTGTAGATGTACTCCGGCATGCCATCTAGCTTAGGGGCTCCCCAGCGGGCTTCCGCCGCCCCGTCCCACGCGCCCGCGCATGGCCGTGACCCGATACGGACTTGTGGCGATCGGGTACGCCGCCCTCCACCGGCCGGACGCCGCCGGCGCGGCGGCCCACACGCCCCTCGGGTGGGCCCGCCCCTCCGTACCGGAAGGCGCCGCCCCCGAAACCGAGTGCACGGCGCAGTCGAGCCGCAGACGGGGCGGGAGCCAGGGTGGCGGCCGAGTCGCGGCGGGGTGGGAGCGAAAGACTGCGGGTGACGACCAAATCGCGGCGGAGTAGGAGCGAAAGGCTGGGGGGTGGCGACCGAGTCGCGGCGGAGTAGGAGCGAAAGGCTGGGGGTGACCACCGCGGACCGGCGTGTACGGGCCGGCCACGGCGCGGAACGAGCAGGGACGGCGCGGAACGAGCAGGGACGGCGCGGAACGAGCAGGGACGGCGCGGAACGAGCAGGGACGGTCAGGCGGCGGGGGGCGATTCGGGGATCTGCGGGGGCGGAGGTTGTACGGCGGGGATGCAGATGCGGTCGCGGCCGAGTTCCTTGGCCCGGTAGAGGGCGAGGTCGGCGGCGGCCAGCAGCTCGATGAGGTCGTCGCCGTGAACGCTCATGATGGCGACGCCGGCCGAGATGGTGACCGTGACGAGGGCGTCGTCGGCGGTGACGGCCGTGCGGGCGATGCGGTTGCGCAGCCGTTCGGCGACCTGACGCGCTTCGTGCAGGTCGGCGCCCGGCAGCAGGACCACGAACTCCTCTCCCCCGAACCGGCCCACGACGTCGTAGTCACGCAACTGGCTGCGCAGCGTCGTGGCGACCCCGGCCAGCACCTGGTCGCCGACGAGATGACCGTGGCGGTCGTTGACCCGTTTGAAGTGGTCGATGTCGATGATGAGCAGCGCGAGCGTCTCACCGGTGCGACGAGCGCGGACGATCTCGGTGTCGGCCTCCCGCTGCCACGCCGCCGCGTTGAGCAGGCCCGTCTTGGGATCGGTGCGGGCGGCCGCCTGCAGCTGCGCGTGCAGGAGACTGCGCTGGAGCAGGACGACCGGCGGCAGGGCGATGATGAGCAGGGTGAGGCTCAGGCTCGTGGCGACGGCCACGATGACGCCGAGGCACAGCTCGACGACGTCGAGCAGGACGCTCTCCCTGTCCCACAGGACGTCGCGCCACGGGACCTCGGGGTCGGCGGTGTGCGCGGCGATGGCGATGAGCGCCGTGTTGACCACCGCGAACACCAGCGCCGCCGCCACCGCCAGCGCGATCGTGCCGCATTCGCCCCGCGACAGCTCCGCCGGGCCGGAGACGAACCAGTGGAACACCACCGACGCCGCACACCCCGCCAGCCCGATGGCAGCGGCGGTGACGACCCGGCGGTGGAGCACGGTGGCGCGCACCCGCCACTGCGCCAGGACCTGGAGCACGATCGGCGCGAACAACGCGTAGACCGGCGGCAACAGCAGCGCCACCGGCAGCCACCAGGCCGACAGGAGGTCGCGGGAGACCCCCGCGGGAACCCCCAGCCGCCTGGTCGCCTCGATGCATGCCACGCCACAGCCCATGAGTGCGGCGAACGTCAGCACGTCCGCCCAGCGGAACGGGGTGGTCATCGCGAACGCCACGATCGCGATGAGATCGACGACTACGAGCCCCACGAGGTAGGCCACCAAGGAGCGGCGCTGGCCCAGGAGCGGCCACCTGCTCACCAGTGTTGACGTACCGTCGCGAGGCGTGATCGGAGGGTGACCAGAGGCCGCCATCACGTCTCCTCCCTGACTGACGATATGTAACACAATAATTGCGGAGTGTGCGCCGCGCGACGGGAACCGCTACGTTGAGCAACGAGACCACTCGCGTCCGTGGTCGACGAGAAGAGGCCGCTCACTCCGCGAGCAGGCCGTGCCGGAAAGGAGCAGCCATGGTGCGGGGCGTGATCTGGACCTGACAGAGATCTAGCCGTCTGACACCGGAAGCATCATCGGCCGACCCGGTTCCCTTCGGCCTGCCCGGCACGTGATCGTGACCGGCCGATGCCCCCTCCTGCTCGCCGCCTTCCGGCACCGCACCACTCCGACGCCGTCCCACGTGGTGGCATCACCCGCGCCCCGTGCAGGCACCCGAACGGGCACGCCTCCACGCACGCGGCACATCGATCCGGCAGTGCGACCTCAGACCCGCCCCGAGGCCTCTCCGGCCGTGCCCACAGGACCGGTCCACTCGGAAGATCACCAACCCGGCGGCACGGCCGCACGTCACCACACCAAGACCCGAGCAGCCACGCACAGGACCAGCCCATCCGGAAGATCACCAACCCGGCGGCACGACCGCACGTCACCACACCAAAGCCCCAGCGGCCGAGAGAGTACGACCCGCCCCTCCGGGTCCACACCGAAACGGCGGTCCAGCGGCCGTCGCGTCGGGGTCTCCGCGCTGAACGCCCACCCGGCCGGCGGCAGGGTCGGTCACGGTCGCCGGCCGCGGCAGGTCACTGTCGGCGGGGTGGTCACAGGGCACGCAGGAAGTCCGTGAGGATCTCGTTGTAGGCGTCCGGACGCTCCATGTTCGGGTAGTGGGCCGCACGGTCGATGGTGATCGTGCGGCCGTTGGCCACGGTCGAGGCGACGCGTTCCGCCATGTCGATGTGGTCGGGCGAGTCGAGGGCGCCGTTGACGGCCAGCACCGGGACATCGATCTTGGCGAGCCGCCCCCAGGCGTCGGCTACGGGGACGAGCAGGTTGGGTTCGTCGGCGGTGTGCTTGGCCATGGTCTCCCTGGCCATCCGGCGCAGGCGACTCACGACCTCGGGATCGCAGTCGTCGAGGGTGCGGTGCGGGCCGGCCACGAACGCCATGAACCCCTCGACCGACGCCTCCAGGTCGCCGGACGCCATGGCCGAGTGCCAGGTGGTCATGTGCTCGACGGTCCAGGGATCGGTGAAGTACGGCTCGCCGGTGCCGGCGCCGGTGATGACTACGGCGCCGACCAGTTCGGGGTGCTCAAGCGCGGTCTCGACCGCGACGCTCGCGCCCATGGAGACGCCGACGAGGACGGCCGGACCGGTGCGCAGATGGCGCAGCAACGCGGCGAGGTCGTCGGTGAGCCGGTACGGCTCGGTGGAGTTGGCGGATCGGCCGTGGCCGCGGGCGTCGGGCGCGATGACGCGGTGCCGCTCGGCGAGCTCCGGAATCTGCGCCTGCCACATGCCGTGGTCCACGAAGCCGCCGTGCAGCAGGACGATGGGCCGGCCAGTGCCGGTGTCGAGCCAGAACACATCATTCATGACAACCAGGGTGTCATCTTGGCCGCGATATGACAACTCAGGTGTCATCATGGAGAGGTGAGTGGACCAACCCGGAGTCAGAGATCCGCAGAACCGTCCGACCGGCTCATCGAGGTGTTCGACCTGGTGGGGCCGCTGTACCGGCGCGCCCACCGCAAGGTGGAGCAGGACGCGCCCATCGAGGGTCTGTCGGTCGGAGTGCGGGCCGTGCTCACCATGCTGCGCGAGCACGGGCCCATGACCGTCCCGCAGATGGGCAGGGCGCAGGCGTTGAGCCGCCAGTTCGTGCAGCGCATGATCAACGACGCGGCGGCACGACATCTGGTCGAGTCTGTTCCCAACCCGGCGCACAAACGGTCCTCACTCATCCGGCTCACCGAGGAGGGCAGGGCCGCCATCACCGCCGTGCTCGACCGCGAGCGCGCGGTACTGCGCCAGGCCGGCGGCGGCCTGACCGAAGCCGACATCACCGCGTGCGTCCGGGTGCTCTCTCACCTCCTGCGCTTCCTCGACAACGTGGACGTGGATTGAGCCACGGGAGACGCGACCCGCGTCACCCACCTGGCCGGCGACCTGGACACCCCGGCAAGAGGCTCGATGCCCGGCGCCGTCTCCTGCGCCTCGCCGTCTCGGCCACGGCACCGTGCTGCGCGGTCACGATGCATCCTGGGGATGATCGGCTCAGGGGTCGGCCCCCGCCCGATGGGCGCGGCGTGGCCGCCGGGCCGAACGCGCTTGCCGAGGAGTCCAGTTCCGGTTCGCCTGTCAGCGGCCTTGCGCGGTCAGCCGCCTTGGGACGCGGTCAGCCGCCGTGCGGTCAGCCGCCTTGGGACGCGGTCAGGCGGCTGCGCGTTCGTCCGTCGGCCATTCGGCGTCCTCCGACTCACTCTCGTTGTCGTCTGCTCCGAGAATGCGCACGGCAGCGCTGCCGACGGAGGCGCCCTTCCGCGCCCTGACGGTGCCCTGCCGGGTGCCGGCCGGCGGCTTGGGAGCGGGAGTCGTGGTCGCCCCAGGCGGTGCGGTCACGGCTGGGGCCGGCGTCGCGTCCCGGGCGATGGCGGTGTCCGGCCGGCCGGCCGGCTCGCTGGTCGGGGTCGAGGCGGGGAGCTCCAGGTGCTCGGAAGCGGGCTGGGGCGCGCCGGGCGGTTTGGCGCCCATGGCCCAGTCCTCGGTGTCGGCGTCGAGCCGGTCGCGCATCTCCCGGCTGACCGTCGCCCCCGTGCCGCCCCGGTCGGGCTTGGCGAAGACACCCGTGCCCCAGCGCAGGTCATGACCGACCGCGCTGGCCTCCACCTCGGGCATGAAGCGCCGGTCGCCCTCCGGGCCGAACTCGCGGATGCGCAGCTTGCCCGACACCACCACGGGATGGCCCACCCTGATCGACTGCGCCACGTTGTCGCCGAGGGCCCGCCAGCAGCGCACCGCGAAGCACACCTTCTCGCCGTCGGTCCACTGCCCGGTCTTCCGGTCGAAGTAGCGGTGAGCGGTCAGCACCCGCAGTGACGTCACCCTCGCGCCGTCCTCGAACGTGTATTGACGGGGCTCTGCTGCGACGTTGCCGGTGAGCGTGATGTAGATGTCGTTCATCCGTTGCCTCCCATGCGGCGGGCGGGGCGCCCGCGACCTGGGACCACGGTGCCGCAGACGCCGCGAGCGCGTACGGGGCGAACGGCGTTCTGTGGACAGGGGCACGAGAGGGAGGCCGGTTGTGGACAGAGCCGGTCCCGGCCGGGGTCCCGCGTCAGCTCGCCAGGGCTCTCATGGCCGTGTAGAAGGCATGGTGGCGGCCCAGCTCGCGTTCGACCGGCTCCACCACCGACGTCTCCGCGATGGCGGACACCCGGCGACGCATCTCGCGTTCGAGGCGTTCGCGTTCCTTCGAGGCGCCCAGTTCGACGAAGTTGCGTGCGGCGATCCCCGACAACGCGCCCAGGCCGAGCACGGCGGCCATCATCAGGCCCACCCACGGCAGCGCCGCCGTGTCACCGAGCAGCCGGACGCCGAGCGGCGCCTGCCCGGCGAACAGCAGCCCCGTCACCAGCCACGCCACGCCCAGCACGAGCCCAGCCACCAGCGCGTACTGCCACACCTTGAGCAGCCGCCACCACCCCGGCACCCGGTCGAGCCGGGGGGCGACCTCGGAGAGGTCGTCGGTGAGCGCCTTCGGCAGCTTGGCCGCCTGCGACCGGGCGGCGTGGTTGAGGGAGGACCGCCAGACCGGATGCATGTCGGACGACAGGCCGTCGGCGAGCGCCTGCACCGCGTTGACCACCTCGGCGGACTGGGCGCTCACGGCGCCCGAGGCGATGCCGCGGATCCCGTCGGCGACGTCCTGCAGGCGCAGAGCCTTCAGCGGGTTCGGCCGCAGCCTGGCGATCCACCGCGGGTACGGCCAGCCGACCCAGCTCATCGACCGTTCGGCGTACACGTTCTCCATCGCCTCGCCCACGGCGGGGACGCCCACCGCGTCGCACAGCGCGTCGGTGAGCCCCAGCCTGCGGGCGTCGTCGACCGTCGAGGGGGCCGACAGCGCCTCACCCACGGGCATCGTCTCGGCGATGCGCTGCTCCAGCCGGTGCAGGTCGGCTTCCAGCTTCTGGATGGCGGCCCTGCGCCGGGAGACCGCAGCCGCGATCACGCTCTTCAGGCTGTCGACGCCCCGCCCGGTGGCCGCCGAGGTCGGCACCACGCTGGGGTGTTCGACGCCTTCGCGCCGGAGCAGGTCGTTGAGGTCGATGACCAGTTCGGCCAGTTCCTCGGCGCTCAGCCGGTCGGCCTGGTTGAGGGCGAACACCGTCACCGCGTCGTGCCCCGCCAGCTCCGTGACGTAGCGACGGTGAGTGGAGGCATCGGCGTACTTCTGCGGATCCAGCACCCACACGACCAGGTCGGCCACCCCGATGAGCCGGTCGGCCTCGTTGTCGGTGAGCGCCCGGATCGAGTCGTGGTCGGGCAGGTCGAGCAGGATCAGCCCGTTCAGCTGGGTCTCGCCCTTGTCGAGGGCGCTGGACCGGGAGAACCGGTGCCGCCACTGGATCTGCAGCCAGTCGAGCAGCGGCGTCGCGCCCTCCAGCCCCCACACGCAGGCATGGGTGCGGGCCGTGGTGGGCCTGCGCACGCCCGTGGGTGACAGCTCCAGCCCGGACAGGGCGTTGAACAGCGACGACTTGCCGCTGCCCGTGCCACCTGCCAGGGCGACCACGGTGTGTTCGGACGACAGCTTGAGCCGCTCACCGGCGCGGGTGAGGAGCGTGCTCGCCTCGGCGAGCAGCTTGGGTTCGAGCCGTCCCGGCCCCAACTCCACGATCTTGGTGAGGGCGGTGAGCCGTGTCGCGAGGCTCGGCCTCGCCGCGACGGTGGTCATCGAGCCACCTCAAGGTTGTACGTGGCCTGGTACAGGCGCGTGGCGATGGACTCGTCGGGAACGCCCGCAGAGTCGAGCACGTGCGCGTAACGCATGGATTCCTCGTCGAACAGCATGCCGATCCTGGCTCTCAGGTCGCTGAGCGCCTTGGCGCCGATGCCCCGCAGCGACTCCGCGCCGAGCAACGCGGTGACGAGCCGGTGCTGGAGCCCCTCGACGGGGCCGCTGAACATCGCCACCATGAAGATCAAGGAAAGCGAGTCGGCGTCGAACGACAGCAACTTCGACACCGACCTCTTCGCCACGCCGTCGCTGCGCACCATCTCGGTGACGTGCTCCTGCCAGGCGGCGATGGCCCGGCTCGCGTGGCGTACGAGGTCGTCGGACGGGCGGTCGAGACCCTCCGCGAGCTTGGCGCCGAGCGGCGAGCGGTGCCGCCAGCGGGCGGCCACCTCCTCGGCGGCGCGATTGGCTCCCGCGACGATCACCGACTCGAGACCGGCCCGCAGCGCCGTCCGGAACGCCCTGATCCGCTCGGGCGCCTGACCGGCCGACCTGCCGCGTTTGCGCAGGTGGAGGGTGCGGAGGAGGTCACCAGACCCGGCGAAGTCCTGCCAGCGGGCCAGCACCTCACCGTGGATGAGCGTGCCGCCGCGGAACGCCTTGTCGATCTCGGAGAGCGCGTTGCGGTAGGCGGCCTCCACGTCGGCGCGCAACTCCCCGCGGAAGGTGACCTGGACCTCCATGTGCTTGGCCAGCGCGGGCACGCGCGTGCGGAAGCTGTTGAGCACACCGTTCAGCGTCTCGCGTACGGCCTGCTCACGGCGTTCCTCGTCCACCGACAGCTCGGCGAGCCACAGTCGCAGGTCGGTGACCTCCTTGTCGGGCAGACGGCCGTCGACGACCTTGGCCTCGTTGATGACGAACCGGTCGATCTCCCCCAGACCGTACTCGGTCAGCATCCGGACGAAATGCTTGAGCACCACGTCGCGCGCCCTCGGCTGCACCCGGGACAGCACGATGGCGAGGCGGGCGCCGCGCTCCTTGGCCAGCCTGAGCAGGTTCCAGGCGGGAGCGTCGGCGTAGCGGGCCGCCGTGGTGACGAACACCCACAGGTCGGCCGCGTCCAGCATGCGCTGGGCGATCTCGTGGTGCTCCTCGACGACCGAGTCGATGTCAGGAGTGTCGAGCAGCGCGACGCCCTGAGGGAGCTTCTCGGTCGGGACGACGATGAGGCTGTCGAGCCCGGCGTCCGGCTGCGGCGTGTCGATGCGGCGGAGCCCGGGCAGCAGGTCCCCCTCGGCGAACCACGCGCGGTCCTCGGGGTGACAGGTCAGAACCGGGACACCCGTGGTGGGCCGCCGCACCCCGGTGCGCGAGACGTTCTTCTCGGCCAGCGAGTTGACCAGCGTGGACTTGCCCGCGCCGGTCGAGCCGGCGACGACGATGAGCGCGGGCGCGGTGCTGGTGCGCACTCTCGGCAGCACGTAGTCCCGCAGCTGGGCCAGCAGGTCGGCCTGTGCCTGCCGCGCCTCCTCGGCGCCCGGCAGGTCGAGGCCGAACCTCACGTCCGACACACTGTCATGGAGGGTGTCGAGGGCGGCTGTGAGCGCGGCGACGGTCTCGGGGGGCAGTCCTTCGCCTCCCCGTCGCCGCTGCGGCTCGGCAGGCGCGTCCGGCTGGGAGGATGGTCCGGCGCGGTCCCCGGACACGTCGGCCTGATCCTCCGGCTCGGCCTGCTCCTCCGGCTCGGCCTGCTCCTCCGGCTCGTCCTGGTCGGCAGGGTCGGTCTGGTCGATCCGGTCAACCTGGTCGGCAGGGTCAACCTGGTCGGTCGGGTCGGCCTGGCCTTTCGCGGGATCAGGAGCCGCAGACGGGTCGTCCGCCGCAAGGACGTCGCCCGGCGTGCCGGCATCGTCCCGGGCGGGCTCGTCGGCGGGACGGTCGTCCTCCGGCGGAAGCTCTTCCGAGGCAGCCGTTTCCGGTGCGGGGTCGTCGCCGGGCGCAGGTTCGTCGGGGCCGGCGTCGTCACCCGACCGGCCAGAGTCGGCGTCGCCCAGGATGGGCTCGTCCGGGTCCAAGGCGTCCTGCCGGGTTACGGGCTCGTCCAGGTCGGACACATCGTCCTGGGCGGTGTCCTCTCGGGCGGGCTCTTCTTGCCGCGAAGGCTCGTCGTTCGGTGTGGGGTCGTCCTGCCGCGGAGGCTCGGGTTTCCGGGCCGGTACGGGCTCGGCGGCGGGTTCGGGCTGCCGTGCGGCCTCGCCCGCGCGGGAGGGCGCGATCTTCGGCGCGAAGGCGTCGAATGCGGGGCGAGAGGGCTCGGCGGGGGCGTCTTCGCTGATCGCGCGAAAGTTGAGGGTCTGCTCCCCCGCCGACTCCGGACGTTCGTCGTCCATGGCCGTGTTCACGGCAAGCGCTCCGCTCGAACCATCTCGACCTCCTGGCCCACCCTGACGACGTCGCCGACGATGATGATCGCCGGCGGCCGTATCCCAGCCGCGGACACGCGGTCGGCGACGGTGGAAAGCGGAGCGACGACCGCCCGCTGCGTCGGAAGGGTACCGTCCTGGACGACCATTACGGGAGTCTCCGGCGAACGTCCGTCTCTCAGCAACGCTTCGGTGACCTTGGACAGCCGCTCGACGCCCATGAGGAGCACCAGGGTGCCCTCGGAACGGGCCATGGCCGGCCAGTCGACAGTTGACTGCGGATCGTCGGGCGCCACGTGGACCGACACCACGTGGAACTCCTGGCTCACGCCCCGGTGCGTGACGGGGACGCCCGCCGCTGCCGGCACCGCCACGGCGCTGGTGATGCCGGGCACGACCAGGACGGGGATGCCGGCCCGGGCGCATGCGATCATCTCTTCACCGCCACGGCCGAACACGAACGGGTCGCCGCCCTTGAGCCGGACCACGAACTTGCCCTGCCTGGCCCGGTCGATGAGCACGTCGTTGATGGCCTCCTGGGCCAGCGACCTGCCGTACGGGACCTTGGCGGCATCGATGAGCTCGACGTCCGGGGCGAGCTCGTCGAGGAGGGCACGCGGCGCGAGCCGGTCGGCGACGACCACGTCGGCCTGCGCGAGGAGCTGCCGGCCGCGGACGGTGATCAGGCCCGGGTCGCCGGGGCCGCCGCCGACGAGGGCCACGCCGACCGGCTTCGTGCGGCTGCGCCGGGCGTCGACGGTGCCGTCGCGCAGCGCGCCCACCACGGCGTCCCTGATGCCGGCCGCCCGACGCGGGTCGCCTCCGGCGGTGACCGCGACCGTGATCTCGTCCACCTTGCCGGAGGCGGGGGTCCACGCGGCGGAGGAGTCCTTGTCGTCGGCGCGTACGCACCAGATGTGCTTGGCCTCGGCCTCGGCGGCGACGGCGGTGTTGACGGAACGCTCGTCGGTGCAGGCCTGGACGAGCCAGGCGCCGTCGCAGTCACCCACCTCGTACGGCCTGGAGTGCCAGGTGACCCGGCCGGCGGCGATCAGATCGTCGAGGGCGGGGGTGACGCTCGGCGACACCAGGGTGACCACCGCACCCGCCTCGAGCAGAGCGGGCACCCGCCGTTGAGCGACGCGGCCGCCTCCCACGACGAGAACCCGGCGACCGGAAAGCCGCAGGCCAAGGAGGTAGGGGCCCATGGTGGGAATCTCCCGTTCGCGAAGGTTGGGTCTTGTCAGGAGGTAAACCTATCGGGTCTTCATGGGGCGCTCGCTTCGCGCAGGCCGACACCCGGCGGCAAGGGCTGGAGGGATCCCGGCGGGCCCGCCTCCGTCGTCCTTCGGGCGTCTGGCCAGCACTGACAGCCCTCCAAGGGTAACCGGCCCACCGGGTCGAGCCGCGCCCCCGGCCCCGCCCGGCACCGGGAAGCCGGGCGCTGTGGCGGAGCGGAGTACTCGGACGGAGCCGGGCCCCGCGACGCGACCGGAGTGCGCGCGTCGGCGGCGACGGCCTGACGGCCGCCCCGGGGCCATGGCCGCCGGGGCGGCGGTTCGCCGGTCAGTCCTGCTTCTCCGAGACGCCCGCCGAGTCGAACGTGGCGACGTCGTGCATCACCCGTACGGCGGCGCAGACGAGAGGGTGGGCGAGGAGACCGCCGGTGCCCTCGCCGAGCCGGAGCTCCAGTTCGACGAGTGGCCGCAGGCCCAGGGCGGCGAGCGCGACGGCGTGCCCCGGCTCGGCGGAGCGGTGCCCGGCGATGCAGTGGTCCACGGCGGCTGGGTCGAGGGCGGTGGCGACGAGGGCCGCGGCGCCGGCGATGACGCCGTCGAGGATGACCGGCACCCGGCAGGCCGCGCCGCCCAGGATGAGGCCGGCGATGGCCGCGTGCTCGAAGCCGCCGACGGCGGCCAGGACCCGCAGCGCGTCACTGGGCCGGGAGCCGACGGTGGCCGCGTCGTTGACCTCGATCGCCCGGCGGACGACGGCGACCTTGCGCGCGTGGGTCTCGTCGTCGATCCCGGTGCCGCGGCCGGTCACCTCGGCCGGGTCGTGGCCGGTGAAGGCGGCCACGAGGGCGGCCGAGGCGGTGGTGTTGGCGATGCCCATGTCACCGGTGATCAGGCACCGGGCGCCGCCCTTCACCAGGTCGCGGGCCACCGAGATGCCGGCCTCCAGCGCCTGGACGGCCTGGTCGACGCTCATGGCGGGTCCCACCGACAGGTCGGCCGTGCCGTACGCGATCTTGTGCTTGAGCAGGGAGGGGGCGTCGGGCAGGTCGGCGGCGACGCCGACGTCCACGACGGTCACCGACGTGCCGGACTGGGCCGCGAAGGCGTTGGCCACGGCCCCGCCCGCCAGGAAGTTGGCGACCATCTGGACCGTGACCTCCTGGGGCCACGGGCTGACGCCCTGGGTGTGCACGCCGTGGTCGGCCGCGAAGATGGCCAGCGCGGCCGGGGCCGGCATGGGCGGAGGGCTGACGCCCGCGGCGCCCGCGAGGCGTACGGCGACGTCCTCCAGGGCGCCGAGCGAGCCGCGCGGCTTGGTGAGGCGGTCCTGGTGCGCTCGGGCGTCCGCGAGGGCGCGCGGGTCGGCGGGGCGGATCTCGGCGAGAGTCTCGGCGAGCATGGCATACCTCCACAGACGTATCACGGACGAAAAGCACGGACCGATGGACACGGACCGATGGCCCGAACTCGGACCGGCGGCGCGAGCCCGAGCACGGACCGCCGGCACGGACCCGAACAGCGACGGGCACCCACGTGGACGGACGACCGGACTTCAGGGACACATCCCGGCAGGCCGGGCATGGGCCGGGGCGGCCCACGAGGGAGCATGCCAGGCCGCGCCCGGCTCAGGGGACCAGTTGGAGCGCTTCCTCATAACGGTCGATCACGACGTCGGCGAGGGTCTCGCAGTCGCCGATCACCTCGGCGCAGCGGATGTCGAGCTCGGGGTGCCCGGCGCCGTACGCCAGGGCCTGCGCCCACACCCGTTCGAGCACGCCCCCCGCGAACAGCAGGTACGGCACCACGATGACGCGCTTGGCGCCGAGCCGCCGGCAGCGTTCGAGCCCTCCGGGCACGCCGGGCGGGGTGACGGACACGAAGGCCGTCTCGACCGTCATGAAGTCGTAGGCGTGCGTCTCCCAGAACAGCCGGGAAACGCGGTGGATCTCGGCGTTGGCCGCCGGGTCGGTGGAGCCCTCCCCGACGAGCACGACGGCGGTCTCTCCCGGCTCGACGTGGCCGGGCAGCAGGTCGGCGACGCCCGCCTCGACGGCGCGCAGCCGGGGCCGGCCGCCGACCATCTCCAGGGGGCGCAGCCGGGGCATCTCGGTGGCGGCGTCGTTGAGCCGCTCGGCCAGCAGCGCGAGCACGCGCGGGTCGGGCCCGAGGGGCCGGCCGTAGTCGTACATCAGCGTGGGGTGGCGCACCTGCTCGCGCTCCATGGCGGCGGGGTACTCCTCTCCCACGCGGCTCAGGCTCAGGGGGAGCGCGACGAGGCGGTGGTGCCCGCGGGCCACCAGGGACGCGACGGAGTCGCTCAACCGCGGCGTCGCCCGTTCGAGGTAGCCACCGGACACGTCGGCGGCCTTCTGGTCGAGCCGGCAGCGGAGCCGGTGGACGAACCTGCCGAACTCCGCCGAGTCGGCGTCATCGTTCGAGCCCTGCCCGATCAGCAGGAGCGGCGGCTTCATCGAGACTTTCTCCGGTGGTAGACAAAGACACGCGAGGATATCCGATGCGCGGCGGTGAGGGACAGGTCACGCTGGGTGCGCCGGCACCGCGTGCACCACGAAGAGGGGGTCGGACGCGGCCAGCCCGTGCGAGCCGTCGGGCCGCACGGTCAGCCGGGAGGCGAGGATCTGGGTGCCTTCGGCGCGGTAGCCGTGCTCGCGCAGCCGGTCGAGCACGGCGGGCACCCGTTCGAGGGTCTTGACCACGCACACCAGCGAGCGGGGGCCGCGGGCGGCGCAGGCCACGATCACGTCCGGGCCGCCGCCGCCCACGTAGACGGCGTCGGGGTCGGGCAGGGGTTCGAGGGCGGGCGGGGCCTGACCGCGGGTGAGCGCCACCTTGACGCCGTGGTCGAGCACGGCCGCGCGGATGCGGGCGCAGGAGGGTTCGTCGCGTTCGACGGCGACGACGGCGGCGCCGAGCCGGGCGCATTCGACGGCGATCTCGCCGGTGCCGGAGCCGACGTCCCACACCAGGTCGCCGAGCCGGGGCCCCAGCTTGGCCAGGACGTACGCCCTGACCTCGGGCGGGATGCGCCCGGCGGCCGGCAGCGCCCACTCGGCCGGGCCGGGCTGGGCGCCCGCGACCCAGCCGGGCGGCGCGCCCTTGTGCAGCGGGTCGACGACGAGCACCACGTCGGGGTCCTTCCATGGGCGGGTGGTGGCCTCGCCCATCCGGCTGTGGGTGACGCGCTGGTCGGGGCCGCCGAGGTCCTCGCAGACGATGAGGGCGCGCGGGGTGGTGGGGGCCAGCTCGCGGGCGATCTCGGCCGGGCCGACGCCGGGGGTGACGAGGAGCGCCACTTTGGGGTGCGCGCGGCAGGCGTTGACGACCCGGCGGAGCTGGTGGGGACCGGAGGGGGCGACGACGAGGGCGTCCTCCCAGTTGAGCCCGGCACAGGCGAAGGCGCGGGTGACGAGCGAGGCGGCGGGCAGCACCTCGGGGTGGAGGCCGTGCGCGCGCAGCTCGCGCACCGCGCCGAAGAAGCCGGGGTCGCCCTCGGCGACCACGACAACGGGGCCTTCGCCGTGTTCGGCGTGGTGGTCGAGGGTGGCGAGCAGCCTCTCGTCGGTGGCGGTCGCGGCGGTGAGTCTGAGCCGGCCGACGACGGCGTCGGGCCCGATGACGAGCGCCGCCTCGCGCAGCCGGTCGACCGCCCCGGCCGACAGCTCTGATCCGTCCCAGCCGACCACCGTGATCATGACGCCTCACCGCCTTCACCACCAAGGGTGACCGTTCCGGCGGCGATTCACCAGACGCGCCGGAGCTACAGCAGGTCGCCCGGGAGGAGGCTGTAGACGACGAGGTCCTCCCCGCGCAGGGCGTGGCGCGCGACGCCCTCGCGGGTGAAGCCGGCCTTCTCGGCGACCCGCTGCGAGGCGGGGTTGGAGACGGCGGCCCGCAGCACCAGCCGCCGGAACACCAGCGTGCCGAACAGCCATCGGGCTACGGCGAGCACCGCCTCGCCCGCGTAGCCGCGGCCGCGCGCCCACGGCGCGGTCATGTAGCCGACCTCTGCCGCGCGGTTGGCCCAGTCGATGTCGCGCAGGTCCACGTTGACCAGGAAGCGGCCGTCGGCCGGCGCCACGCCGGCCCACGCGATGCCCTGTCCTTGGACGCGCATCCGCTCGGTGGCGGTGACGAAGGCGCGGGCGTGGTCCTCGCTGTAGCCGCGCGGCACGCCGGTGTGGGCCTGCGTGACGGGGTCGGCGGCGGTGGCGGCCAGGTCGGGCACGTCCCGCTCGCTGAGCGGGCGCAGCAGCAGCCGGTCGCTGCGCAGCTCGACGCGGGGCAGGGTGTCGGCGGGGGTGCGGTCGTCGCCGCGCAGCAGGCCGAGGACGACCAGGTCGTGTGGGCCGTCGTCGTCCAGGGTGGCCTCGCGCAGCACGCCTTCCCAGGTGAAGCCGGCCTTCTGCGCGACGCGGAGCGAGGCGAGGTTGTCGAGACTGGCGGTCAGGTCGATCCGGCGCAGGTCGGTCGCGGCGAAGACCCAGTCGACCAGCCCGCGCACGGCCTCGGTGGCGTAGCCGCGGCCCCGGTGCAGGGGGTGCACGCCGTAGCCGACCTCGGTGGTGCCGGCGCCCCAGGAGGTCTTGAAGAGACTGACGGCGCCGACGATGAGGCCGTCGGCGTCGGTCATCGCGAGGTGGACGCCCTGGCCGGAGCTCTGCAGCTCGTGCACGCCGGTGGACAGCCAGTGGGGCACCCCGGCCGGATGGGCGGGCGCTCCGGGCGGCAGGAACGCCGTGCCCGACTCGACGATGGACCTGACCCGCGCCTCGTCATCCGGGCGGAAAGGCCGCAGCAGGAGCCTTCCGGTGATGACCGTCACATCAGGATCGAACACGTCGGCAGCGTACACAGCGGCGATGTTTGCCGGGAAAAGCGGGGGTAGGGGCGCGAGGGAGAGGAGTGGAAACCATGGAGCGAGGAAGCGCCAAGCACACCCGCCGGGTCGACGAGCAGCAGAAGCACGAGACGGAGGGGATGGTCCGGGGCGGCGGCCCGACCCATGCGGAGGAGTGGAAGGAGCCGGAGCCGATGCCTCTCCCCGGCGAGGAGGACACCACCCGCGCCTACGCCCCCGGACACGAGCCCGGCACGCCGGAGGGCATCACGCAGGAGGGCGTGGACCGCCGCAGCGAGCTGGCCAAGTGGCTGAGCGACGCCGACTTCCCGGCGACCAGGGCGGACCTGCTGCGCCATGTGGACCGTTCCGGCACGCCCGACGCCGTCGCGGACCTGCTCCGGTCGCTGCCCGACGAGCGCTTCGTGAACGTGGCGGCGGTGGCGCAGGCGCTGGGGCTGGGCAAGGAGAGGCGGAGGTGGTGACTCGTGCGGCTCGACTTCATCAGGCCGCTGTACGAGCGCCGGGGGCCGTACGCGTCGGCCTACCTCGGCGCGTTCACCGAGGCTGACCGGGAGTCCCGCTGGCGCGCCGTCCGGGACCGGCTGGGGGACGCGGATCCGGCGACGGTCGAGGCCCTGCGGGAGCGGGCCGCGCGGCCGGCGGCGGGTCAGGCTGTCTTCGCCACGCACGGCGACGTGGTGCTGGTGGAGGAGTTCGCCGAGCCGCCGGCGGCCGAGCTGGCCGTGTGGGCGCCGCTGCCGCACGTGACGCCCATGCTGATGCGGCGTGGCGAGAACGTGCCGCATCTGCGGGTCATCGTGGACCACGCGGGGGCGGAGCTGACCGCGTTCGGCGGCGGCTCGCCGCGCACGGCCACCGTGCGGGCCGAGTCGTGGCCGCTGCAGAAGACCGCGCAGGGCGGCTGGTCGCAGCGCCGCTACGAGAACGCCGTGGAGGAGACCTGGGACAGGAACGCCGCGCGCGTCGCCGAGGAGGTCGACGAGCAGGTGCGGCGGCTCGGCGCCGAGCTGGTCATCGTGGCGGGCGAGCCGAGGTCACGTTCGATGCTCTGCGACCACCTCGGCACGAAGGCGTCGGACCGGGTGAAGATGGTGGAGCACGGCAGCCGCTCGGATCACGGCCGGTTCGAGCGGGACGTGGAGCGGGCGCTCGACGAGTGGCTGGACGGCCGGCGTGCCGAACTGCTCGACCGGCACCGCGAGGCGTCCGGCCCCGTCGGGCGGGGGCCGGTGTTCCACGCGCTGCGCGAGGGCCGGGTGCACGCCGTGCTCTCACCGGGTGAGCTGCCGGAACCGGTGTGGGTGGGCGAGGGCGGCACCCAGCTCGCGACCGACGCCGAGGAGCTGCGCCGGTGGGGCGTGGAGGACCCGGTCCAGGACCGGGCCGACTCGGCGCTGGCCAGGGCCGCGGCGATGACGGACGCGGAGCTGTGGTTCACCGACCAGGTGCCGGACGTGGCGGCCGTCATCAGGTACTGATGATCACCTCCAGGGTGCGGGGGCCGTGGACGCCCTCCACCCTGTTGAGCTCGATGTCGCTCGTCGCTGAGGGGCCGCTGATCCAGGTGAGGGGGCGGGCCGGGTCGAGCCTGGCGACCGCCTCGGGCACCCCTCCGACGACCTGGCCGGCCCGCACCACGCACAGGTGGTAGTCGGGTACGAGGGTCTGCTCCCTGGTGCCCTGGCCGGGGCCGGTGTCGAGGACGATCGTGCCGGTCTCGGCGATCGCGACGGCGCACCCGGTGAGCACGCCGTCGGCCGAGCGCGGGTCCACGTCCGGGGCGGGGTCGGCCCACTCGGCGGGCAGCCCGTCGGGGACGATCATGCGGCGGCCCGCCACCAGCTCGGCCACCTTGGCGGGCACGCCGGCGGCGGGCAGCACGTGCACGATGGCGCGGTAGTCGCGCACCCGTTCGGCGAACAGTTCCACCAGGTCGGGCACGTCCGTCGTGGTGCGGTAGCCGCGCGGGACCTCCACCTCGGGGGCGCCCTGGACGGCGCGCCTGATCCGGTCGAGGATCTCCTCGCGGGCGGCGCCGTGTCTCGTGCTCACCCTTCTTGCTCCCACCAGTCTCTGAAGGATTCCTCCGGGATCTCGGGCAGGTCCCGGGTGTCGGTCCACGCCGACAGGGGGCCGGGCAGCCGTTTGGGCGCCAGCCGGCGCAGGCGGACGGCCGCGCGCTGCACCCTGGCCAGGCGGGCCTGGTCGTCGAGTATCCAGCCGGCCACCCGCATGCCGGCGCGTTCGGCGGCCCCGTGCGGCGCCTTGGCGCGCAGGTCCACCAGCACCTCGGGGATGTCGATGGCGACCGGACACACGTCGTAGCAGGCGCCGCACAGGCTGGAGGCGTACGGCAGGGAGGCGTCGAGTTTCGAGGACATGCCGCGCAGTTGCGGGGTGAGGATGGCGCCGATCGGGCCGGGATAGACGGAGCCGTAGGCGTGGCCGCCGGCCCGTTCGTAGACGGGGCAGACGTTCAGGCAGGCGGAGCAGCGGATGCAGCGCAGCGCCTGGCGGCCCACCTCGTCGGCGAGGACGTCGGTGCGGCCGTTGTCGAGCAGCACGAGGTGGAATTCCTGGCCCTCGGCGGAGCCGGTCCACGTGCTCGTGTAGGGGTTCATCCGCTCGCCGGTGGAGCTCCTGGGCAGCAGTTGCAGGAACACCTCCAGGTCGCGCCAGGTGGGCAGCAGCTTCTCGATGCCGACGACGCTGATCAGGGTCTCGGGCAGCGTGAGGCACATGCGGCCGTTGCCCTCGGATTCCAGCACGACCAGGGTGCCCGTTTCGGCGATCATGAAGTTGGCGCCGGAGACGGCGACCTTGCTGCGCAGGAACCGTTCGCGCAGGTGCAGCCGGGCGGCCTCGGCCAGGGCGGCGGGCTCGTCGGTGAGGCCGGGCGGCGCGTCGCCCATCTTGTCGAGGAAGATCTCGCGGATCTCGGCCCGGTTGCGGTGGATGGCGGGCACCAGGATGTGGCTGGGGAAGTCGTCGCCGAGCTGGACGATCAGCTCGGCGAGGTCGGTCTCGTAGGCGGTGATGCCTTCGGCGGCCAGCGCCTCGTTGAGGCCGATCTCCTGGGTGGCCATCGACTTGACCTTGACGACCTCGGTCTCGCCGGTGGCCTTGACCAGGTCGGCGACGATGCGGTTGGCCTCGGCCGCGTCCCTGGCCCAGTGGACGTGGCCGCCCGCCCGGGTGACGGCCTCCTCCATCTGGAGGAGGTAGCGGTCGAGGTGGCGGAGCGTCTCGTCCTTGATCGCCTTGCCGGCGGCGCGCAGCTCCCGCCAGTCGGGCAGCTCGTCCACGACCGCGGCGCGCTTGCCGCGGATGGTGTGGGTGGCCTTGCGCAGGTTGTAGCGGAGCTGGGAGTCCTGGACGGCCCGGGCGGCGTTCGCGGGGAAGTCACCGGGCATGCCGAGGAAGGTGGAGCTCATGACGGGGTCTCCTGGTCGGTGGCGGCGAGGATCTCGGCCAGGTGCATCACCCGGACGCCGGTCCGCTGCCGGGAGAGCGTGCCGCCGATGTGCATGAGGCAGGAGTTGTCGGCCGCGCAGAGCACCTCGGCGCCGGTGTCGAGGACGTTGCGGACCTTGTCGGCGCCCATGGCGGCGGAGACGGCGGGGTTCTTGACGGCGAACGTGCCGCCGAAGCCGCAGCACTCCTGCGCCGCCGGCAGGGGGACGAGTTCGAGGCCGCGGACCTTCTCCAGCAGGCGGGTGGGCCGGTCGCCGAGGTGCAGCCCGCGCAGCGAATGGCACGTGGGGTGATATGTCACCCGGTGCGGGAAATATGCGCCGACGTCGTCCACCTTGAGCACGTCCACCAGGAACTCCGACAGCTCGTGGACCCGCGGCGCCACCTCCGCGACGGCCACGGCGCCCCTGCTCCCCGGCCGGACCAGCTTGGGGTACTGCTCACGCACCATCGCGGCGCACGACCCCGACGGGGCCACGACGGCGTCGTACCCGGCGAACACCTCGGTGAAGTGGCGCGCGAGCCGGACACCCTCGTCGCGGTAGCCCGTGTTGACGTGCATCTGCCCGCAGCACGTCTGGGCGGCCGGGAAGTCGACGTCGCAGCCCAGCCTGCGCAGGAGCGACACGACGGCCTTGCCCGTGCCGGGGAAGAGCGTGTCGTTCACGCAGGTGATGAACAGGGCGACTCGCACGACTCTCCTTCCGAGAGGTTCTGGCGTATGGTCGGACCACAGTATGGTCAGACCATAGCAAACCACCAGAGGGGGCCCTGTTGACCGGCTGGCAGCCCGTCAAGAAGACACGGACGTTCGAGGACGTCCTGGCCCAGATCGAGCATCGCATCGGCGCGGACGGGCTGACAGCCGGCGACCGGCTGCCCCACGAACGGCAACTCGCCGAACAACTCGGCGTGAGCCGCTCGTCGGTGCGCGAGGCCATGCGGGTGCTGGAGACGCTCGGCGTGGTGTCGTCGCAGGTGGGACGCGGCCCGGACGCCGGCGCGGTGCTGGTCTCCCGGCCCGACAGCGCGCTGACGGACCTGCTGCGGCTGCACCTCGGCCTGGCCGCGCTGGAGCCGCGCGAGGTGATCGACACCCGGCTGATGATCGAGCGCTGGGCGGCGGCGCGGGCGGCCACGAACCGGCCCGACACCTCCGGGCTGGCCGCGGCCGTCGAAGGCATGGACCGGGCGCGCTCGCCCGAGGAGTTCGTGGAGCACGACACCGCCTTCCACTGCGCGCTCGCCGAGGCGTCGGGCAACCGGCTGCTCGCCGCGTTCATGCGCTCGCTGCGCGACTCGCTCGGCAGGTACGCCGTGGAGGCGGTCGTGCGACTGGGCAACACCGCCGGACTGCAGGAGGACCACCGGCGCATCCTGCGTGCCGTGCGCGACGGAGACCCCGACGACGCGGTCCGCGCGGTGACGGCCCACCTGGGCCGCGCCTACCCCGCGCTGCTGCCCGGCCTGCCGGACTGAGGTCAGCCGCCGCCGGCATCGGCGACTGAGCTCAGCCGCCGCCCGCGTCGGCGTCGCGGCAGGTGGCGCCCGAGCAGGCGACCATGGCCCGCAGCCGCGCGTCGAGGTCGCGCAGCAGCGCCGGGTCGGCGATGCGGATCAGGTTGTGCAGCTGGTAGGGGTCGTTCGTCAGGTCGTAGAGCTGCATCTCGCCCGTGGAGTACTTGACGTAGGTGTGGGTCGCGGTGCGCAGCGCGTGGTAGGGCGGCACCGGAGTCTGCGCGGCGGACGCCTGGTCGGCGGGCCTGGCGAACTCGACGAGCACGTTGCGCCGCCACTGCGCCGGCCGCTGCCCGCGCAGCAGCGGCACCAGCGACCGGCCCTCGGCGAACGGCGCCGCCTGCCCCCCGCCCAGCTCGGTGAACGTGGGCGCGATGTCCACCGTCGAGGCCAGGTCGCCGACGACCGAGCCCGGCCGCACGCCCGGCCCGCGCACCACGAACGGCACCTTGATGGACTCCTCGAACGGAGTGGTCTTGCCCTGCTTGAGCCGGTGGGTGCCGAGGTGGAAACCGTTGTCGGAGGTGAAGACGACGTAGGTGTCGTCGAGCTTGCCGCTCCGGGCGAGGGTGTCGACCACGGTGCCGACCAGGTCGTCCACTCCCAGCATGGAGCGCATCCGGCTGCGGTATCGCTCGTCTATCCGGGCGATCTGGCCGTCGGTCAGCGGGGGCGTCTCGCGCAGCCAGGCGGGCTCTCCGCTGACGTCGGGCTGGTTGAACGACGGCGGCCGGGGCGCCTCGTCCAGGACGAACTCGTCCATGTGCCGGATCGCGGGGTTGGCCGGATTGTGCGGGCCGACCGGCGCGAGGTAGAGGAAGAACGGCTCGGTGCTGGTGGTGATGAAGTCGGCGGCCTTGCGGGCCAGCACGTCGGAGAGATAGTCCTCCTCGGCCCAGCCGTAGTCGACCAGGTCGCCGTTCTCGTTCAGCCGGTAGCCGTACTCGTGGTAGAGCCGGCGCACGGGCACGGCCCAGTCGTTCCAGCCGGGCGGCACGTACTCGGGGGCGGCGCTCGCGCCGGGGTAGTGGTTGAGGTACTTGCCCATCAGCCCGGTGCGGTATCCGGCCTGCTGCATCCACAACCCCAAGGTGGAACGTTCCAGACCTGTGGCGAAGAACCGGTCGAAACCCCCCTCGGGCGCGGTGTTGGTGAGCACCCGGTGGCTGTGCACGTACTGCGAGCGCAAGATCGACGCGCGGGAGGGGCAGCACCAGGAGTTCGTCACGAAGAAGTGGTCGAACGTGGCGCCCTGCCGCACCAGGTGCCGGGTGATGTTGGGGAAGCGGGCCAGGTGTCCGCTGTCGAGATCGTCGGCCAGCACCATGATGATGTTGGGCTTGGACGAGCGTGACACCCCGGTCGCGACCGTGGGCTCGGCCGCCGTCAAGAGCAGCAGCGCCACGCAGAGGATTCGGCACAGACCTTTGACCACGGGTTTTCATCTCCCCGGAGGATCTTGCATTGACACCCCGGTCCGTCCCGGCGGTAATAGAACTACATTCCGGAGGTGTCGATGAAGCTCGGTTTGAATCTCGGCTACTGGCAGCGGCACGCCGACGACGCGACCGAGACGGTGCTGACCGCCGAACGGCTCGGCTACGACTCGGTGTGGACCGCGGAGGCCTACGGCAGCGACGCCTTCACGCCGCTCGCGTGGTACGGCGCGCGGACCTCACGCATCAAGCTTGGCACATCGGTCGTCCAGCTCTCGGCCCGCACCCCCGCCGCCACCGCGATGACCGCGATGACGCTCGACCACCTCACGGGCGGGCGGCTGCTGCTCGGCGTGGGCGCCTCCGGCCCGCAGGTCGTCGAGGGCTGGTACGGCCGGCCGTTCGCCAGGCCGCTGGCCAGGACGCGCGAGTACGTCGAGATCATGCGCAAGGTGTGGCGCCGCGAGGAGCCGGTGACCAGCGACGGCCCGCACTACCCGCTCCCCCTGCCCGGCGGCCTGGGCAAGCCGCTGAAGCTGATCACCCACCCGCTGCGCCCGGACATCCCCGTCTACCTCGGCGCGGAGGGCCCGAAGAACGTCGCCCTGGCCGCCGAGATCGGCCAGGGCTGGCTGCCGCTGTTCGCCTTCCCCGGCAAGATCCAGGAGATGTACGGCGACGCGCTCGCGGGCCGGGCACCGGACTTCGACATCGCCGCCATGGTCATGGTCGTCATCTCCGACGACGTCAAGGCCGCGCTGAACGGCGTCAAGATGATGCTCACCCTCTACATCGGCGGCATGGGGGCACGGCAGCGCAACTTCCACGCCGACATCATCGGCCGGATGGGCTACGCCGAGGCCGCCGAGCGCATCCAGGCGCTCTACCTGGAGGGCCGCCGGGACGAGGCGTTCCACGCGATCCCGGACGAGCTGGCCGACGGCATCTCGCTCGTCGGCCCGCCCGGCCGGATCAAGGAGCGCCTGGAGCTGTGGCGTGCCTCCCCCGTCACGTCCCTCCTGGTCATGGGCCCGCGCGACGAGGAGTCGCTGACCGTCGTCCGCGACCTGGTGCTGGGCTGACGGGCGCTAGTCGGGCCGCGGCGCCGGATCGGCGGTCACCGACCGCAGCAGCGGCCTGCTCAGCGCCCCCGCGCCGACCACGCCGGCGAACCCCGCCACGACGCACACCCCCAGCGTCACCAGACCCGACACGTTCACCGAGGTGACCATGAAGGGCAGGCCGCAGAACGCGCCGACGACGATCGCGCCGCCGCCCATGACGGTCAGCGGGACGAGCGTCTCGGCCCGGCGGGCCCGGTCGAGCACCTCCAGCGGCGTGCCCGCCAGCCGCAGCAGCCCGTAGGTCTGCCGCCGGTCGAGGACCGACGAGGCGGCGGTGATGCCCGCGCTGGCGATGGCCACCAGGAAGGACACCGAGAGCACCACGACGGTGCCCGTGCCGATGTCGGCGAGGATCTGCGTGCCGAAGCGCTCCTCGTCGACGCCCGTCGTCGGCGTGCGGCCGGGCACGATCCCGGCCAGCGCCGTGCGCGCCCGGTCCACGACCTGCTCCCCCGCCCCGGCGCCGAGGGCGGCGACGACCGTGTCCTTCACCGGCTCGACCGTGGCCGGCACGCCCGCCCGCTCCAGCCGCAGCCGCGCCTGCTCCGCCACGGCGGCCGCCCGGCCCGCCGGCGCGTGCACCCGGAGCTGGTCGGCGGACGCGTCGCTGGTGAACGCGCCGGGGCTGAGCAGGCCCAGGAACCCGGCGACGAACCCCGTCAGGGCGACGCCGCTCACCGTGCGCCAGGCCGAGCGTGGGTCGTCCACCAGCCGCCGACCGGCCAGCAGCCGGGCCGGCGAGCGCGCCGAGGCGGCGGTGATCCGGCCGATGAGGCCCACCACCCACGGGCCGACCAGGTTGACGCACAGGAACGCCAGCCCGATCACCACCGCGATGATCGACGCGCTGGTCCCCTGGGTGAGCGTGGGAACCACGGCCAGCACCGCGAGCAGCGCGACGACCCTGACGGCGCGCAGGGCGGGCGGGGTCTCCCGCTTGGCCACCCCGAGCGGGCTGACCACGACCCGGCGCAGCCCCGCCACGGCCGACAGGCCCACCAGCAGCGGCACCGCCACCAGAACCCCGGCCAGGACCAGCGGGTGCGGCCACAGATCGGGGACGAACCACGGGCCGCCCCCGATCTCGATGCGGGTCAGGAGCGGCACGGCCAGCGCGTACGCGCCCGTGCCGGCCAGCGCCCCGGCGAACGCGACGATCATCGCCTCGGCCACGGTCATGCCGACCACCTGGCCCGGCGTCGCGCCGACCAGCCGTAGCGCGGCCAGCCGCTGGTCCCTGCGCGCCACGGTGAGCCGGGCCGCCGCGCCCCCGAACACCAGCAGCGGCACGACCATGAGCACGCCGGCGATGAGCGCCAGCACCTGGTAACCCTCCGAGTCCTCGGTGGGCTCCCCGACGAACGAGGCGATCTCGACCGGGGTGGAGCCGACGATCCAGTCGTCCGCGCGCTCGGCGGTCATCACGGGCGCGTCCGGCCGGTGGCCCACCACGGCGACCAGCTCGTCCGGGTGGATCAGCGCCTCGTCGCCGAGCACGCCGGCCGGCGCGGGGAAGCGCTTGGCGAGTTGGTCGGCGGGCAGCCGCCGGGCCAGCTCGTGCAGGGCGGGCGAGAACCACGCCTCGCCGGGCGCGGGGAAGCGCGGCATCCCGGGCGGCGCGGGCGCCCCGGTGCCGAGTGCGGCCAGGTCCACGACCGTGATCTGCGCACCGCGTACGTGGTCGTGCCGCCTGGCCTCCACCGCCACGGCCCTGCCCGCCGTGCCCTCGGCGGCGGGGGGACCCTGCTGGGCCGTCGCCGCGACCGGGTTGCGCCACGCGCTGCGGTCGGCACGGGCGGCGAAGGCGAAGTTGGCGGCGACCGCGAACAGCAGCAGCGCCGTGGACACCGCGACGGCCCCCAGCGTGAGCGAGGTGCCGAGCATGCCCTTGCGCCCACCGCCTTTCAGCAGCCGCCAGGTGAGGGCGAGGTTCATGCCGCCAGCCCGGCGGTCAGCAGCCGTCCGTCGCGGACCTCCACCGTACGGTCGCACCACCCGGCCACGCCCGGGTCGTGGGTGACCACGATGAGGGAGGCGCCGTTGTGCTTGGTCGCCTCCACGAGCAGCCGCATCGTGTCGTGGCCGGTCGTCTGGTCGAGCGCGCCGGTCGGCTCGTCGGCGAAGACCACGGCGGGCTTGGTCACCAGCGCCCGCGCGATGGCGACCCGCTGCGCCTGGCCGCCGGACAGCTCGCCCGGCCGCCTGCCCTCCATGCCGCCGAGCCCGAGCGGCCCGAACCACTCACGTGCCCGCCGCACGGCCTCGGTCCTGGCGACACCGCCGAGCATGAGCGGCAGCGCCACGTTCTCCTCGGCGGGCAGCTCCGGCAGGAGCTGGCCGAACTGGAAGACGAAGCCGAACCGGGTGCGGCGCAGGGCGCTGCGCTGACGCTCGCGCATGGCGTCGATGCGCGAGCCGAGCAGGTGCACCTCCCCCGAGTCGGGCTTCATGATGCCGGCCAGGCAGTGGAGCAGCGTCGACTTGCCGGAGCCGCTCGGCCCCATGATGGCCACGGCCTCGCCGGCCCGGATCGCGATGTCCACGCCGTTCAGGGCCGTCGTCCGGCCGAATCTCTTGGTCAAAGCCCGTCCAGCGAGCACGTCGTTCATGCCGACGAGTCTCGCGGCGCGGGGGTGGGCGGCGGATCGGTCGTGCGTCCGGTTGCGCCTCGGCCGAACGGCCGATCCTAGAGTTGGGCCGTGACTATTCGCGTGCTCATCGCCGACGACCAGGAGCTCGTCCGCACCGGCTTCCAGATGATCCTGGACGCGCAACCCGACATGCAGGTCGTGGCGGCCGTCGCCGACGGCGCCGAGGCCGTGGCCGAGGCCAGACGGCTGCGGCCGGACGTGTGCCTGCTCGACATCCGGATGCCCAAGCTCGACGGGCTGGAGGTGACGCGGGCGCTGGCCGGTCCCGGCGTGGAGAATCCGCTGCGGGTGGTCATCGTCACCACCTTCGACCTGGACGAGTACGTCTACGGCGCGCTGCGGGCGGGAGCCACCGGTTTCCTGCTCAAGGACAGCGGGCCGACGCTGCTCATCGAGGCCGTCAAGGCGGCGGCGGACGGCGAGTCGCTGGTGTCGCCGTCGGTGACCGTCCGGCTGCTGCAGCACCTGGCCAAGCCGCGGCGGGTCGTGAGCGCGCCGAACGACCCGCTGACCGACCGGGAGCTCGACGTGGTGCGCCTGGTGGCCAGGGGGCGCACCAACCAGGAGGTGGCCGCGGAGCTGTTCGTCTCGCTGTCCACGGTGAAGACGCATCTCGGGAGCATCCAGGCCAAGCTCGGTGTCCGCAATCGGGTTGAAATCGCAGCTTGGGCGTGGGAATCCGGCGTGGTGAGCTGATTAACAACGAGGCCGGCGGGATAGAAGTTAAGCAGTACCCGGCGCAGGGCCCAGGGGGGAGAACGACGTGCGCTACGCCCAGCCGCCACCCACGAAGGCCGCCACCGCCGTCTACGTGACGCTCACCGCGCAGGTCCTCTCCCTGGGCGCGCTCGTGCTGTTCGAGCTGACCCGCGCCGACCGGCTGGCCGAGCAGCTCGCCGCGTTCGGCGGCCGGCCCAGCGGAGCCGACGCCGAGGCGGTGGTCGGCGCCGTGACGCTCTTCGCCGTGCTCATCATGCTGCTGGCCGGCACCACGATCGCCACCGCCGCCGCCTACACCACCTGGATCGTCCGCGCCCGGCAGGCCAACGACCGCACCGCCTCCCCCCGCCCGGTCGTCCTGGCCTGGATGCTGCCCGGCGTCAACCTGCTGGCGCCGGCGCTGCTGCTCGACGAGGTGTGGCGGGGCGCCCGGCCACCGGTCGAGCAGCGTCGCCGCTGGCGCGCGCTGCTGGCCGCCTGGTGGGTGAGCTGGCTGGTCATGGTGGCGATGGTCGCGGTCCGGCTGCCGCTCGACTCCTCCGGCGGTCTCACCGGGGCTGGGGTGCCGGAGCTGGTCGCGTTCGCGGTGTCGGCCGTGCTGTGCGCGGCGACCGTACGGACCGTCACCCGGGTCCAGTGTTCCCACGGCGCGGCCCTGCGCGTCGTGCCCCGCACGACGCAGATCCCGCCCGCCCCCGAGTCGGCGCCGATCGGCCAGGCCGGCTGAGCCCGCACGTGCCGTCCACCGCCCTCGCTGCGAGCTCGCTGCGGGCTCGCCCGCGGGTCGTGGTCAGGCGGCCGTGGGGCCGGAGCTGCCCGGGCTGGAGTGCCACAGCCGGCGCGGCGGCGCGGTGACGGGCGGGCCCACGTCGGAGTAGGGGGAGAGCCGGAACCCGTTGGCGTACTCGATCGGCCGCCCGCCGACCCCGCCGGCCACCTGCTCGCCCGAGGGGCGGGCGAGGACCTCCCGCACCGCCTCGATGCCGGCCGACCGCCACAGCGTGTCGAGCGCGGCGAGGTCCCAGCAGTCGACCGCGCGCAGCGTGACCGCCCGGACGCCGGTGCGCCGCACCACGCCCCGCGCCACCAGGAGCCACGCCCCGAACACCGTCGCCGCGCACCGGCCCTGCACCGACTCGAAGAACGTCAGGTCGACGGGCCCCGTCGAGTCGTCGAGGGTGGTGAAGATGATCCGCTGGCCGGACCGGATGGCCGGCGTCTGGGTGGCCACCTTGACCCCGGCGACCAGCACCTCGGCGCCGTTGCGCTGGGCCGGCAGATCTCTGGCCCGGACCACGCCGACGGCGTCGAGCAGCTCGGCGTGGAAGCTGATGACGTGGCGGCTGACGTCGATGCCGAGGATCTCCAGCTCGGCCTCGACCATCTCGGCCTCGGTCATCTCGGGCAGCTCGCCCGGCGGGATGTGCTCGCCGAACCCCAGCGGGAGCTGCACCGCCGGCGGTTCGGCGTGGGCCGGCCCGGACCCGGCAGGGCCCGGCCCGGCGGACCCGGCGGACCCGGCGGGGCCCGGCCCGGCGGGGCCCGCGGGCGGCGCGGGCGGCGCGGTGTAGCGCCTGGACCGCCGGGCGGTGCTGATGCCCGAGGTCGAGGCGCGTTCCAGGGCGCCCACCTGGGCCACCAGGTCACGGCGGGTCAGCCGGCCGGGACGCCAGCGCGGGCCGCCCGGGTGGAGGTCGTGCAGCGCGTCCAGCCCGCCCACCTGGACGATCCGCTCGGCGGTCGGCCGGGACGGGCGGGCCCGGTCCCAGAAGTCGGCGAGCGACGTGTACGGCCGGCCCGCGACCATCCGCTCGACCTCGGCCTCGCTCGCCCCCTTGACCGCCGAGAACGGCACCCGCAGGGCGTAGCCCCGGCCCAGCTCCTCGGGCCGGAACGCGAGCCGCCGCGCCGCACCGCCCTCCGGCACGCCTTCCCGCGCCTCGCCTTCCCGCGCCTCCTCTTCCCGCAGCTCCCCCAGCGCCCCGGCGGGGACCCGGACCCGCAGCGGGGGACGCGGCCCGAGCCGCTCGACCTGCCAGTCCTTGCCCGACTTGTTGACGTCGAGCGGCAGGATCGCCACCCCGCACTGCCGGGCCTCGTCGATGATGACGCGCTGGGGGTACATGCCGGGCTCGTGCGTGAGCACCCCGGCGAAGAACGCCGCCGCGTGGTGCCGTTTGAGCCAGGCCGACTGGTAGGTGGGCAGCGCGAACGCCGCGGCGTGCGCCTTGCAGAACCCGAACCCGCCGAACGCGTCGAGCACCTCCCAGGCCCGCTCCACGGTGGCGTCGTCGAACCCGTTGGCCCGGGCCAGCGGCACGAACGTCCGGCGCACCAGTTCCCGGCCCTCGGGTGTGCCGAGCGAGCGCCGCAGCATCTCGGCGAACGACAGGTCGCGGCCCGTCATCACCTCGATGACCTTGAGGACCTGCTCGTGGAAGACGACGACGCCGTGGGTCTCCTTCAGCGCGCCGTGCAGCCGCCGGTGCGGGTAGCGCGGCTCGCGCCAGCCGTGCCTGGCCTCCAGGTAGGGGGTGACCATGTCGGAGTTGACCGGGCCGGGCCTGAACAGCGAGATGTCCACGATGAGGTCGTGCATCGTGCGGGGTTCGAGCTTGGCGACGAGCTCGCGCTGGCCGGGCGACTCGATCTGGAAGCAGCCGAGCGTGCGGCCGGCGCAGATCATGTCGTAGGTCTCCTGGTCGTCGCGCGGCACGTACTGGACGGCCGGGTCGTCGCCGGCCTGCTCGTCCAGCGCGACCACGACGTCGTCCACCCGCTTGATCTCGCTCAGCGTGTGGGCCATGGCCGACTGCATCCGCACGCCCAGCACGTCGAGTTTGAGCAGCCCGGCCTCCTCGACGTCGTCCTTGTCGAACTGCGACATCGGGAACTCCAGCAGGCTGCGCTCCACCGGTGTGCGGTCGCGCAGGGTGGCGTTGCCGATCAGCACCCCGCACGGGTGGAGCGCGATGTGCCGGGGCAGTCCGTCGAGCTTCTCGGCCAGCCGGAACACCCGGTCGAGCCCCGCCTCGCCGAGCCGGCTGTCGCGCAGCTCCGGCAGGTCGCTCAGCGACGCGGTGATCTGCCTGGCCCTGATGTGCGGGAACGCCTTGGCGATGGCGTCGATCTCGTGCGGCGGCAGCCCCATCGCGCCGGCCACGTCGCGGATGGCGCTGCGCGCCCGGTAGGTCTCCATCATCGACACGCAGGCCACGCGCTCCTCGCCGTAACGGTCGAAGATGGCCCTGTAGCAGTCGAGCCGGCGCGCGGACTCGACGTCGACGTCGATGTCGGGCAGCCCGACGCGGCCCTCCGACAGGAAGCGCTCCATGAGCAGGCCGTGGTGGAGGGGGTTCACCTCGCCGATGCCGAGCAGGTAGGTGACCAGGCTGCCCGCCCCGGAACCGCGGATCGCGCAGCGGATGCCCATGCCGCGGATCATGTCGGTGATGCCGGACACGGCGACGAAGTAGCCGGACAGGCGCTTGCGCTCGATGATGTCCATCTCCGCCCGGAGGCGATCGCGGGCGTCGCGGGAGCGGGCCAGCCCGCGGGCGGCCATCCCGTCCTCGACGCGGCGGCGCAGCAGCGGCACCGGATCGGCGCCGATCTCGGGCAGGTGCAGGGCGGGCGGGTCGCCGCGCAGTGCGAGCAGCTCCAGCGGGTCGATCACGCACTGCTCGGCGATCCGGCGGGTGGTGCGCAGCAGCGTGGCCATCCGGCTCTCGTCGCCGCCGCAGATCCTGGCGGCCACCTGCAGCATGTCCTTGGAGCTCTTGAGATAGGCGTGCGAGGTGGTGCGGTCGAGATGGCGCGGGTGCAGCGGGACGAGCTGGCGGGCGGCGTCGAGCACGTCGCCCACCTGGTGGTCGGCCGGGTCGAGGTAGCGGACGGCGTTGGTGAGCACGGCGGGCACGCCGAGCGACTCGGCCAGGCCGAGCATGCGGGTGGCGGTGGTGGCCTCGCGGTAGCCGTACTGGTCGACCAGCTCGACCACCACGCCGGGCAGCAGGGAGCGCCAGCGGCCGAGCAGCGCCCTGGCCTGCTCGTCGCGGCGCTCGGCCACCGCCCGGCCCACGTCGGAGCGCGGGCCGAGCAGCACCATCAGCCCGCCGGAGCCGGGGGCGTCGTGCGCGGCCACCAGCTCGCGGGTCACCCGCGGCGCGCCGCGGTCGCCCGCCCGGTGGGCGGCCGTGACCAGCCGTGCCAGGCGCGACCAGCCGTGCGAGCGGGCCAGCACCGTGACCCGGTCCTCGGCGTCGGGCCCGGTCCTCGGCCGCGGCCCGCGCGGGCGGGGCTCCAGCACGGTGAAGCCGGGCAGCGTGTCGTCGCGCCCGTGGTCGAGGCCGGCCAGCGTGTCGTCGCGCCCGTGGTCGAGGCCGGCCAGCGCGAGGTCCACGCCGAAGACGGGGCCGATCCCGGCGTCCGCGCACGCCTGGGCGTGCTTGACCGCTCCGTACAGGCCGTCGCGGTCGGTCAGGGCCAGGATGTCCATGCCGTCGTCGGCCGCCCGGCGCGCCAGCGCCTGCGGGAAGGCCGTGCCGTAGCGCATCGAGTAGGCGGAGCACACGTTGAGGTGCGGGAACGGGGGCGCCATCAGTCCCACGCCCTCATGAGCAGCCAGCCGCCGCTGGCGGTGTCGAACCTCAGCTCGTACGAGCCGACCAGCCGCCCCGGAGCGGCCTCGACCCGCCAGAACCGGCGCTCGCCCGGGTCGCCCTCCCCGGTCCGCCACCACTCGCGCGCCACCACCCAGTGGTCGAGGACGCGGCGCACGAGGTAGAGGCGGTCACGCCAGACGAACTGGGACGGCTCCCCGTCCCTGGTCCACACCTCGATGGGGTCGCCATAGAGTCTGCTCAAGATGCTTCTCCCCGCGGCTCTCGTGCCTGTGCTGAGCCGCCCGGGGGAAGGCGGGCGCTACGTATCGAACATATGTTCTCAGGGCTCGGAGCGCAAGTCGCCCGGCCACCTTCACGGCTACCCGCACGGGCCGGGGTGATGCCCGGCCGGACGCGCCCGGACCACGCTCCCGCGGGCTCCGCGCAGCCCCGCCGTCGGCGGAGTCATCGCCGTCGTTCCGTGTCGGGCCCGCCCGGACCGGACACGATGTCGGTAAGCTAACCCGCCGTGAGCGGTGAATCCTCGCACATCGGGCGCTTCCGGCTGCTGAGCGTGCTGGGGCGAGGCGGGATGGGCACGGTCCATCTCGCCGAGGACCCCGCCGGGCAACGCGTCGCCGTCAAGGTGATCAACCCGGAGCTCAGCCAGCACGAGCAGTTCCGCATGCGCTTCCGGCGGGAGGCGGACGCCGCGCGCCGGGTGCGCAGGTTCTGCACCGCCGCGGTGCTGGAGGCCGCTCTCGACGGCGACCAGCTCTACGTCGTCACGGAATACGTGCCCGGCCCCAACCTGGAGCAGGCCGTCGAGCAGTCCGGCCCGCTGACGGGGTCGAGCCTGGACGCCCTGGCCGTCAGCGTGGCCACCGCGCTGACCGCGATCCACGGGGCCGGGGTGGTGCACCGCGACCTCAAACCGTCCAACGTGCTGCTGTCGCCCGTCGGCCCGAGGGTGATCGACTTCGGCATCGCGCGGGCGCTCGACACGCTCGGCGGCGTCACCGGCACCGGCGAGCTGATCGGCACGCCCCGCTACATGGCGCCCGAGGTGCTGCGCGGGGAGCCGGTCTCGCCCGCGTGCGACGTGTTCTCGTGGGGGTGCCTGGTCGCGTTCGCCGCCAGCGGGCAGGCCCCGTTCGGCGGCGGCACGCTGCCCGCGATCGTCTACCAGGTGCTCAACACCGAGCCCGACCTGAGCGCGGTCGAGCCGGGGCTGCGGGAGCTGGTCGCCTCCGCGCTGCGCAAGGACCCGGCCGCGCGGCCGACCGCGCAGCAGTTGCTCGACCATCTGGTGGGCCGTTCGGCCCAGCCGGAGCAGGCGGCCCACACCGTTCAGGTGGCCTGGCAGCAGGCGACGACCCCGTTCACCGGCGCGCCGCCGTTCGCGGCGCGCGGGAGGCGGGGGCGGCTCCTCGCGGGGCTGGCCGCCGGCGTGCTCGCTCTGGCGGCGCTGGGCGCGGGCGCGTGGGCGCTGCTCACCCCCAGCGGCCCGCCCGAGCTGCCGGTCCTCTACCAGGAGGACTTCACCCAGACCACCGGCGGCTGGCCCGGCACCTACGACGCCGACGAGGACGCCAGCTACGGTTACCGCACCGACGGCACGTACGGGCTGGACGTCGAGGAGCACAGCGAGGAGCGGTGGGCCAGGGCGCCGCTGCCCTACCTCACCGCCACGCCCACGACCTCGCCCGACCCGTCGGCCACGCCCACGCCGATGCTGCCCGAGACCGTGCTCATCGCCGTCACGGCCAAGGTCCAGCACGTGACCGGCAGCGGCGAGTACGGCGTCTACTGCCATGCCGCCGAGGACGACACCTACTACGAGTTCGGCGTGGACACCACCGGCAAGGCACGCATCCGGCGGATCTCCGACGGGTCGGGCGGCACGCTGGCCCAGCCGGTGCAGGTGGCCGGCCTGCCGGGCACGGCCCGCATCGAGGCGGCGTGCGAGCAGTCGGGCAGCACGGTGCGGTTGACGATGTGGGTCAACGGCGAGCGGGTGCACCAGGTGGAGGATCCGAACGGCATCGGCAACGGCACGCTGGGGCTGTTCGCCCGCACGACCAAGGACGGCGAGTCGCTGATGAAGACCACGTTCGACGACTTCGAGCTGCGCGGCACCAAGGAGCCCTGAGCGCCGCCGGGCGGCTCAGAGCACCCCGGCGCGGGCGGCGGCCAGGGCGGCGGCGGCCGCGCGGTCGGCGTCGTCGTCGGTGACCGGCTCGTGGGAGACGAACAGCCGGTAGTAGACCGGCGCGATCGCCACCCGGACCACCTCGTGCCCGTCCACGCCCTCGGGCAGCTCGCCCCGTGCCACGGCCCGGCGCACGACCTCGGCCGACTGTTCGTGCCGCGCGGTGAGGAAGTCGTGCAGGGAGCGCGCGGCGTCCGGGCTCTGCATGGCCGCCGCCACGAACGCCGCCGCCACCGGCCCCGCTTCCGGGTCGCCGAACCCGGTCCGGACGAGCCGCACGATCTCCCGCAGGTCCCCTTCGACGGAGCCGGTGTCGGGGACCGGCCACGGCTCGTCGCGGGCCAGCTCCAGCGCGTCGGCGATCAGCCCTTCGACGTTGCCCCACCGCCGGTAGACGGTGGTCTTGTGCACGCCCGACCGTTCGGCGACGTTCTCGACGGTCAGGCCGCCGAACCCGTGCTCCGCCAGCTCGGCCAGCGTGGCCTGCCGCACCGCGTCGCGCACCCGCGCGCTGCGCCCGCCGGGGCGCTTCCCAGACTCCAAAGTCAACTCCAGTTGCGTTTGTGGGCTCACTGTGACACGCTAAAGCTACATCAGTTGCGATTGGAGTTCCCTCTGACCATCCTGCGTAACGTCTCCAAGTCCTACGACCACCGGCGCGTCCTGTCGGGCGTGTCCCTGTCCGTCCGGCAGGGCGAGCGCCTCGGCATCGTCGGCGACAACGGCTCGGGCAAGTCCACCCTGCTCCGGCTGCTCGCCGGAATCGAGCTGCCCGACGACGGCCAGGCCGACCCGGGCGGCGACGTGGGCCACCTCGGCCAGACCCTCGACCTGCCGCCGGAGCACACCGTCCAGCAGGCGGTCGACGCCGCGCTCGCCCCCCTGCGCGCGATGGAACGGCGGATGCGCGACCTGGAGACCGCCATGGCCGCCCCCGGCGGCGCCGAGGCCGCGCTCATGGACGAGTACGGCGAGCTGCTCACCGCCTACGAGGCACGCGGCGGCTACGAGGCCGACTCCCGGGTCGACAAGTCACTCCACGGCCTCGGCCTGTCCCACCTCCCGCGCGACCGGGCGCTGGCCGAGCTGTCCGGCGGCGAGCGGGCCCGGCTCGGTCTGGCCTGCCTGCTGGCCGCCTCACCGGAGACGCTGCTGCTCGACGAGCCGACCAACCACCTCGACGTGCCCGCCGTCACGTGGCTGGAGGAGCGGCTGCGCGACCACCGGGGCCCGGTGGTCGTCGTGTCGCACGACCGGCTCTTCCTCGACCGGGTTGTCACCGCCGTGATCGAGGTTGAGGACGGCGCCGTCACCCGCTACGGCGGCGGCTACTCCGGCTTCCTGGCCGCCAAGGCGGCGGCCCGCGCCCGGCGGGAGCAGGCCTACGCCGACTGGTGCGAGGAGGTCCGCCAGGTCCGCGAGCGCGCCGCGACGACCGCGCACCGGGTCGCGGCCGGCCGGGAGATGCGCGACAACAACAAGATGGCCTACGACCGCAACGCCGGCCGGGTGCAGAGCTCCATCTCCAGCCGCGTACGCAACGCCCAGGAACGCCTGCGCCGCCTGGAGGCCGACCCGGTCCTCCCGCCGCCCCGGCCGCTCCGCTTCCGCGGCGCCTTCGGCGACGCCCCCGCGACCGGCCGGGTGCTGGCGGAGCTGCGTGACGTCCGGGTCGGCGACCGGCTCCAGGTGGACGCGCTCACGATCACGGCGGGCGAGCGGCTGCTCGTCCACGGGGCCAACGGCGCGGGCAAGTCCACGCTGCTCCACGCCATCGCCGAGCGGGCCCGCTGCCGGGTGGGCCACCTGGAGCAGGAGACCGCCTTCGACCCTGGGCTGAGGATCCTCGACGCCTACGGCCACGGCCACCCCGCCGAGCGGCGAGCCGCACTGCTGGCCACCGGACTGTTCCGGCCCGAGACGCTCGACCTGCGCGTAGGCGCGCTCTCCGAGGGCCAGCGGCGCAGGCTCGCGCTGGCCCGGCTGCTCGCCACCCCCTGCGACCTGCTCCTGCTCGACGAACCGACCAACCACCTGTCCCTCGACCTGGTTGAGGAGCTGGAGCAGGCTCTCGACCGCTTCCCCGGCGCGCTCGTCGTCGTCACGCACGACCGCGCCCTGCGGCAACGCTTCAGGGGCAGGGAGCTCGAAATGTCTGGAGGACACCTTTGCTGACCAGGATTCCCGACGGAGCACCGTACGGCATCGCCACCGGCCCCGACGGAGCGCTGTGGTTCACCCTCGTGCACCAGGGGCGCATCGGCCGGATGGTGCCGGGCCATGACCCGGCCGTCCACCAGCTCGACCCGGCCGACGGCGGCCCGACCGTCATCGTGGCGGGAGCCGACGGGGCGATGTGGTTCACCGAGTTCCAGGGCGGCCGCATCGGCCGCATCACGGCATCCGCCCCCGGCACCGGGCCAGAGGCCGGGTTCGAGGTCACGTCGTACGAGGTCGGCGGGGCGTACGGGCTCGCCGTCGGCCGCGACGGGGCGATGTGGTTCACCCGGTTGCAGGCCGACAAGGTCGGGCGGATCGACGGCGACGGCACGATCACCGAGTACGACGTGCCGGCGCCGGGCGGCATGCCCTCGACCATCGCGGCCGGGTCCGACGGCGCCATGTGGTTCACGCTCAACCAGGCCGACGCCATCGGCCGGATCTCGCCGGACGGCGCGGTGTCCGTCCATCCGCTGCCCACCGAGGCGGCCGCTCCGGTGGGCATCACGGCCGGGCCCGACGGGGCGCTGTGGTTCGTCGAGATCGGCGCCGGCCAGATCGGGCGGATCGCCACCGACGGCACGATCACCGAATACCCGCTGCCCGACCGCGCCTGCCGGCCGCATGCCATCGTGACCGGGCCCGACGACGCCCTGTGGTTCACCGAGTGGGGGGCCGGCCGGCTCGGCCGGATCACGCCGGACGGCGCCGTCGAGGAGTTCGACCTGCCCGCCGTGCCCGGATCGGCCGGCGCCGAGCCGCACGGCCTCACCGTCGGCCCGGACGGCGCGCTCTGGGTGGCCCTGGAGGCGGGCGGCCTCGCCCGGATCGCGGTCCCTCCACCCGCCGGATGACGGATCCGGCGGGCCGGTGGAATCCCGGCAGGGGCGCGGGAGTTGACTGGAGACATGCGTGCCATAGTCATCGCCGCCCACGGCGGTCCAGAGGTCCTCGAATACGCCGAGCATCCCGACCCGGTGCCGGGTGACGGGGAGGTGGTGGTCGACGTCGCGGCGAGCGGCGTCAACTTCATCGACATCTACCACCGCTCCGGGGCCTACCCGCTCCCCCTGCCCAGCCCCATCGGGTCCGAGGGCGCGGGCGTCGTGTCCGCCGTGGGGCCGGGCGTGCCGGACGTCGCGGTCGGCGACACCGTGGCCTGGGCCGGCGTGCTCGGCAGCTACGCCGACAAGGCCGTCGTCCCGGCCGGCCGGCTGGTGCCCGTGCCCGGCGACGTGCCCGCCGAGCTGGCCGCCGCCACGATGCTCCAGGGCATGACGGCCCACTACCTCACCCACTCCACCTACGCGGTGCGGGAGGGCGACCACGTCCTCGTCCACGCCGCCGCCGGCGGCATGGGCCAGCTCCTGGTCCAGCTCGCCAAGCTGAGGGGCGCCAGGGTGTTCGCCACGGTGTCGAGCGACGAGAAGGAGAAGCTGGCGCGCGCGGCCGGGGCCGACGAGGTGCTGCGCTACGACGACTTCGCCGAGGCGCTGCGCGGGCGGATGCACGTCGTCTACGACGGCGTGGGCGCCGCCACGTTCGACGGCGGGCTGCAGGCGCTGCGGCCGCGCGGCCTCATGGCGCTGTACGGCGCCGCCAGCGGGCCGGTGCCGCCCGTCGACCCGCAGCGGCTCAACCAGGAGGGTTCGCTGTTCCTCACCCGGCCGAGCCTGACGCACTACATCGCCGACCGGGGCGAGCTGCTGCAGCGGGCGTCCGACCTCTTCGGCTGGATCGGGGAGGGACGGCTGCGCGTCAACGTGTCGCACCGCTACCCGATGGCGCGGGCCGCGCAGGCCCACGAGGACCTGGCCGCCCGCCGCACCACCGGCAAGCTGCTGCTCCTCCCGTGACCTGACCCTGCCCACGCCCCTGCCCCTGCCCACGCCGTGCTGCGCTGGGCGGGAGCGGCGTACCCGGTGTGGATGGGTGCACGGATGCTGCTCACCAAGCAGCGGCACGACGAGGGGGCTACGCAGGCGGGCGGGCGCGGTTCAGGGCCACGGCCAGTCGAGGAGGCGGGCGCCCAGCACGGCGGTCTGCAGGGTGAAGCGCTGCGTCGGGTCGTCCGGCGAGAAGCCCGTCAGGCGGCGGACCCGTTCCAGACGGTAGGTGACGGCGCGGGTGCTGATGCCCAGCCGGCGGGCCGCGGCCGTCTGGTTGCCCTGCGCGGCGAAGACCGCCTCCAGCGTCTCCAGGAGCGGCTCGTGCCCGCCGCGCGAGCGCAGCAGCGGGCTGAGCACGCTGGACACCAGGTCCTCCATGGCGGTCCTGTCACGCAGTAGGACGGGGAACACCAGCAGGTCGGCCGCTCTGACCACGTCGGGAGCCAGCCCGAGCCGGTCGGCCAGGTCGAGCGCGCCGGTCGCCTCCCGGTAGGAGGCGACGATCCCGCCGGGCCCGCGCTGCGGCCGTCCGACGCCGACCCGCCAGCCGGGCGCGAAGCAGGCGCGCACGTGATGGGTGAACTCCCCCACGGCCGCCGGCAGCGTGGCCGGCGCGACACAGACGAGCAGGCCGTCGCGGACGGCGACCAGCACGTTGTGCGAGCCGAAGCGGGCGATCAGCTCACGTTCGATGCGGTCGCGCTCGCCGTCGCCCATCCCGCGGGCCACGGCCACCACGTACGACTCGGCCAGCCGCAACCCGAAGTGCTCGGCCCGCTCGGCCAGCCGTTCGGCCCGGCCCTGCAGCAGGTCGTCGACGAACTCCCGGCGCGCCGCCTCCTCCTCGCGCAGCGCGGCCAACTGGGCCCGTTCGTAGCCCTCCATCAACGCGGCGACCGCCCTGCGCAGCGTGGCCAGGACGGCGGACGGCCCGTCCGTCCCCTCGGCGGCGGCCAGCGCGGCGTCGATCAGCGCCCGGAGCGGCACCCCGAGCCGGGCGGCCCGCGCACCCGCGTCGCGGTAGGCGTCCAGCGCCGGCCGGTCCGGCAGCCGCCCGGTGCCGGCCGCCGCGGCCAGCACCCGTAAGTGCCCGTCCAGCAGGTCGGCGGGCACCGGCGAGACCGCCATCACACCCCCACGTCGCGCCTGTCGAAGGTGAGGACGGCGACGAACGCGAACACGGCGACCGCCCCCGCGAGCACAAGGTAGTCCCCGGCCGGCAGCCCCTGGTAGAGCGGCCTGCCCTCCGCGTAGTAGTGGAACGGCGAGACCCATTTGAGCCAGGCGACGGCCTCGACGTTCCGGCCCACCGTGACGACCATGTAGCCGAGCACCGCCCACGCGCCCACGGCGGCGCTCGCGACGGCCCGGCGGCCCGTGGCGGCGCCGACGGCCAGCGTCACCGTGCCGAACAGCAGCGCCAGCAGGTAGACACCGGTGTGGGCGGCCAGGATGCGGTCGAACCCCACGTCCATCCCGGTGCCCGCCGCGAGGGCGCACACGACCAGCAGCGTCACGGCGGCCACGATCAGCAGGCCCAGGGCCAGCGCGGCGAACAGCCGCGCCACCAGGCTGCGCCGGCTCATCGGCAGCGTGACGACCAGCTCGAAGGTGCCCGACTCCTCCGGCCCGGCGAGCGACCGGCCGGCCAGCCCCACCGCGCAGACGACGAACAGCGCCGGCACCATGAGCTGGTAGACGACCGACTGCAGGAAGCCGAGCGCGGTGGCGAAGTCCTGCAGCCCGCCCATGAGGTCGCGCAGCGCCCCGGGGTACTTCGCCAGGGCCTGCGCGCTGTAGGTGGCCGGGTCCTGGACGATGCTCGGGTAGACGACGCCGAGGTACAGCGTCAGGAAGGCGCTCAGCCCGAGCGACCAGCCGAGGAGCGACCGGCGCTGGTCACGCAGAGACTTCGAGATCATCGTCCTGGTCCTCCTCGCTGTAGTAGGTGAGGAAGATCTCCTCCAGGTCCGGCTCGGCGCTGACCATGTGCACGACGGTGAACCGGGCGGCCGCCTTGACCAGCGGGTCCGGCCGGCCGTCGATCGTGCAGCGCAGGCTCGCCCCCTCGACGCGCAGGTCGCGCACGCCGGGCAGGCCTTCGAACGCCTCGCGGGGCACGGGCGCGTCGAAGTGGAACTCCACCGTACGCACCGCCCGCTCCCGCAGGGTCGCCACGTTCTCCACGGCGACCAGCCGGCCGGCGCGGACGATGCCGACCCGGTCGGAGACGTGCTCGACCTCCGCGAGCACGTGCGAGGACATCAGCACCGTACGGCCGGCGGCGCGCACCTCGCGCACCATGGCCAGGAACTCCTGCTGCACCAGCGGGTCCAGGCCGCCGGTCGGCTCGTCCAGGACGAGCAGCTCCGGCTCGTGCATGAACGCCTGGATCAGCCCGATCTTCTGCTTGTTGCCCTTGGAGAGCTTGCGCATCGGCGCCGACAGGTCGGCGTCGAGCCGTTCGGCCAGCGCCTCGACGCGACCGGGCGGCACGCCGCCCCGCTGCCGGGCCAGGAACGCGAGATGGTCGCGGGCCCGTTCGCGGCCTTCGAGGACCAGCTCGCCGGGCAGGTAGCCGATCCTGGACCGGACCGCCGCCTGCCGGGCGTCGACGCCCAGGACGCGCACCCGGCCGCGGGTGGGCCTGATCACGTCGAGCAGGAGCCTGATGGTCGTGGTCTTGCCGGCGCCGTTCGGCCCGACGTAGCCGAAGATCTCGCCCGGCAGGATGTCGAGGGTGAGGTCCTCCAGCCCCCGGCGCCCGCCGTAGTACTTGGTCAGCCCTTCGGCCTGCACCACTGCTGTCATGCCGCCATGGTGACGTTCGCGCGGGGCGCTGTCAGGAGCGCGTTCCGGCAGGGTCGGCCCCGCTTCGTTTCCGGCATCCGGCAACAGCCCGGGCGCCGCCGCTCCGGAATTCCGGATCGACGGTAACGTGCGGAACGTGAGCGGCATCGAGGAACGCCTCGCCGACCTGGAGGCTCGGGTGGCGGCGCTGGAGAGCGAACGGGCCGTGCCGGGCGGCGACGGCGGCCCGGCCGGCGGCCGGAGCGGTTCCGGCGGAGCCCAGGACGGTCCGGCGGGCGCCCAGGCGAGCCCGGCGGGCAGTCCGGCGGGCGGCCCCGCGGGCGGCGACACGGGCCGGCTGGTCTACGGCGGCGAGGCCCGCCTGGGCGGTCGGGCCTGGGCGTGGCAGGTGGCCCGCTCCCCCGGCTGGCTGGTCGAGCGGCCGGCCGCCCCGCTGGCGGCGGTGCTGGCGGCGGCCGGCCACCCGGCCAGGCTGCGCATCCTGCAGCTCCTCGTCGTGGGCCCCCGCCCCATCGCCGAGTTGCAGAGCGAGCTGAACCTCGCCTCCCAGGGCCAGCTCTACCACCATCTCAAGACGCTGACCTCGGCCGGCCTGGTGGAGCAGCCCGAGCGGGGCGTCTACCGGGTTCCGCCCACGGCGGTTTTCCCGGTGCTCACCCTCGCCGCCGCCGCCGTCGACGTGGCGGGTGCATCCTGACCGGCAGGCCGACGGTGGAGCGCTGCCCCGGCGGGTCCGGCGGGGCGTCTACCCTACGCCCATGACGACGCACGGATTCATGATCGACGCCGTGGGCCCGTTCGACTTCGGCGCCGCGCTGCGTTTCGTGGCGGACTGGCCGGCCACCGGGGCGCTGCCCTGCGACGGGCGGGCGCTGCGCTTCGCCTACTGCGCGGAGTCCGACTGGTTGCCGGTCGGCGTGACCGTGACCGCCGCGCCGGGCGGGGTCGCGGTCGCCACGACGCGACCGGCGGGGCCGGGGATCCGGGGCGAGGTCGCGCGGATCCTGTCCCTCGACGTGGACGGCTCCGGTTTCGCCGCGCTCGGCGAGGCCGATCCGGTGCTCGGCGACCTGCAGCGGCGCGGTCCCGGCCTGCGGCCGGTGTGCTTCTGGAGCCCGTGGGAGGCGGCGTGCTGGGCGGTCGTCGTGCAGCGCTCGTCCATGCTCGTCGCCGCCCGGATCAAGCAGCGCATCGCCGAACGGTTCGGCGCGAAGGTCACCGTGGACGGCCGGGAGTACGCGGCCTTCCCGCCGCCCGTGACGCTGCTGGAGGCCGGCGGTCTCGGCCTGCCCGCGCAGAAGGAGGAGTGGCTGCGCGGGCTGGCGCGCGCGGCGCTCGACGGCGTGCTCACCGCCGAGCATCTGCGTGCGCTCGCGCCCGAGGAGGCGCTGGCCGAGCTACGGGCCCTGCCCGGCGTGGGGCCGTTCTCGGCCGGGCTGATCCTGATCCGGGGCGCGGGCGCGCCGGACGCGTTCCCGGGTGACGAGCCGCGCCTGTTCGCGATCCTGCGCGAGGTGTACGGCCTGCCGGAGGACGCGCCGCCGGCCGCGTACCGCAGGCTGGCCGAGGCCTGGCGGCCCTACCGGTCCTGGGCGTCCTTCCTGTTCCGGGCGGCCGCCTACGGCGTCGTCCCGGTGGACCGGTGAGGCGGAGCCGGGCGGCCCGATTACCGGTCCGGTGAGGCGGAGCCGGGCGGCCCTAGACGGGGGCCGGCGCGCCGGGAGGAAGGACGGGCACGCCGGGCGGGCCGTGTTCGATGAGGCGCAGCAGCGCGTCCGTGTCGAGGTGCCGTTCCACCAGGTCGCCCAGGGCGTCGAGGCGGTCCTCGCGCAGCCGGGCGAAGTCCGTGTCCGGCGCGGGCACGAAGTCGCGGCCCGACCGCGCCGCCACGTCGGCCAGGAAGGCGCGGCGGAAGGCGTCGTTCTCCAGGGCGCCGTGCCAGGTGGTGCCCCAGACGTTCGCGACGCGGCAGCCGTCGAGGAACGGTTCGCCGCCCTCGACGGTGGCGACGCCGTGGTGGATCTCGTACGCGGTGACCGGATGCCCGTAGGCGTGACCGGACGGCCGGGCCAGCGTCTTGCCGGCGGCGAACTCGACCCGCACCGGCAGCAGCCCCAGCCCTTCGACCTTGCCCGCCTTCGACTCGACCTCGTCGACGATCTCCCGCCCGAGCATCTGGAAGCCGCCGCAGACGCCCAGGATCGGCCCCGGCCGGGCGGCCAGCGCCGCCGCGAGGCCCGTACGCCGCAGCCAGGCCAGGTCGTCCACCGTGGCCCGGGAGCCGGGCAGCACGACGAGGTCGGCGTCGTCGAGCTCGCCCGGCCCCCGTACGAACCGCACCACCACGCCCGGCTCCGCCGCCAGCGCGTCCAGGTCGGTGAAGTTCGAGATGCGCGGTAGCCGCACCACGGCCACGCGCAGCGTCTGCCTGCCGTACGGCTCGCCCACGGCCACGGAGCGGCCGTCGAGCGCCAGGGAGTCCTCGACGTCCAGCCAGAGCCCGTCGAGCCACGGCAGCACGCCGTACACCTGCCGGCCGGTCACCGAGCGCAGCATGTCGAGCCCGGGTTCGAGCAGTTCCCTGGCACCGCGGAACTTGTTCACCACGAATCCGGAGATCAGCGCCTGGTCGGCGGCGTCCAGCAGCCCGACCGTGCCGTAGAAGGCGGCGAACACTCCGCCCCTGTCGATGTCGCCCACCACGACCACCGGCAGGTTCGCGGCCCGTGCGAGGCCCATGTTCGCGATGTCGCCGCGGCGCAGGTTGATCTCGGCCGGGCTGCCCGCCCCTTCGCACACCACGACGTCGTAGGCGTCCCGCAGCCTGCCGAACGACGCCAGTGCCGTCTCGCGCAGGAGCTCCTTGAGCTCGCCGTACTCCATCGCGTCCACGTCGGCGACCGGCTGCCCGAGCAGTACGACCTGGCTGCGCCGGTCGCTGCCGGGCTTGAGCAGGATCGGGTTCATGTCCGCGGCCGGTTCGAGGCCGGCGGCCTGTGCCTGTACGGCCTGGGCGCGGCCGATCTCGGCGCCGCCGGCGGTGACGTAGGAGTTCAGCGACATGTTCTGGGCTTTGAACGGCGCCACCCGGACGCCCCTGCGGGCCAGCCATCGGCAGATCCCGGCCGTCAGCACGCTCTTGCCCGCGTCGGACGTGGTCCCCGCCACGAGCAACGCCCCTCTGGTTCGCACGCGCCGGATCCTCCCACACCTCGGCACGCGGGATATATCCGGGCGTACACGGAAATCGCCTACCGCCCGCTGTCCGCCGATGAGAGGTGGCGCCGGGGAAAGCGGCGGATATTCCGCGTAGCAGCCATTACAGTGCTCGGCATGCTGGTCATCTCCCTGCAGGCCATTCTGGAAGAGGCGACCTCGGACCACCGGTTCGACGTGGGGAACGTCAAGGATCTGTCCCATCTTCTCCAACCCGAGAATTTGCGGGCATTACGGAATTACTCCTCTGTATGCTGTTTTCTCGCATTTCACCCGGCCGGTGATCCGCCGATCGTCGACTACGTCCGTTCCGGCACCATGGCGGACGACAGCGGGCCCCACGTGCTTGTCCTCTTCACCCTGGATCGGCCCGCCCCCATCGCGGTCCCCGTCGGCGCGGGCGCGTTCGGGCAGTGGGCGGAGGTCGGCGTGGGGGTGGACCCGGCCTACCGGATGGTGCGGACGCTCTTCAGCGGTTCACGCGTCCCGCCGCTGCCCGGCCTGGTCGTCTTCCGGGACCTCTCCGAGGACACCGACGGGGTCTACCTGCCGCTCGGGCACCTGGAGTCCGAGCGCGAGGTGCGCCTCCACCTGCGCGAGGTGTTCGCCGAGATGGACCATTTGGCGGCGGCGGGCAAACCGGGGCGATTCCTCGACGACCTCGGGGTCCAGTGGACCCGCCGCGGGCTGGCATACGAGCGGACCGACCGGCGGCCCATGCGCGAATGGCTGATCGAGGGCTTCCGGGCGGCGCGCGAGAACTACGGCGACATCGTCGGAACGATCGGCATGTTCGGATGATCCCCACGGCATGGCGGGCGCGGCAGGCGCCGCCCGGGGCCGAGCTGCTCGTCGAGGTGCTCGCCGGTCTGACGAAGGAGGCGCTGCTCGCCAGCGCCTGCGACGCCGTCGTCGGCCTGCACCGGTTCGGCGTCCGGTTCGAGCAGCGGCGGGCCCGGCACACGGTGCTCGTCGGGTTGGCCGGCGGGCTGGAGAAGGCGATCGGCCTGCGGTTCGACCCCTCGATGGACGTGCCCTTCCTGCGGCTCGCGCGGGACGGCGACGGAGAGCTCAGCGGGTACCTGTCCCGCCGGTCCGACTACCTTCCATCGGCGTGGGCGACCGACCTGCTGGCCCGCTGGGACGTCCAGGACACGCTCCGGGAGTCCTGGCGCGCCTCCGGCGACGACCCCGACGCCAACAGCCGCCTGCTGGAGTCCGCACGGCTGCTGCGAGCGGCCCTGCACCACGCGGCACGGACGGGAGAGCCCACGTCCGCGATCGAGTACATCGCGGACGTGGTGTCGGCCGGACTGTGCCGCGACGTCACGGGCGCCGCGCGGGCCATCACCCTGGTGCTGCGGGCGCCGGCCGAGGCCGGCACCGCCGACGCGCTGGTCCGGGCCTTCTTCGGCGGGCGCCTGCCGGACACCGGCCGAGCCTGGGCCGCCGCTCCGCTGACCGAGCCGGCGCTCTCCGCCCTGCCGCGCCGGGCCGCGCCGGTGATGAGCATGCTGGTGGAACGCTCGTACGGCCTGCTGGACGACGCCCGGCAGAGCGGCGGCTTCGACTCCTGGTTCATGGCCCTCACCAGGGCCGCCGGCATGATCCGGTGTGTCACCTACGTGCTGCGGTGGGCCACGGAGCGGATGCCTCTCGGCCTCCGGGCGGTCTACGGGCAGTTGGCCGAGCTGGACGCCCACTACAGCGGGACGGTGGCCGGGCTCCGAGTCGCCCGCCCGCCGATCATGCGAGGCGTCGTCGCCCACATGCGGCACATGGCGGCGATGTTCCGCGCGGGGGGTGACACGACCGGTGACCGCTTCGCACGCGAGGCCCTCCTCATCCCGCGCCCCCTCCTGGAGGAGGATGCGCACCTCCCGGAGGCGTGGCAGGGGCCGGGCTGCCACACGGCCCCGATCCTGGCGAGACCGCCCGGGCCGCTCGACCGGCTGACACCCTGTCAGGCGGTCGTGGCCGACGCCGCGGACCCGGCCCGCTGGCACGCGCTCGCGGCCCACCTCGACGCCCGGGGCGCCACGTGGGCGGCGCGGATGTCCGCCGCCATGGCGGGCACAGCCGCGGCCCAGGCGCCCTGAGCCCCGCCTGGTCGCCGCTTCCCCGTTGATCACGAATGCGAGACACCCCGACAGCCGCGCTGATAGTTTGTGGCCCTCTCTGTCGGTGTGTTCTGGGGGGCCCGCGTGAGCCAGCCGTTGGCGGAGGACGATCCGCGGCGATTAGGCCCGTACGACATCACCGCCCGCCTCGGGGAGGGCGGCCAGGGCGTCGTCTACCTGGGGCGGACGACGTCCGGTGCGCAGGTCGCCGTCAAGCTCCTGCACCGCGGCCTGCTGACCGACCCCGACGCGCGGCACAGGTTCCTGCGCGAGGTGGAGATCGCCCGGCGCGTGGCCAGGTTCTCCACCGCGCCCGTCGTGCACGCCGACCTCGCCGGCCAGCGGCCGTACATCGTCAGCGAGTACGTGCCCGGCCCGTCCCTGCGCGACCTCGTCACCGCCGAGGGCCCGCGACGCGGCGCCGCACTCGACCGGCTGGCGATCAGCACCGCCACCGCGCTGGCCGCCATCCACCGCGCCGGGGTCCAGCACCGCGACTTCAAGCCCGCCAACATCCTGATGGGCCCGGAAGGTCCCGTCGTGATCGACTTCGGCATCGCCCGCGCTCTCGACGCGCCGGGCACCGCGTCCACCGGACCGCTGATGGGGACGCCGTCCTACCTCGCCCCGGAACAGTTGGGCGGGGCGCCGGTGACCGCGGCGGCCGACATCTTCGCCTGGGGCGTGACCATGGTGTTCGCCGCCTCGGGCCGGCCCGCGTTCGGCGTGGACTCCACCCCCGCGGTGATCAACCGCATCCTGCACGCCAAGCCGGTGATCTCCGGGCTGGACGGACCGCTGCTGCGGCTCGTCACCGCCAGCCTGGCCAAGAACCCGGCCGGCCGGCCCACCGCCGACGACCTGGTCGCCCGGCTCACCGCGCTCCCCGGGCGTCCCCCGGCGCGCCGGTCCCGACGTACGTTGATCGCGACGATCGCCGGCACCGCGGCGGCGGCCCTGCTGGTCACCGGCGGCGTGCTGCTCGACCTGGGCGGCGACCCGGCGAATCCGCCCCCCGCGGGCCTCGCGACGTCCCGGCCACCGGTGCTGCCCAGCCCCTCCCCCGCCACCGTGTCGGCGCACACCCGACAGGCCGAGCGACGGACGTCACCCCCGGCGCCCGAGCGGACGTCCCGCCCGAAGACGTCGGCGCCGGCCACCAGGGCGGCCCGCAGCCCGAGCCCGGTGAGCCCGCCGACGGCACAGGAGCACCGCGGCACCGCCACGGCCCCCACCCCCGACCCTGAGCCCGAACGCACCAGCGGACCGGCCCCCGCGCCCACCACCACGGCTCCGGCGTGGCCCCCCGCGGACTGGGCCACCCCGCCCGCGAACCCCTACACCTGCATCCCCTCGGTGTGCTGACCCCGCACCGTCGAATCGGCGCCCGAACCCGGCACGGAACCGGGAGGAGGCACGGCTACCTTTGACCATGATCAAGGCTACGGAAGGGACGGTTGATCTGTGACGGAACCCACGCTCCACGCACGCGGCGCCGGATTCGACGACTCACGCGTCCGTCTTGAGGAGACCGCCACGGTGCTGCAGGGACTGCAACGGCGGGGTGACGGCAGCAGCGGAGACGTGCACGCGGCGGCCGAGCTGTCGCTGGGCGCCCTCGGACTGGTCGGCGAGGCCGCCCGCCTGCGGTACAACAAGGGTTTCGCGGACTTCCGCGAACGCCTGGCGCGTGGCGGGCTGTCCGCCACGCAACTGCCGGAGCGCATCACCACCAGCAAGGAGGGCTACGCCCAGGCCGAGCACTCCGGTGTGCGTGCGATGCTGGCGCTGAAGGACGCCACCGGCTCTCTCGACTACCAACTGCTTCAGGACGGCGGCACCTACAGCAGCGTCAATCCCCTGTTCGGACCACCGAACCGGGACAAGTTGTGGCAGTTGGCGGCAATGGACGGTGCCGCGGCAGGCGGCGCGCTGGCGGGGCTGAAGCTGCGCAACATGCTGGCCAACAAGCAGTACGTCGCCCTGGGCAGCGACTACGAAGACCGCTACCACCACAACCAGCAGGTAGAGAAAGCACACAGGAGCGGCGACCGGGACAGGATGCAGAAAGCCGCGGCCGCCAAACAGAAGTCCGATCTGTCGCGCGCCGCGCGGCAGAGCAGCCGCACCGCCGCGCTGCTCAAGGCCGCCGCGGGCCTGTCGTTCGCCGCCGTCATGGGATCACTGCTCTGGTCGACCGCGATCGTCCGCAGCGACGACGAGCTCGACGCGCACGTCGACTACTGGGCGGACATCGCCAGGGAGCTCGATGCCCAGTTCGGCGGCGGTGACCCCGCGGGCAGGCGGGCCCTTGCGGAGGCGTGGAGCGGCGGCGCCATGGAGGCGGCCGACGCGAAGCTGCGGGCCTTCATGACCGCGGGGATCCAGCTCTCCGACCGTGCCGTCGCGCACGCCTACGACCTGGCGCAGGCGGTGGAGACCCTCAACGCCGTGCACGACATGGCCGTGATGCTGACCGCGGCCGAGGTGGGAACCCTGCTGATGGTTCGCATGATGTACTCGATCAACCCCGTCGCCGCCCTGACGCTCCAGGAAGCCGTCGGGCGCAAGCTCACCATCACCGTCATGGCCCTGCACAGCGCGCTCTTCGGTGTCATGGGCACGGTGCTGTACGCGGGCATGGACGCCCAGGCGCACAGCTCCGGGCCGGACGGCGTACCGGCTCAGGACTTCCCCGTGTGGGAGGCGTAGCGACCTGCGGACCTGAGGCCCGCGACCGCCCGTCGGGATGGGGTGTTGGCGTGCGGTGTCAGCCGAGCCAGCGGCCGTCGCGCATGAGGTCGCGTCCCCGCAGCTCGTTCGCCTCCCGCCAGGCCTGGATGCGTCGTGGCCGGATCAGGAAGTACTGGTAGGGCTCGTCGAGGTCGCGGGGGTCGAAACCGGTCTTGGCCGCGAACGCGTCGCCGGTCCCCGGGGCGAGGTCGGCGAGATCCACCGGCTCGGCGGCGCCGTCGACGACGACCACGTCGCGGGTCGGCCCGAGACCGAGTCGCACCCGGCCGTCCGCCAGCAGGTTGCGGCCGGTGACCGAGGAACGCGGCGTCGAGACGAGGAACGCCGTGCCGTCCCACAGGTACGAGAGCGGGATCAGGTGGACCCCGTCCGACGAGCCGGGCGTGGCGACCCAGAGATCGACGTCGCTCTCCAGTCTCGCGCGGGTGTCCCGCAGTCTCTCCTCCAGCTCACGCGGCGGCGCGGCCGTCATGTTTCCTCCAGTCACCTGCATCTTGTGGGCACACGAAGCGTACGCATCCGTCCGGCGGCCACCCCACCCGCCCCCATGACCGGCGCGGCGCACTCCGAGGTCCCGCGATCACGCCGGTTGCGGCCCGCGGACCTGCGCCCGCCGATTCCTGACCGGTCTGGTGACCTGTTTCGCCACGCACGACGGCATCCCCGCCACTGCGTCAGCCGCCTGACGCTGGTAGGCGCTGGGCGGCATGCCGACCAGCTCGGTGAAGCGGGTGCTGAAGGTGCCCAGCGACGAGCAGCCGACCGCGAAGCAGACCTCGGTGACGGTGAGGTCGCCACGTCGCAGCAGCGCCATCGCCCGCTCGACGCGCCGCGTCATCAGGTAGGAGTACGGCGACTCGCCGTAGGCGAGCCGGAACCGGCGGCTGAGGTGCCCGGCCGACATGTTCGCGCCACGGGCGAGCGCCTCGACGTCCAGCGGCTGCGCGTACTCGCGGTCGATCCGGTCGCGGACGCGGCGCAGCCGCGCCAGGTCGTTCAGGCGGTGCGCCGCGGTGAGCGCGCGTCCCCATGCGGGATGGCACATGAGAGAACTCCTGTCGTCGATGTTCACGGGCATGGGGACGCCCCGAGGGAGGCGACGACCCGTGCTCGCCGGTGCGGGTGTCCCGCCGAACGGCTCAGCGGATCTCCTGGATGCGGACGAGGTTGCCGGCGGGATCGCGGAAGGCGCAGTCACGGACGCCGTAGGGCTGCTCGGTCGGCTCCTGAACGACCTCGGCGTCGCCGGCCTGCACCTGCTCGAAGGTGCCGTCGAGGTCGCGGGTGGCCAGCAGGATCCAGCCGTAGGTGCCCTTGGCCATCATCTCGGCGATGGTGCGGCGTTCGTCCTCGGTGATCCCGGGGTCGGCGGCCGGCGGCGCCAGGAGGATCGACACGCCGGGCTGGCCGACCGGGCCGACCGTGATCCACCGCATCCTGCCGTGTCCGACGTCGCTGCGAACCTCGAAGCCGAGGGTGTCGCGGTAGAAGGCCAGGGAGGCGTCCGGGTCGTCGTGCGGCAGGGTGCTGGCGTGGATGCTGATGTCCATACCCGTCACGTTAGCCGCGCGGCGGTGACCGGCACTTCTCGATTCCTGACCGGTCGTGATCACTGGCCGCCCACGCGTCCCGCCCCATCCTGCGGCGCGGGACGCATGAACGGCCGTTCCGTGATCAGGCCATCTTGGCGATGCGCGCCCCGACGAAGGGCAGCATGCCTTTCGCCTCCGCGAGCACCGCTTCGGGGTCGGCCAGCGGCCGGAACGGTGAGACGAACACGGTGTCGTCCTTCAGCGTCCAGACGCCGCGGACGAAGCCGTCCACGAGGAACGTCGGAACACCGCCCGAGGCCGCCGGGGCGATACGCCGGCGATCCTCCTCGCTGATGATCCGCCGCCGGTCCCGGTGGCCGAGCAGGACGTTGTCGAAGGCGGGCAGGAAGCGCACCGGCGCCGGCCATTCGGGGTCCGCGAGCGTCGCCTCGGGTATGTCGAACAGTTCTTCGCCGTCCTCGTTCCGGTAGACGCGCAGGCGGGGCCGGAGCCCCTCCATCACCTCGCGCAGGCGCGTCACCCCGGCCCAGGCCTGCACGTCCATGACGCTCGCCGGCCCGAACGCCGCCAGATAGCGCACGACCATGGTTTCCAGCCGCCGCTCCGCGGCCATGGGGATGCCCGTCCATTCCTCCGCGAGGGCCACCTCGATCGACGACCGGTTCTTCCACTTCCCCCAGACGCCGGCCGCCGCCCCGTGGACGAGCGGGTGCAGCAGTTCCACCGCGTCGGCGAGCCGGCCCGCGTGGCGTCCCGGGAACCGTTCCGCGAGCAGCCGGCCGAGTTCGCGCCGGGTCAGCATCCGGCCGCCCAGCAGTTCACGGCCGGTCCGCGCCAGCTCGCCGAGGTCGAGTCCGTCGATCTCCCGCGCGTAGAAGGCGTGCCGGAGGGCGACGCTGACGACGGGCTCGACCGCGGGCCGCAACCAGGCGAAGTCATGGGGACTCATCAGGTGCACGGTCCTGCGGATCGCGGTCGAGCGGACGACGCCGCGATCGTGGATCAGCGTCTCCAGGTGTTCGTGCCGGAAGCCGTGGACGCGTGTCCACAGCCCGACGTACGGCCAGTTGGGCTCCTGCCCCTGGACGGCGACCAGGTGCCGGATCACGTCCAGGGGCGGACGCGAGGTGCGGTCCAGCAGGAACTGCCGATCGAGAAGCGTACGGTTGAGGGTGCGCTGCGTGAGGATCAATGCTCCGCCTCCGTGAGACTGCCGGCAGCAGGTCGCCCGTGACCTCGCCGCTGATCACCACCGACGACGAGACCGTCGGTGCCTCCATTCTGCCAGAACGGAATACTTTATTCCAATCGGACTGGTTGGCGCGGGACGGTGCCAGAAGAGCGGCTCGGATCAGGCGGGGAACAGATCCGGCAGCAGCCGGTGAGCGTCGGCGCGGGCAGCCGCCACGCCGTCGACCGGAGCGGAGGACGCGGGCCAGCGCAACGTCGTCCCGGCACAAGTCACGGGCGGTGCGACGAAGGGTGCCGCTCGTGCGGCGCGTCGGCGTCGACCGCCGTGAGCGAGAACTTCAACGGCATGGCCGTACGACGAACACGGCGGGCTCTTCGTCGCGGCGCGCCCGCACGATGCGGACCGGAGCCGGAGCCGGAGTGACGGGCAGCGGAACCGTGTGTGAAGTTGCTCGATTTAGCCTAGTCATTTTCATAAATGGACGCTAGCCTCTCCTCAACCACATTCACCTGCCCCAATGGCAACATGTGAGGAGCAGTACTATGTCACGCGTTACATGGGTGGCGGGCGGGCTGTCCGCCCTCCTCCTCGCCGCCGTCGCTGCCACCCCCGCGCACGCCAAGCCCGTGGCGGACGACGTCAGGGTGCTCGCCTGGAACATCTGGCACGGCGGCAAGGACCCGGCCGTTGGCGGCGAGAAGAACCTGCCGCTGCTGATCGACCAGCTGGTCGACATCTCGCCCGACGTCTTCCTGGCCGTCGAGACGTACGGCAGCGCCGAGGAGATCCGTGCCGGGCTGAGCGCCGGAGCGGGGAAGGGCGACTACACCGCCACCCGGATCACCTCGAGGTCGGCCGACAACCTGTGGATCTTCACGCACTACCCGATCACGCAGGCCTACCCGAAGCCGGTCGGCGGCATCATCAACGACTTCTACTTCGGGGGCATCCGCGTCAAGCTGCCCAGCGGCCGGGAGGCGAACTTCTTCGACACCTGGGTGAACTACTCCGACCCCTGGGTCGGCGACATGATCGACGCCAACGCGGCGGCGGTCAAGAAGGGCGAGCCGAAGCCGTACTCCGACGAGGACGTGGTAAAGGCCGACACCACCGTGCAACTGCCCCAGGTTACCGACATCATCAAGAACCACCTGCCGACCATGCTCGCAGGCAACACCGACCCGGTGATCCTGGGGGGCGACCTCAACACCTTGTCCGCCGCCGACTGGACCAAGGGCAGCGCCCACTGCCACTACGGCCTCTCCTACGATCTGCAGGCGACGGATGTGGTGACCGACGCGGGGTTCGTCGACACCTACCGCGCCGCCAACCGTAACGTGTGCAAGTCGCCCGGCAAGACCTGGAGCCCTCAGCCCGACTATGACTACATGATCACTAAGGACCGCATCGACTTCATCTTCGCCAAGGGGCAGGGGGTGAAGGTGCGTGACTCGTTCACGGTCGACGACCGGCTACCCGCCCACCAGCCCGGCAAGTTCTACTCCGACCACGCCGCCGTGGTGACGGATCTGGAGATCTCGCACTAGCCCCGTTTCCCGCACGGAGCCCGGGATCAAACGAATGCCGGCCAACGCGTCCCGTCTGAGCTGTCCGGTCGGGATGGAGGGCCGGTCGGAGTACAACCCGTCGACTGTGGTGGCGCCGCAATCTGCTCAGGCAGCGTCACGCCCGTACCTGTCAGAGGACACGGCCGGGCCGTCCACCCACCGTGCGCTCCATCCGCGCGCTCACTCTGCGGCTGGTCCGAGAGAACCCCTGTACCGCGTCAAAATGCAGCCGCGATGGCTCTGGCCTGTGGTTTGACGGAGTCCGTCCCTGCAGGCAAGATCGCGTCGTGTGCTTGTCCGCCTGCTCTATCTGATCGCGCTTCGAGTGTTCGGCTGGCTGATGTTGCTGGGCCGCAGCCAGGCGTCGAAGGACGCGGAGATCATGGTGTTGCGTCATGAGGTGGCGGTGCTGCGGCGCATGGTTGGACGCCCGCGGCCGGACTGAACCGAAGGTGTTGCGCCCTCCTCAGACTCGCCCGAAGAGCCTACGTCGGGCTACTCGGACCGCGCGCCGTGAGCACCGCCGCGCCAACGCCGAGGAATGGGAGATCGCGCGGCAGCGAGGTTGGCTGCTGGACGTGGAGGTGGAAAAGCTATTGCCACTGGTGAACAGTGCCGGGGGCAATAGGCTACCGGTCCTCGGGCAGCTCGACCCGTGGGCGGCCACCGTCATCGATCGCCGCGACCTACCCCTGCTCGATGCTGACCTCGATCGTGTCCCCAAACGATCTTCATGGGCGTTCGCAGGCGTCCGCCACCTCCTCTGGCGGCATCCTCACTGCAAGTCTCCGTTCGCCGCAGTTCGTGATCGTCCGTTCCAGTGGCTCCCAAGGTGGCTCCCAGAAAGCTCGGTGAATCACCTGCTTGCCACTCGGTCAGCCGCACCAAGCAATGTTGGCTTGTCCAGGTCGATGGCGGACGAGATGATCATGATCCGTTACTCCTGCAACGCCGTCGGAAGCGAGCACGCCTGCCACGTCCTTACCTGAGCGCGTACATCTCCATCGGAGACAGACAGGCCATGTTCGGATGATGGCCATTACCCTCTTGATCAGAGGGTTACTACAAGGGCAACGAGCCGGAAATCCTGGCAGCCATCGAAAGAGCAGCAGTCAATCCCGAAGCGCTGGTGATCGTTTGGGCATGGGTGGACGGCTCGAGGGCCTAATAATGCCGATCCCGGCAGCACTAGCGCGGATTCCTGCGTTACCTCGCCCGCCACCTCAACAACCTACGAACCTCAGGTCCGCGCGGCGATCATCCCGGAGCCGGAGCGGCCCCGCCGGAGGCTTTTGGTTTGTCCCCGCGGATTCATTCGGCAGAAGGATCGGGTATTCCGCCCCAGTAGCTCATGATGCGCGGAAATCTGCGTGCGAACTCTTCTTCGCCGATGGGGCTCGGCTGCTCATCACGCATTTTGTACCAATCTTCACCCAGGCCGGTACGCGCATGTGCTTGGTCGTGCAGCGTGGCCAGTTCCAGGCCGGTGCGCTTCGTGTACGGCTCGGAGGCGACGTATCCGAGCGATTCAAATTCGGGGTCCTCCTCGTTGGTCCACAAGCGGGTCGGCGGAAGTACAGGAAGCCGTCGTCTGAGCCCAGGGGGAAGACGGCGTGGTAGGCCACCCATAGGTCCCAGGTGTTGGCTTGGTACTCGCAGATGTCGAGCCACTTCTGAAAGTCGATGATGTCATCGACTGGGAGGCCGCTGATGCGTTCCTCCAGCCACTTCAGGCGGGCTTTCCTGGTGCTGGTTTCCCGCCGGGACCGTTCGATGAGGGCCCAGAAGGCATCCGCGTCCATGGGCGGATCATGGCATGGACGACCAGCTCTGCCCAGATAGCTCGTGCGGCGGTGCGCCGCCGAGGTCGGCGCGTTCCGTTGCTGCGGCGGGTGCGTGGTACGGCTACGGCCCGGGCCGCCGCCGACCGGGACCGGCCCCCAGGCCGCACGCCGGTCGGCGGCGGCGGGCGGCGGGCGGCGGGCGGCGGGCGGCGGGCGGCGGGCGGCGGAGGGCCGGGTACGGCGGCGCGGCGCGCCGCCGCCTGATACCTAACAGATCAATTCGGCAAGTTCTCCAGTCCTGCAGCCCAGGGGTAGCTGTCGATGCGTTCCGCTCCGGAGCTTGGCGGGTGCGGCTCGAACTGGTCTGGGCCGAGCAGGATGCGGATGCCTTCGGCGCGGAGCTGGTCGACGCTGCGCTGGAACGGTGTGCGTGAGGCCAGTGCTGTGTTGACGAAGGGCAGGATCACCACTGGGATGCCGAGTCCGGGGGCTTCGGAGAGCAGGCCGAGGGCGTAGGTGTCGGCGATGCCCTGGGCGAACTTGTTGATGGTGTTGTAGGTCGCGGGGGCGACGATGATGGCGTCTGCTCGGGGGGGCTTGGGTTCGTGGGGCTTGCGGTACTGGCTGCGGACGGGGCGGCCGGTCTGCTTCTCCAGTTCGGCGACGTCAATGAAGTCGAGTGCCGACGGGGTGGCGATGATCTGGACGGTCCAGCCGGCGTCTTGGGCGAGGGTGACGAGGCGTCCGACGTCGGGGGCGGGGCCGGCGGCGCAGACGATGATGTAGAGGACCTTGCCGAGTTGGGTCACGCGATGACTCCCAGGGTTGCCGCGTACTCGCGGGCTTCACGGCGGACGCTGATCGGGGCGGTTGCCAGGATGTCACGTACCAGCCGGAGGGCCGCCGGGCGGCCGGTGATCTCCTCGGGGGCGATCTCGCCTGCGGCGCGCAGGATGTGCAGCGCCTTGTCGTGCTGGTTCCACATGAGGAACGCGCGGGAGGTGTCGAGCAGCAGTGTGGCCTTGCGTTCGTTGATGGGGAGCTTGTCCAGTTCGACCTGGCGGGCGTAGTCGATGGCGGTGCCCGCGTCGCCGAAGCGCAGGGCGACGTTGACCCGGTGGCACAGGACATTGTTGGGGCCGAACGCGGTCCACATGTGGTTGGCGTCGTGGCCGAGTCGGGTGCCGGCCTCTGCGGCTTCGTCGAGGAGTTCGGCGGTGTTGTGCCGGTTGCCGGTGTTGGCGGCGGCGATGGCTCCGCGTAGCAGCAGGGACCCGTAGATGGACAGGTCGTCCGAGGAGGGGGCGGTGAGGTCGGCGTCCATGCGTTGGGCTGCGCCGCGTGCGTTGTCGGTGGCGGCGCGGTGGTGTCCGCCGTCCATGAGGGCGTGGGTGATGATGCGGGAGCTTGAGCCGATCATGAGCGGGCTCTCGCTGGCATGAGCGGCTTGAACGCTGCGGTCCGCGGCAAGCCATGCCAGGCCCTTGTCTTCCTGCTTGAGCAGGATGGAGGCGGTCACGTGGTACGCCTCGGCGCACAGGGTGTGAGCTCGTAGCCGGTCGTCGCCGTGCAAGGATGCGCAGGCGGCGCGGAGCCGGCGCAGAAGGACCGGCAGCTTGGCGGTCACTTCGGCGTATCGGCACGCCTGGTAGTTGCGTTTGGCGGCGGCGACCGCGCTCGCGAGTGATTCGAGGTCGATGGGGCCGTCTGCGGGAGTGGAGTAGTCCACGAGTACGGCGGCGATCCGCTCGATTTCCTGTTCCGCGCTTTGGGCGGGTTCGGGCTGGGACAGTACGGCGCTGAAGAGGGCGGTTCCAGTGAGGCCGACGAATTCTCGACGTCGCAGGTCCTTTTCGTCCTCGCCGAGTCCTACAAGCGTCGCGGCACGAAGCGTGTTTGTGATGCTTCCGGCCGTTGTGTGGGCGTTTGCGGGTGTGCGTGTGCGTTTGGTGGGGGTGAAACCCAGGTCTTCCGGGTCAAGGTGGGTGACCTCCGTCAACGCCAGGCGATATGGCTCGCGGGGCCATGTGACCTCGCCCGCTTCCCATCGGCGTACGCGCTCCTCGTCGCAGGCCAGGTTGTGCTTGATCCCGCTCTTGGAGAGGTTGACTATTTTCGCCATTTCGGCGCGGGTCAAACCGGCCTGCTGTCGCCAGTTCCGAAGTCGCTCATTAGGTGTCGCTTCCGGCATTTCTGGCCTGCTTTCCGAGCGGAGATCGAAAAGGGGTTAAGAGGGGGGCTTATCAGCGGGTCCCCTCATTCTGCTTTGCCGGTGGACTTGCCATCAATCAATAACGTAAGTGAAGCGGGCTCCCGCCGTAGGAAGTACCGAACGACTCGCGAGGAGAGGGCGACGGTGACCCGGCCAGACGAGAACAGCGAGGCAAGGCCCTGCCCTGCGCGTCGGGGACGCGGTTACAAGCTCAAGAGCTCGCGCCGCTCTCTCCTGATCGACACCGGCGGGGAGGAGGCGGAACGGAATGAGGAGCGCAAGTGTCTCGACTGCCTCGGCGACGGCCAGGGCGAAGGGAGCGGGAGATGAACTCCGTCATGCAGGCGGCCATGGTCGGCCTCGGGCAGCAGGAGGAGGCGAACGCACTCATCCGCCTGCGGGACCGGCTGGCGACGCGCGGCGTCAATGCTGAGCTGCGCGACAACAACAGTGCGTTGATGGTGCGTCGGCCGGAGCCGGGGCTGCCGGTGTGGGTGTTCGTCGGGTACGGCGGCGCGTACTACTCGTGGCAGCACGCGGAGCGGCGTCATCCGGTGGATGACGTGGAGGGGGCGGCGGACGTCTTGGCGACCTACGTCGCCAAGTAGGAGACGGGCGGGGCGGTGACGGCTCCCGTTTCTGGAGGGGGACGGATGTATGCACAGCTTGTGCAGGCCCTTCAACGGCGTATCGAATCGGGAACCTACCCGCCCGGCTCCATGCTCCCCAGCGAGCACCAGCTCATCCAGGAGTTCAGCGTCTCCCGGCCCACCGTCGTGGCAGCGCTGCGAGTGCTGCGTGAACAGGGTTGGATCGAGTCCCAGCAGGGCAAGGGCCGCTTCGTGCGCGGCCGACCCGCCATGGCCACGGTGGAGTCCAACCGCCCCGGACAGGCATACCTGACCAGCCCGGAGACCGACGCCCCCGGTGAGCTGATCGAGGCCGCTGCCGTGGCCCTGCCCAACCGGGTCGCGGTCCTTGCTGAGCCCAAGAGCAAGGCGTTCCTGCGCCGCCGCCTGGTCGTCCGCGAGGGCGAGCCGAGCGAGCTGGTGTCGCTGTGGCTGCCGTTGGAGCTGTCGGAGGGTACCGACCTGACCAGCGGCGAGCCGTTGCCGCAGGGCATCCGGCAGCATCTGCAGTCCCGCAAGGGCGTCCGCTTCGATCACATCGTGGAGAGATCACCGCGCGCATGCCCACCGCCGCCGAGGCCAAGCAGCTCGGCATGCCCAAGAACGTGCCGCTTCTGGCGGTGTTCGGGGCTGTGCGGGACGCCTCCGGCCAGCCGCTGGTCGTGGTGGAGGTACTGCTTTCGGCCGACCGTCATGAGCTGGAAGACGCCTACCCTGTCGCGTAAGGAGCCGTCACCGGCGCTCTTCGGGCCGCCGCAAGCCGACCATGTGTAGCGTCAGGCAGCTTGCGGACCGTCAAGGAAGAAGGCTTCGATCTGCTTCGGCACAGAGAAGTCCGCAGCGCAGGCTGGGCACGTCGTGTGCCCGAACAGGTAAGTCAGGTGCTCGGCGGCCGCGGTTTGCCCGGCCTTGACAGCCATGCGATGCAGCCGGGATGCCAGCAACTGGAGGTCGGCAGGCTTCGCCGGGCGGATACCTGTCAGCGTCGGCCCCTTGAAGTTGAGCTTTCGCACACTTTCATGTGGGTCACGACGGCGAGTGCCGGGGGTGGAGCTGTGGGAGAGGTCGATCTCCAGATGCTCGGAGCAGGATGGGCAGATGACGTCGTGGAGATTCGGGAGTAGGCATTCGCTCCACACCGGTACGCCCTCGAAGGCAAGCAGGTCCTCCAGCGGATAGAGGTAGTCGTGTTCGTCGCCCTCGAACGCCTCCTCCGTCAGGTGGCGCTGAACGATCCGCTGCAGCTCGTCGATCTCGGCTGGGTAGCGCTTACGGCAGTATCCCGGTTGGTGAAGCTGCGTTTCCCCGGCGACGATACGGCCGGCCAACGAAATCGCTGCCCGCTGATCGCCGGGCATGCGGCTGCTGGCAATGTCCGCCAGAACAGGCAGGGCGGCAAAGCTTGCCGGGTACACGGTTCCCTGGTGGCAGAGGCTGGACCAGAGTTCATGCCAGGCGTTCGCGGCCAGCTCCGGATCCGCGACCTCTTCGAAGAGTTGCGGGACATCGGCCGCGGCACCGTAGGCGTGGCCGTGACCAATCTGTCGACATGCCCACGATCATCCCAGCGACGTCTGGGGGTGCACTACGCATCCGTGCGGACGCCGGCTCTTCCGCACGCGCACAGGCGGCGTGATCTCGGGACCGGGCGTACGACAAGTCGGGCAGGAGGCTCGCGCGTATGCCTTCACACCCAATCAGGTCGCCTCTCCCCTGGCGGGCAGACCGTCCGGCCTCCGGCACGCGGCCGTCTCGCTCCGGCTCAACGCGGGCGTGCCCGCTGCAGAGGCCGCGGAACGGGCGGGACACGGCGTGGACGTCATGCTCCGCGTCTACGCCAAGTGCATCGACGACCAACGAGATGTCGCTAACCGGCGCATCTTGGAAGCACTCGCAGCGTGACCCACAACACCCAGCAGGACCCTGGGACATCTCAGGCTCACAGCGGCCTCTCACCGCCTACCGCGTCACGACCCGGGTCATGCAAAAGACCAGCTCAGACGATGTTTGAGCTGGTCTCGGTCGCGCGCCCTGCAGGATTCGAACCTGCGACCGTCGGATTAGAAGTCCGGTGCTCTATCCAGCTGAGCTAAGGGCGCTCCCGCCTTATTGTGCATGATCCGGCGAGGTGTCACGCACACGTTCTCACGGCGACAGGGTGCCGGGCCCGTCCGGGCTGCCTGGTGGACGGCCGGTTACGGTCGGCGGAAACGCCAGGCGGCAGCGGTACATATGGGGCTAAGGTGTCTTGGCATGGTCGCGACGCTCCTCCATGAGATCCCTCTTCAGGGCGGGGACGTGACAGACGGGGTGGTGCGTGTCGGTGACACCGTGCGCAGGCCCGTCGGCCCGTTCACCCCTGCCGTGCACGCCCTGCTCCGCCATCTTGAGGCCGCCGGTTTCGAGGGGGCGCCACGGGTGGTGGGCGTGGACGAGTTGGGCCGCGAGGTTCTCACGTATCTGCCCGGGACGACGGGGTTGCGGGCGGCGGTCGTCGGGGACGAGGCGCTGGCGGGGGTGGCGGTGCTGCTGCGGGAGTTCCACGACGCGACCGCCGGGTTTCCGCTGGAGCGGGGCGGCTGGCAGGCCGGGTCGAACGACGACGCGCCGCCCGAGGTCGTCGGGCACTGTGACGTGACGCCGGACAACGTGGTGTTCCGGGACGGGCGGCCCGCGGCGCTGATCGACTTCGATCTGGCGCGGCCGACGACGCGGCTGTTCGACGTGGTGACCGCGGTGCGCCACTGGGCGCCGATCGCCGATCCGGTGGACCGGCATCCGCTGCTGCGCGGGCTGGACGTGGGGGCGCGGCTGCGGTTGTTCTGCGACGCGTACGGCGTGCCGCCGCGTGACCGGCGGCGGCTGCTGGAGCTGGCGCGGCTGCGTTTCCACCGTTCGTACGACGTGATGCGCGACCGGGCCGCGACCGGCGGCGGCTGGGCGCGGATGTGGGCCGAGGGGGCGGGGCAGCGCATCCGCCGGGCCGCCGCGTGGCTGGACGCGCAGGAGGAAGAGCTCCGTGTTCATCTGGTCTGAGCGGGCCCGTTCGCGGGCCGCCGGCATCGCCGCGGGGGTGCTGGTCGACGCGCTCGTCGCCGATCCGCGGGCCGGCCACCCGGTGGCGCTGTTCGGCCGGGCGGCGGCGGGGATCGAGCGGCGCCTGTACGGCGACGCGCGCCCGAACGGCGTGCTCCACGTGCTGGTGTGCGTGGGCGGCGTCACCGGTGTCGCCGTGGCGGCCGAGCGTGTACGGCATCCGGTGGCGCACGCGGCGCTGACCGCCGCGGCGACGTGGGCGGTGCTGGGCGGCACGACGCTGGCGCGGGAGGGCGCGTACCTGGCGCAGGCGTTGGAGGGCGGTGATCTGGACCGGGCGCGGGCCCGGCTGCCGCACCTGTGCGGGCGTGACCCGTCGGAGCTGGAGGCCTCCGAAGTGGCCCGCGCGACCGTGGAGTCGCTGGCCGAGAACACCTCCGACGCCGTCGTGGCCCCGCTCTTCTGGGGCGCGCTGGCGGGTGTCCCCGGGCTGCTGGCCTACCGGGCGGCCAACACGCTGGACGCGATGGTGGGGCACCGTTCGCCGCGGTACGAGAGGTTCGGCTGGGCGGCGGCGCGCCTCGACGACGTGGCCAACTTCGTCCCGGCCCGGATCACGGGTCTGCTGGCCGTGGCCGCCGCCCCCGACCGGCGCCGGGCGCTGGCCGTGCTGGCCAGGGACGGTCACCGGCATCCCAGCCCGAACGCGGGCCGGTGCGAGGCGGCGTTCGCCGGGGCTCTGGGCGTCACGCTGGGCGGCGTGAACGTCTACGCGGGCCGGACCGAGCACCGTCCCGAGATGGGCGACGGCCGCGGGCCGGAGGTGTCGGACATCCGCCGCGCGGTGCGGCTCACCCGGGTGGTGAGCTGGGCCGCGGCCGGGCTGGCCGTGGCGGCCGCCTGGTCCCTGGGGCGGCGCCGGTAGGCGGGACCGGCCGGGCGGGTCGCGGTGATCCCGCCACTGGTGCGGGCGGGTCGCGGTGATCCCGCCGCCGGTCCGGGCGGTCACGCCGGGATGGGGCGCTCGACTCCCACGGTGATCTCGTTGCCGAGCTTGTGGTCGCCGAGCAGGTCGAGCGAGTCGCCGCTCCAGAACCTGCCCGGGTCGTACCAGTGGGGGCGGCGACCGGCGGGCAGCAGGCCCATCTCCTCGTAGGTGAGGGCGACGACCTCGGCGCAGTAGGCGCTCTCCAGGGCACGTTCCTCCAGGGCGCGTTCCTCCAGGGCACGTTCCTCCAGGGCACGTTCCTCCCGGTCACGGCGCGGCAGCGGGAGCCGGATCTTGGGGACGCGGCCGCGCGCCCACCGGGCGGCCAGGCGGGCCGTGCTGGGGAACGGGGTGCCGTCCAGCCGGGCGACCGTGCGCAGCGCGGCGTCCTCCATCTCGGGGGTGGCCTGGGGTTCGAGCTGGCGCAGCCAGGCGCGCTGGCCGTAGCGGTTGGCCCAGACGGTCACGGCGTCGCGCAGGTCGTGCAGCTGCACTCCGCGCCGGTGGGTGCCCGACCACAGGTCGAGCAGCGATTTGCCCAGCTCGGCGTGCCACATCATCGGCGGCAGGTCCTCGACGACGACGGCCATGCCCACGTGGTTGACGGGACTGTTGGTCATCGTCTGGATCGCGCGGTCGGGCACGGAGCGTCCCCGGAAGACCCACAGGTCGCCGGTCCGGGTCAGCGCGACAGCCTCATCGAGAGTCAGCACGCTCGCTAGCCTAGGCACATGCGTTGGTGGAAGGTACTCGGGCTGGCCGGGGTGGCGGGTGTGGCGGCGACGGGCGTGGCGATCGCGCGGGCCGAGCGGCGTCGCCGCGCCTACACTCCCGAGGAGATCAGGGTTCGGCTGCGCGAGCGGCTGGCGGAGCGTCAGCCCGAGGGTCGCAACCCGTAGACGAAGACGACGTCGGGGTAGGCGGGGTTGTCGTCGTAGCCCTGGACGCCGCCGAGGTAGGCCCGCTGGTAGTTGACCACCCAGGGCAGCGCCGCGGCGGCGTGCCGGTCGAGCACGCGGTCGGTGGCCTCGGCGAAGGCGCGCTCGGCGGCGGTCCGGTCGCTGACGGTCAGCTGGGGCAGGCTGTCGATGATCTTGTCGGTGGCCGGGTCGTCGAGGTAGGTCAGGTTGAAGATCGTCGGGTTCTGGCTGCGGAAGACGTTGCCGAAGTACGAGTAGCCGTCGGCGTAGTCGGGCCACCAGTACATGACGAAGATGTCCTGGCCGCGCTTCTTGCCCCGGTCCCACTGGGCGGTCCACGGCATGGCCCGCGCCTCCAGCGTGACGTTGAGCGGCTTGAGCGCCATGGCCAGCCGGTTGACGAGCAGTCGCTGGTCGGTGTCGCCCTCGGCGTAGGTGAGGCTCAGGCGCAGCGGCCGGCCGCCGGGGCCGTATCCGGCCCGCCGCAGCAGCCGCTCGGCGCCCGCGAGGTCCTGCCTCGGCACCCGGTCGGGGACGTGCCCGATCAGGCCTTCGGGCACGATGCCGCTGGCGGGTGAGACGGCGCCTCTGAGCAGCTTGACGATGCCGCGGTAGTCGACGGCCTGCTGCACCGCGCGCCGCACCCGCACGTCGGCCATCGGCCCGCTCGCGGTGTTGAACAGCAGCATCGCGGTCTGGAACGACGGTCGTTGCGAGGTGCGCACGCCCGGCGTCCGGGTGGCCCGGGCGTACAGGCGGGGGTTGAGCCGTTCGACGAACCCGGCTTCGCCGCGCAGCAGCATCCGCCAGGCGCGGTCGGGGTCGGGCACGACGCGGTACCTGACCGTGCGGTAGTGCGGGCCGGACCAGCCTCCCCAGTAGCCGTCGTACGCCTTGAGGGTGAGCTCGTCCTCCTTGCCCTTGCGCCAGGACGCCACCGTGTACGGGCCGGAGCCGGCGTCCCTGCCGCCGCGTAGCCAGCCGCGCAGGTCGGCGGCGGCCTGGGTGTCGTAGATGTAGGCGGCGTAGCCGGCGGAGGCGACGAGGTCGAGCGGGACGGGGTACTTCAGCGTGAAGGTGACGGTGTCCGGGTCCTCGGCCCTGATGCCGGCGACGGCGTCCCAGATGTAGGCGGCGCCGCCGCCGACCTTCATCGTGCGTTCGATCGACGCCTTGACGGCCGACGCGTCGAGGGGCCTGCCGGTGTGGAAGGTCACGCCGGGGCGGAGGGTGAACGTCCAGGACCGGCCGTCGGCGGACGACCGCCAGGACGTGGCGAGCCGGGGCGCGGCCTTGCCGGTGACCGGGTTCCAGAAGGTGAGCGTCTCGTAGACGTTCTGGAAGGCGATGATCTCGTTGGAGTAGGAGGTGGCGGGGTCCCAGTCGGTGACGACGTCCAGGTTCTGCACGATGACGAACGCGGACTCGCCGCGGGGGGCCTGCCGCACCTGGGCGGGGGCCGAGCACGCGACGAGGGAGAGCAGCAGGGCGGTGGCCGCTGCGAGTCGACGGCGCAACGCTCTCTCCCTCGGTGGTGGACGTACGCCGGAAACCTACTAGATGATCAACGCCACAAGCTCAAAAGTCCCGAAAAATTAGGACTTCCAGAGATCGAATTGCTATTCTCATGCGTTGTCCCGTCCGGGGTTCGCCAGCAGGGGACCGACCGGAAGAGGTGCCATGGGTCGCAGCCGCACGATCCGACTGAAGATCATCGGCCTGCTGCTGGTCCCGCTTGCCTCGATGGTGGTGTTGTGGGGTGTCATCACCGCCGTCACGGCGAGCGAGAGCTTGGAGTTGCGGCAGTACAAGACGCTCTGGACGAACCTCCGGCACCCCGCCGACCAGCTCACCACCGAGCTCCAGCGCGAGCGGCTGGCCTCGGTGAAGCTGCTGCGCGGCAAGAGCACCCCGGGAGTGCAGGAGCTCGCCGCCCAGCGCGCCCGCACCGACGCCGCCGACGAGCGGTTCAGGCAGTTGTCCGCCCGTTCGATGCACACTTCGGAGGCGATCAGCACGCAGGTGGACGTGGTGGTGACGCAACTACAGCGGCTGGACGCGATCAGGGGTGACATCGACACCGGCCTGTCCGGCCGGCTGCAGGTGATCGAGGCGTACAACGCGATCGCCGACGCGCTGTTCGGGCTGCACAAGCGGGTGGCGTTCATCGACGACATCCCCCTGTACGAGCAGTCGCGCGTCGTCATCGACCTGGGGTACGCCCGGGAGCTGCTGAGCCGCGAGCAGGCCATCGCCGCGGGGCCGGCCACGGCCGCCGAGCGCCGCCTGTTCACCCAGCTCGTCGGCAACCGGCGTTTCCTCATCGACCAGGCGCTGGGCGAGCTGGACCCGGGCCTGCGGGAGGTCCAGGTCTCGCTGATCACCTCGCCCGGCTACCAGCGGCTGCGGCTCATGGAGGACCAGATCATCGCGGGCGGCGCCCCGCGGTCCTGGCTGGCCGCCAGCGAGGCGTTCAGCACGTCGTTCCAGGAGGCGCAGACGCAGGCCGGCGCGCTGCTCACCGAGCGGGCCGAGCCGGTGGCCGACGCGGTGCTGTGGCGGGCGTTCGTGCTGGCCGGCACCTGTTTCGTGCTGGTCATCGTGTCGATCGCGTTCTCGCTGCGGATGGGCACCCGGCTGTCGAAGGAGCTGGGGGCGCTGCGCGAGGCGGCCCTGGAGGTGGCCGCGAAGCGGCTGCCGCAGGTCGTGGAGAAGCTGCGCCGGGGGGAGGCGGTCGAGGTGCCCGAGCTGTCAGTCGCCACCACGACCGCCGAGATCGGCGATGTGGGACAGGCGTTCTCCACCGTCCAGCAGACGGCCGTGGAGGCGGCGGTCGGCCAGGCGCAACTGCGCGACGGCGTCGGCCACGTCTTCCGCAACCTGGCGCGCCGCAGCCAGACCCTGCTGCACCGCCAGCGCATCCAACTGGAGGACATGCAGCACCGGGCCACCGACCCGGAGGCCCTGGACGACCTGTTCCGGCTGGACCACCTGACCACCCGCATGCGCCGCCACGCGGAGGGCCTGATCATCCTGTCCGGCGCGACGCCGGGCCGCGGCTGGAGCAAGCCCGTGCCGATGCTCGACGTGGCCCGGGGCGCGTCGGCCGAGGTGGAGGACTACCAGCGGGTCATCGTCGAGCCGATGCCGGCCCAGCGTCTGGCCGGACCCGTGGTCGGGGACGTGATACACCTGATAGCCGAGCTGATCGAGAACGCCACCGTCTACTCGCCGCCGCACACCCCGGTCCAGGTGCGCGGCGAGGTGACGGCCCGCGGCTTCGCCTTCGAGGTGGAGGACCGCGGTCTCGGGATCGGCGCCGAGGAGCTGGCCGGCCTGAACGAGCGGCTGGCCAGCCCACCGGAGTTCGACCTGGCCGACAGCGATCGGCTCGGCCTTTTCGTCGTTTCCCGCCTGGCCGCCAGGCATGACATCCGCGTGACACTGCGCGGTTCACCATATGGAGGGACCACTGCCATCGTGCTGATCCCGGCAGAACACGTGAGCGATCCGCCGGCCGAGCCGGAGGACCGCCCGAAGGAACCTGTCCGTCCGATGCGGGTGGTGCAGGGTGAGTGACGAGCGCTGGCTGGACGAGGACGCCGGTCCGATCGTCCCGGCCTACCTGCTGACCAAGGGCCGTACGGTGCCCGCGAGCGAGGCCATCGACCTCATCGCGGTGATCATCACGGCCGGTGGCCTCACCCCGCCCGTGGGGCTCGGCCCCGAACACCTGATCATCCTGCAGAAGTGCACCACCCCGACCCGGCTCGTCGACGTGGCGGCGGAGCTCAACCTGCCCATCGGCGTGGTCCGGGTGCTGGTCGGCGACCTGCACCAGCAGCAGCTCGTCCAGGTGGAGCTGCCGCCGCCCGCGCCGTCCGCCAGCGTGCTGCTGGAGGTGATCAGCGGCCTGAAGGCGCTGTGACGCTCAACGGCCCGCCAGGACCTCCTCGGCCCGGTGGCAGGCCACCCGCCGGCCTCGTACCTGCCTGAGCGCGGGCCTCCGCCCGCACTCCGCCACGGCCAGCGGGCAGCGCGCGCGGAACGGGCAGCCGCCGGGCTCCCCCGCCCCCGCCCTCGCCTCCGCCTGCTCCTGCCGGGCCGCGACCCGGGGCGGCTCCCCGCCGAGTCTGGGCGCCGCGTCCCGCAGCGCCCGCGTGTAGGGGTGGGCCGGCGCGTCCAGCAGCTCGGCCGTGGGTCCCGACTCGACCACGCGGCCCGCGAACAGCACGTACGACGCGCGGCAGAGCCGGCCGACCACGGCCAGGTCGTGGGTGATGAGCAGCCGTCCGGTGTCGAGCCCGGCGAGCAGGTCCAGGATCCGCGCCTGCACGGTCACGTCGAGGGCGCTGGTGGGCTCGTCGAGGACGAGCAGCCGGGGCCCGGCTGCGAGCGCCCTGGCGATCACCACGCGCTGGCGCTGGCCGCCGGAGAGCTGGTGCGGCCTGCGACCGGCCAGCTCGGGGTCCAGGCCGACCTGCCGGAGCAGATCGGGTACGCGCCGGCGGTCGGCCCGGGGAAGGGCCTCGGCGACCGAGGCGCCGACGCGCATGCGGGGGTCGAGGGCCTCGCCCTGGAAGACCGGCTGGACGTCACGTCGGAAGCGCCTCATATCCGCTTTTTTCAGGTTCTGGTCGCCGTACCAGATGTTTCCTGACATGGGGGTGAGGAGGCCGAGGAACGCGCGCGCCAGCGTGGTCTTGCCCGACCCGCTCTCCCCGATCAGGCCGACACCGCCCTCGGTGATGTCGAGGGTGACGTCGTGGACCACGGGCGTGCGTCCGTACCCCAGCGTCACCCCCTCGGCCCTCAGCAGCGTGCTCACGGCAGCGCCTCCAGCAGCTCGCGCGTGTACGGATGGGACGGCCGCGCCAGCACCTCGGCCGCCGGGCCCGCCTCCACGACCTCGCCGTCCTTCATGACGAGCACCCGGTCGGCGACGGTGGAGACGAGGGCGAGGTCGTGCGAGACGAGGAGCACCGCGAGGTCCCGCTCCTCCCGCAGGCGGCGCAGCACGCCCATCACCTCCGCCTGCACGGTCACGTCGAGCGCGCTGGTGGGCTCGTCGGCCAGGACGACCTCGGCGCCGAGCGCGATGGCCAGCGCGATGGCGAACCGCTGCGCCTGCCCGCCGGAGACCTCGTGCGGGTAGCGGCGCAGCAGCTCCGGGTCCAGCATGACGGCCGCCATCGCCTCCCGCGCCACACGGTCCGGCCCGGCCACGCCGTGCAGGCGCAGGGCGCGGCGCATGAGCACGCCGAGGCGGGTCGTGGGGCTGAGCGCGGCCTGCGGCGCCTGCATGACCAGCGCCACGCGCGCGCCGCGCAGCTCGCGCAGCCGCCGCTCGGGGGCGCGCAGCACGTCCACCCCGCAGACCCGGACCGTGCCCGAGACGCGGGCTCCCTCGGTCAGGCCCAGCAGCGACAGCAGCGTGGTCGACTTGCCCGACCCGCTCTCCCCCACGATCGCCACGCACTCCCCGGCCCGCACGTCCAGCTCGGGGACGCGGGCGACGGTCCGGTCCCCGTAGCTCACCCGCAGGTCGCGTACCTCGATCACCTGACCACCACCCTGCGCGGATCGAGCGCCTCGCGCAGCCCCTCGCCGACGAGGTTGAACGCGAACGCCGTGAGCATGATCGCCAGCCCGGGGAACGTCACGACCCACCAGTTCGTGGTGAACAGGGTCTGGCTCTGCTGCACCATCAGCCCCCACTCCGCCGTCGGCTCCTGCGCGCCCAGACCGAGGTACGACAGGACCGCCGCGGTCAGGATCACCCCGCCGGCGTCCTGGGAGAGATGGACCAGCACGGGAGTGAGGGAGTTCGGCAGGACGTGCCGCAGCACGATCAGCGGAGCCGGGACGCCCAGGCAGCGGGCGGCGTCCACGTAGGGGCGGGTGGCGACCGAGGCCGCGACGGAGGCGGCCAGGCGGGCGTACCACGGCCACCAGGTGACCGCGATGGCCACGACCACGGTGGTCACGCCGGGCTGGAGCACCACGGCCAGCGCCAGCGACAGCAGCAGCGCCGGGAACGCCAGGAACACGTCCGTCACCCGCATGATCGCGTCCCGGACCCAGCCCCCCGCGTAGCCGGCGACCACCCCGAGCAGCACGCCGGCGGTCGCCGCGACGGCGAGCACGGCCGCGGCGATGAACAGCGACGTCCGCGCGCCGTACAGCACCCGGGTGAACACGTCGCGGCCCACGCTGTCGGTGCCGAACCAGTGCGCGGCGCTCGGCGGCAGCAGGTGGTTGTACGGGTCCGGCTCGTCGGCCGGGTACGGCGCCAGCCAGGGCGCGAGCAGGGCCGCCAGCACGATCAGGGCGAGCAGCGCCGCGCCGAGCACGGCCGGCCGGTCCCGCAGCACGCCCTCCTTGCCGCGGCTCCTCATCGCGGCCGCGCCCTCGGGTCCACCACACCCTGCAGCAGGTCCACCAGCAGGTTGGCGAGCACGTACATCAGCGCCACGAGCAGCGTGACGCCCGCGATGGCCGGCGTGTCGAGGTGGCGGATCGACTCGACGGCGTACCTGCCGAGGCCCGGCCAGTTGAAGACCGCCTCCACCAGGAAGCCGTTGACGATCGCGTAGGCGAAGACCAGGGCGATGAGCGAGAGCACGGGATTGAGCGCCGGCCGCAGCGCGAACCTGGTCAGGATGGCCGTCTCCCCGAAGCCGAGCGCCCGCTCCATGCGCGCGTGGTCCTGGCCCGACTCCTCGATCAGCCCCGCCCGGGTCATCTGCGCGATCACGCCGGTCGGGTACGCGGCCACGACGAGGGCGGGCAGCACCAGGTGCTCCAGGGTGCTGGTGAGGATGGGCCAGTTGCCGGTGATGAGGGCGTCCACGACGGTGATGTTGGTCCAGAGGGTGAGCGGGCTCGTGGTGTCGAGCGCGGGGTCGTACTCCCCGGCGACCGGCAGCCAGTCGAGGTGGCCGGCGAAGACCGTCTGCAGGGCCAGGGCCAGCCAGAACACCGGGACGGAAACGGCCAGCATGCTCGTCACCCGCACCCCAATATCCGGAAATTTCCGCTTATAGCGGGCGGCGAGCACCCCGACCGGGACGCCCACCACCACGGCGCCGAGCAGCGCCGCGCCCACCAGCTCCAGCGACGCCGGGAACGCCACGTACAGGTCCTCGACGACCGGCTGCCGGGTGCGCAGACTGGTCCCCCAGTCGCCGGTCACCAGGTCCCTGACGTAGTTCCAGAGCTGGGCGGGCAGCGGGTCGTCCAGCCCGAACCGCTCCCGCGCCTCCGCGAGCTGCCCCGGCGTGGCCTTCGGCCCGGCGAAGGCCACCGCCGGGTCACCCGGCACCATCCGCATGATGACGAACGTCAGCCCGACCACACCGGCCACGACCAGCAGCGCCTGGCCGAGCCGGCGGGCCACGTAGCGCGGCACGACCTCAGCCGGCGGGCTTGAGGTCGTGGAAGAAGACCACGTTGGGATAGGCCGGGTTGTCGGCGTACCCCTCCACGTCGGCCGACAGCGCGCGCTGGTAGGTCTGCACGTACGGCACCGCCACCGCGGCCTCCTCCTGAAGGATCTTCTTCTGCAGGTCGGCGTACGCCGCGTCGGCGGCCAGCGCGTCGGTGGCCGTGAGCTGCGGCAGCGCGTCGATGGCCCGGTCGACGCCGGGGTTCTTCAGATAGGAGAGGTTGAACTGCGGCTTGTCCGCGCTCCTGAAGACGTTGAGGAACCACGAGTAGGCGTCCGGATAGTCCGGATACCAGTACATGACGAAGATGTCCTGGCCCCGCTTCTTGCCGAGGTCCCACTGGGCGTTCCAGGCCATCGGCTTGGCCTGCAGCGTCACGTTCAGCTTCTTGAACGTCGAGCTGAGCAACGTGACCAGCAGCTTCTGGTCCTCGTCGCCCTGGGCGTAGGTGAGCGTGAGCTTGAGCTCCTCCAGGTCGGGGCCGTAGCCGGCGGCGTTCAGCAGCTCCTGCGCCCGCGCGAGATCCTGCCGGGGCTCCATGCCGGCGACGTGGCCGAGCAGGCCCTGCGGGACCAGGCCGGAGGCCTTCGTCCCGGCGCCCTTCAGCGCCGCGACCAGGCCGTCGTAGTCGATGGCGAGCTGCAGCGCCTGCCGGACCTTCACGTCCTTCATCGGACCGGACACGGTGTTGGGCAGCAGCAGGAGGTTCTGGAAGGACGGCTTCTGCGCGGTGCGCACGCCCTCCGTCGTGCCGGCCTGCTCGAACAGCTGGGGGTTGAGCCGGGGGACGAAGTTCACCTCACCCTTCTGCAGCAGCTGCCAGGCGGTGGTGATCTCCGGGGTGACGCGGAAGCTCACCTTCCTGTACTGCTCGGGCTTCCAGCCGCCCCAGTAGTCCTCGAACGCCTTCAGCGTGAGCTCGGTCTCCTTGCCCTTCTGCCACGTGTCGATCGTGTACGGGCCGGTGCCGGCGTCCTTCGTGCCGTCCTTGAGCTCGTCGGCCACGGACGTGTCGTAGATGTGGGCCGCGTACCCGGAGGAGGCGACGAGATCGAGCGGCGCGGCGTACTTGAGGGTGAACTTCAGCGTCGCCGGGTCCACGGCCTCGATCCTGTCGACCGAGCCCCAGATGTAGGCGGCCCCGGAGTTGACCTTGATGGTGCGTTCGATGGCCTTCTTGGCCGCCTCGGCGTCCAGGGGCGCCCCGGTGTGGAACTTCACGCCCTGGCGCAGCTTGAACGTCCACTCCTTGCCGTCGTTCGCCGAGGTCCATTCGGTGGCCAGGCGCGGCTCCGGCTTGCCGGCCTCGGCGTTGTAGCGCGTCAGCCCCTCGTAGATGTTGGCCATGGCGATGATCTCGTTGGAGTACGAGCTCGCCGGGTCCCAGTCGGTGACCACGTCCAGGTTCGGGGCGTAGACGAAGGTGGCGTCGTTGGCCTGGGCCGCCGCCGACGACGGGCTGGTGGTGGTGCTCGGCTGGGGAGTCCCGCCGGCGCCGCGCACCTGACCGCCCGCGCATGCGGATGCGGCCATGGCCACGGCGCCGGCGACTCCGGCGACGAGCAGTCGCTTGTGCCAGCGCATGGATGAGGGTCCTTTCGATGTCGTCACCGGGCGAGAGGTCCGGCGGCCTTGACGTGTACCCGCACGGCGGGCTCGGAGAGGTAGCTCAACGGCACCTCGACCAGGTCGACGATCTCGACCTGCGCGGCGTCGGCACCCGCGGCGACGGCTCGCGCCGCGGCCTCCTCCTTGGCCCTTTCGATCGCCTTTGACCGGCTTTCGCCCGCAGGCAAGATCGTATCCACTCTGCCGCTCGCCAGCGCGATCGCGGCGCCCACGGCGTTGGCCACCTCGGCGTGTTCCGGACGGACGACGCGGCTCACCCCGGGGATCTCCGGCGCGAGCAGGAACGCCCCGCCGCCGACCGCCACCAGCGGCCGGTCCCCACGGCCGAGCGCCATCCGGTCCACGGCGTCGGCCACCATCTCGTCGGCCCGCGCCACGGCCGCCCGCATCAGGCCGTCCAGCCGGAACGTCTCCGGCCGGCCCGGCAGCCCCGGCGGCGTGCGGCCGGCGGCCACCGCCGCGTCGGTCATGGTCACCGTGCCGCCGCCGAACACGAGCGCCTCCTCGGTGATCCGGTATCCCACCGAGTCGGGGCCGACGCCGTGCTCACGGACCACGCTGCCGCCGCCCAGCGCGATGGCCAGGATGTCCGGCATGCGGAAGTTGGTCAGCACACCGCCGATCTCCACCGCCGCCGCCGACTCCCGGGGGAACCCGCCCGCCAGGACGCCGAGGTCCGTGGACGTCCCGCCCACGTCGGCCACGACCGCCTCGGCCACGCCCGACAGGAACGCGGCGCCGCGCAGCGAGTTCGCCGGGCCGGAACCGATGGTCGCCACCGGCAGGCGCGCCGCGTGCTCCACCGTCATGAGCGTGCCGTCGTTCTGGGCCAGGTACGGCCTGGCGGCCAGCCCGCGCTCGGCCAGCGCTCTGACCAGCGCCTCCACGACGTGGGCGGCCACGCCGTACAGGGCGGCGTTGAGCACGGTCGCGTTCTCGCGTTCGAGCAGCCCGAGCGAGCCGATCTCGTGGCTGAGCGAGACGGGCAGCCCGTACTCCCGCCGCACCAGCTCCGCGACCTCCCGCTCGTGCCCGCCGTCCGCCGGGCTGAACACGCCGGTCACCGCGACCGCGTCGGCTGCCGTCCCGTCCAGGAAGCGGCGGATCGCGTCCCTGTCCAGCGGGCCGATCTCGCGCCCGTCGACGTAGTGCCCGCCGGGCACCACGGCCTCCCCGGCGCAGACGGCCTCGCGCAGGTCGGCGGGCCAGCCGGACAGCGGCGGCACGGACGTGGTGGCGGGCGCGCCGAGCCGGAGCACGGCGACCCGGCCGAGGTTGCGGCGTTCCAGGACGGCGTTGGTGGCGTGGGTGGTGCCGAGCATGACCCGCGACACCCCGCCCGCCGCGGCTCCCGCCTCGGCCAGGACGGCGTCCAGCGCGGCCCGCAGCCCCTCGGTGACGTCGGGCGAGGTCGGCCGCTTGGCCTTGGCGACCACCCGGTCGGCGGCGTCGAGGACGACGGCGTCGGTGTTCGTGCCGCCGACGTCGATGCCGACACGCAGCGCTCCCTCGATCACGTCGTCAACTCCTCGACGGGCGCGTAGTCCAGGTCGTAGCCGAACGCCCGCGGGCCTGCCGTCTCCAGCCCCTTCGGCGTACGCCAGAGGGGGTCGCACGGCCAGGCGAGCACCGTGACCCGCTGGCCGTAACGCAGCGCCTCGGTCTGGATCGCGGCGGCCGTCTCGGTGTCGACCACGGTGATCAGGTCGGGCACCATGGCCCTGACCCGCCCCTCCTCGACGGCCACCAGGTTCTCGTTCTGCAGCTCCAGGGTGAGCCGCCGGCCACGGTCGCCGCCGGTGCCCTCGATCGTGGCCGTCCCCCTGACGAATCCGCCGGTGGTGCGTCGCTCGACGTCGGTCAGCTTGCCGCTGATCAGCCGGGCCGCGCCCAGTTCGTCCCGCAGCGCCCGCAGCGGTTCGGCGACCCCCACGGTGGCCCGTCCGATGGCCAGCGCCCGCGACACCGTCCCCTCGATCAGCGCGCCGTTCGCCCGCTCGGCGGTGAGCACGTAGTCGGCCATCAGCGCGTGCGAGCCGGCGGCGACGCACACCGCCCGCGCCAGCCGCTCGGACCACAGGCCGTCCACGGGCCGGATGGTCACCACGTTCCCGGCCACATCCGCCATGATCACCAAGTCGGCCGGCAGCCCCGCCACGTACATCGAGACCATCTGCACCTCGGGGAACGCCCGGCCCATGCCGTCGGCGTCCAGCAGCGGCAGGCCGAGCTGCGCGGCCCAGGCGACGGGCGCCACGCCGTTCGCGCCGCCGATCTCCGACGACATGACCGCGTCCGGCGGCCGGCCGAAGATCCGTTCGACCTCCTCGGCGATCCGGCGCGGCTCCTCCTCGCCGTGGATCATCTCGTGGCTGACGGTGGGCGCCCCGATGCCGGACAGCGGCACGACCAGCGCGTCACCGGCCAGGTCCCGCGGCCGGACGAGCGGCACCGCCCCGTACTCCTCGATGGCCCGGCGCGCCGCCAGCGCGCCCGTCCGCACGTCTCCCCCGCCCCCGGTACCCAATACGGCACATCCCCGGGCAAGATCCTCAACATCCCCTAAATCAATCTTCATATGGCGACACAACCAAGCACATGCCACCTGGTTTCGCTAGTCCGACATGAGGGACCGAGCCGACTTATCGCCGCGAACTTCCGTTTCGCCGACCGCCGTCGCCCCGGGCTGAGACCCTGAACCCGCCATGCCCGAACCCCACAAGGCGCACCGCACCACCGGAGCCGACCAGACGAACCGAGCCCACCACACCCTTCCAGTCGACCCGCTCCTCCCAGTCGACCCGCTCCTCCCAGCCCGCCGGAGCGGAGGGACCCGCGAGACGTGGCGGCACCGACCGGCGAGACGCGCATGACGGCGCCCTCAACCGGCGAGACGTCCATGCGGGCACCGTCGGCCGGTGCGGCGTTCCGCCGCGTCGCCCAACTCGCCGCCGAGCACCACGCCGACCTCGACGCCCCGGCCCGCCTGATGGTCGCGCACGCCTGGGTCGGCGGTGGAGCGCCGCACTTCGCGGCCGGGCTGGCCACCCAACGAGGCTCCCTGCAGTCGGCGTTCGCCCTGGCCCTCGCCTCCCTCGCCCAGACGGCGGCCCACCTGGGCGAGCCGCAGCCCCCACCTCCGGCCACCTCCACCCAGGTGCCGGTGGCCCCGGCCACCCACGGCCCGTTCCGCGGCATCGACACCGCCGCCATGACGGCCCTGATCGCCGCCCTGGAAGCCGCCGCCGACCGCCTCTCCGCCGCAGGCCACCGGCTCCGGGCGGAGCTGGCCGCCTTCGGCCTGCCGCCCTCCCCCGCCTGGACCGTCCTGCGCGCCGCCGAATGGACCGCCACCCAGTGCCCCGACCTCCGCCGCCGCCTGGCCCGCATCCGGCGTTCGGACCGCTGGATCCCCGCCGGCGTGGCCGCCCACGACCTCTTCGGCGCGTACGCCGTCTCCCGCGACGCCCTCCTGTCCCGCCTGGCCACGGGCGACCAGGGCTGCCTGGCCCAGCTCCTCGCCGTGCGTGACACCGCTCTGCCCGCCCAGGTCGCCTCCTGGTGGCGGCGCCTGCCCGACGGCGCCCGGCGGCACCTCGTCACCCTGCCGGGCTTCGGCTCGCTCGACGGCCTGCCCGCCGCCGTACGCGACCGGGCCAACCGCCACCTGCTCGCCGCGGAGAAGGCCCGGCTCACCGCCGAACTGTCCCGCCTGTACGGCCCCGGCGCCCTCACCTCCATCACCACCGACCTGCGCCACCTGGCGACGCCCGCGGCGTTGCTCGCCCAGGACGAGACGATGCGCCTCCTCAAGAACATCACCATGGTCGAACGCGCCCTCGCCCTCGGCGGCGTGTCCGGCCATCCCCCCGCGCTCCTGCTGTCCTTCGACCTCACCGGCACCGGCCGGCTGGCCGTCTCCTGGGGCGACCCCGACACGGCCGCCGTCACCGTGACGTACGTGCCCGGCCTGAACACCCGCCTGAGCGCCTTCGCCGGCGACATCGACCGCGCCCGCGTCCTGTGGCAGCAGGCCCAGGCCACGGCCGGCTCCCGGACCATCGCCTCCATCGCCTGGCTCGGCTACGACCCGCCCCAGACGTCCGGCACCCTCACCCCCGGCGCCTCCGTCATCGGCGCCGCGCCGGCCCGGCGCGGCGCCACCGAACTCGCCGCCTTCACCGACGGCCTCACCGCCGCCCGCACCGCCCCCGGCCGCCACGTCGTCCTCGGCCACAGCTACGGCTCCCTCGTCACAGGTCAGGCCGCCCTGCTGCGCCGGGGACGCCTGGCGGACGAGCTCATCTTCGTGGGCAGCCCCGGGGTCGGCGTCGACCACGCCACCGAACTGGGCCTCCCCGCCGACCGCGTCTGGGTCGGCGAGGACCGCAACGACCCGGTCGCCAAACTCGGCCACTTCGGCCGCGACCCCGGCTCCCCCTCCTTCGGCGCCCGTCCTTTCCCCGTAGGCCGCAGCCTCCTCCAGAACGCCCACTCGTCGTACTGGGATGTCGATTCTGCGTCGCTACGCAATCTCGGACGGATAGTCAACGAGCAGTATCAGGAACTGGAAGATCCACCTGCCTTGTCACCCAGGCCACAACTGCTCATGCCGCAGTTCGGCCGGAACGAAGATATCGGCGATGTCTCTCACTAGGTTCGCACGCACCCTTGCCCTGATCATGACCGTGAGCTCCTGCATGCCCGAGCACCCATCAGAACGGACCGTCACCCACACCCAAGCTCTCGAACGCGTCGAACAACTCGTACGCGAAACCGCTGCGGCCCTGACACCGCCGGCGGAGCTCGAGATCATCCCCTATTCGACCCCACCCAATCCCTGCGCCTGGTCCGACGACGGGATTCCTCTGCGGTTCACCATCAATCGAAAATATTGGCTTCGTGGTCTTCCCGACGGAGGCGTCGTCACAGCGGCTCGGCAGGTGCACGACCACTGGGAAGCTCAGGGGCACGCGATAACGTCCACCGGCGGCTTCGAGGCGGGCCATCCCAGCATCACCGGCACGAGCAGCCCTGACGGTTTCGTCCTCGCCCTCGCCTGGACCGAGGGCGACAACCTCTACCTCGCCGCCACCTCCCCCTGCCTCCCACCCGAGGACCGCGACCACGAGAGCACGCAACCCGGCGGTTCCTGGTAGACGTGGAACATGAGAATCGCCGTTTCAGCCGACAGCCTCGACGGGGTGGCCCGGCGGGTCGTGGCGGGGTTGCGTGACCGCGGGCACGAGGTGATCACGCACGGCGCGTTGAACGACGAGGAACGCGACGACTGGGCGTGGGCCTCGGAGGCGGCCGCGCGGGACGTCGGCGAGGGCCGCGCCGACCAGGCCGTGGTGTGCTGCTGGACCGGCACCGGCGCGTCCATCGCGGCCAACAAGGTGCCCGGCGTACGGGCCGCCCTGTGCGTGGACGCCTACACCGCCGACGGCGCGCGTAGGTGGAACGACGCGAACGTCCTGGCGCTCAGCCTGCGCCTCACCTCCGACGTGCTGCTCGACGAGATCCTCGACGCCTGGCTGGCCGGCCGGCCGAGCACGGACGAGACCGACCGGGCGAACGTCTCCCACCTCGCGGACATCTGATCCGCGACCTCCGGCGCGCAGAGCGGGACAGGCGCCCCCGAACCGGTGCCAAGAGCTCCCGGTCGCGCGAAGACATTCAAGGCCGCGGCCGGCCGCGGATCCGGAAATCGTCGGTGCCGGGCTCTAAGGTTCTCGGCATGACCGGCGTTCTCGTCCGCATCCGCCCCCGTCCGCCGCGCCGGGCCCACCGGGCGCGGCGTGTTCACCCGTCGCGGACTCTGGTCATGAAGAACGGCTCGGTCCTGCACAATTGACCGGCGGGACCATCGAAAGGCAGGCAAGTGCTCTCTATTCACCAGCGGATCGCCGCAGAGCTCGGCGTGCGCGACGGGCAGGTGCTCGCGGCCATCGAGCTGCTCGACGGCGGCGCCACGGTGCCGTTCATCGCCCGATACCGCAAGGAGGTGACCGGAGCCCTCGACGACGCGCAGTTGCGCACGCTCGAGGAGAGGCTGCGCTACCTTCGCGAGCTCGAGGAGCGCCGCTCGGCGATCCTGGAGTCGATCGAGTCCCAGGGCAAGCTCGACGACGAGCTGCGCGCCCAGATCATGGCGGCCGAGACCAAGGCGCGCCTGGAGGACATCTACCTGCCCTACAAGCCCAGGCGGCGCACGAAGGCGCAGATCGCCCGCGAGCTGGGGCTGGAGCCGCTCGCCGACCGACTGCTCGCCGACCCGACGCTGGATCCGGCGGCGGAGGCGGAGGGGTTCGTCACCGAGGGGGTGGCCGACGCCGGGGCGGCGCTGGAGGGGGCCCGGGCCATCCTGATCGAGCGGTTCGCCGAAGACGCCGACCTGATCGGCGGGCTGCGGGAGCAGCTGTGGGAGCGCGGACGGCTGGTCGCCAAGGTGCGGGAGGGCAAGGAGGAGGCGGGGGCGAAGTTCTCCGACTACTTCGACTTCGCCGAGCCGTTCACCAAGCTGCCCTCGCACCGGATTCTGGCGATGTTCCGGGGCGAGAAGGAGGAGATCCTCAGCGTCACACTCGAGCCGGACGACAGTCCCGACTACGAGATGCGCATCGCCTCCCGGTTCGGCGTCTCCGACCAGGGCCGGCCGGCCGACCGCTGGCTGGGTGAGACGGTTCGCTGGGCCTGGCGCACACGCATCCTCGTCCACCTGGGCATCGACCTGCGCATGCGGTTGTGGCAGGCGGCCGAGGACGAGGCGGTGCGGGTGTTCGCCGCCAACCTCCGCGACCTGCTGCTGGCCGCCCCGGCGGGCACGCGCGTCACCATGGGGCTCGACCCCGGCCTGCGCACGGGCGTGAAGGTCGCCGTGGTCGACGCCACGGGCAAGGTGGTCGACACCGCCACCATCTATCCCCACGAGCCCAAGCGGCAGTGGGACCAGTCGCTGGCCGTGCTCGGCGCACTGGCGCAGAAGCACGGCGTCGAGCTGATCGCGATCGGCAACGGCACCGCCTCCCGCGAGACCGACAAGCTGGCGGGCGAGCTGGTCAAGCACATGCCGTCACTCACCAAGATCGTGGTGTCGGAGGCCGGCGCGTCGGTCTACTCCGCCTCCGCGTACGCCTCCCAGGAGTTGCCGGAGCTCGACGTGTCCCTGCGCGGCGCGGTCTCGATCGCCCGCCGGCTGCAGGACCCACTGGCCGAGCTGGTCAAGATCGACCCCAAGTCGATCGGCGTCGGCCAGTACCAGCACGACCTGGCCGAGACCAAGCTGTCCGCTCGCTCGACGCGGTGGTGGAAGACTGCGTCAACGCCGTCGGCGTCGACGTCAACACCGCCTCCCCTCCGCTGCTCACGCGCGTGTCCGGCATCGGCGCCACGCTGGCGGAGAGCATCGTGCGCCACCGCGACACCAACGGCCCGTTCCGTACGCGCACCGCGCTCAAGGAGGTGTCGCGGCTCGGGCCGAAGGCGTTCGAGCAGTGCGCGGGCTTCCTGCGCATCCGCGACGGCGACGACCCGCTCGACGCGTCCAGCGTGCACCCCGAGGCCTATCCGGTGGTCCGGCGCATCCTCGGCTCCGTCAGGACCGACCTCAAGACGCTGATCGGCAACACGGCGGTGCTGCGCTCGATCAAGCCGCAGGAGTTCACCGACGACACGTTCGGCCTGCCGACGGTCGGCGACATCCTCCGCGAGCTGGAGAAGCCCGGGCGTGACCCGCGTCCGGCCTTCAAGACCGCCACCTTCAAGGAGGGCGTCGAGAAGATCTCGGACCTGGTGTCCGGGATGATCCTCGAAGGCGTGGTCACCAACGTCGCGGCGTTCGGCGCGTTCGTGGACGTCGGTGTCCACCAGGACGGCCTGGTCCACGTCTCCGCCATGTCGCGCACCTTCGTCAAGGACCCCCGTGACGTGGTCAAGCCGGGCGACATCGTCCGGGTCAAGGTGCTCGACGTGGACATCCCGCGCAAGCGCATCTCCCTGACCCTGCGCCTGGACGACGAGGCGGCCCAGAGCTCGGCCGACGGACGCGGCCAGCGCGGCCCCCGCCAGGGCCGCGACAGCACCCAGCGCAGCCGTGGAGACGGCGGCCAGCGGGGCGGCACCCGAGGTGACGGCACGCGAGGCGAGGGCACGCGAGGTGACGGTGGCGCCGGCCAGGGCGGCCAGCGTGGCCGCGGCGACGGCGCCCAGCGCGGCGGCGACAACGGCCAGCGTGGGCGCGGCAACGGCGGCCAGCGCGGCAACGGTCAGGGCGGCCAGCGCCAGGACCGCCCAGCCCCTTCGGGCGCCATGGCCGAAGCCCTCCGCAAGGCAGGACTGACCGGTCCCGGCAACAGCCGCTGACCTCCAGCCCTCCCCCGTATCGGCCGGACCTGGGGCCGCCCACCCGAACCGGCCAGGCCCGGGGCCGCCCCACCCAGGGCGGCCCCAGGCCTGGCCGCGGTCCGGTCGCTCCTGAACGATTCTCGGCCCTCGCGCGGCGAGCAGGGCCGGCACTGCTGAGCGCCTCATGCCCCGCGCACGGGAGCGGGATTCGGTGCAGGGGCGGGACTGGGTCCGCTTCCAGCGGAACGTGGCCGCCGATGGCGGGGTGCGCCGGGCGATACGGTCGGAGGGTGAGCACTTCGACGTTTACCACGGCGATCGCGCAGGCCCGTGACCTGCTCAGGTGGCGCTCCCCGCTGCGCACCGAGCTCTGGGCGGCCAGGCTCGCCGCCGGGCTGGAGCAGGGCGGCGCGGAGGAGTTCGTACGGGAGCTGACCGCCTCGGACACCGCAGAGGCGCGGCTGGTTCTCGCCGCCCTGTTCGGCGTGGAGGCTGCTCCGTTTGCGCCGGTCGGCTCCGGCGCACGTCCGGACGGTGACGCGGGCGCGGAGACCGATGGCGGGCGTCCGAACGGTGGCGGGCACGCCGGGGGCGAACGGGCGGACGCGGCCGCGGACGTCGCCGCCCGGGCTGAGGCGGGGCGGGACGCGGTGCGGGCGCTGCCCGGGTGGGTGGCTCGCATGGGCCAGGTGATGTGCGAGGGAGCCTGGTACGGCAAGGCCGACCGCTACGGGCAGCAGACCCTCGCCGCGCTGCGTTTCCGCTACCACGACGACAAGGAGCCGCACGTCCTCGTCGTGGGCGTCGACCAGGTCAACGGCGGTCTGGCGGTGGACGCGCTGGTCGACGAGCCGAAGTTCCTGGACGACCTCCGGCTGGATCCCGCGGAGCCGGGCGTGGTGGCCGGGCGGATACTCGACGCGCTGGAGCTGACCGACCGCGTGATGGGCGCGATGGTCGCCGACACGTTCCCCTCGGTGCGGCCGTTCGCGCTGGGGCGCGCGCGTGCCGTGCCGCATGCCGTGCGGTCCGCGCCGGATGACACCGTCTCCAGGTTCCAGGATTTGCCTGACCTGCCGGGGGCGACGGAGGCGTTCGGAAAGCTGGTGGAGTTCGTGGGGGATCGCCCGTTGTGGTGGAGCCCTGCGCGGGTGTCCCAGCTCTTCACGTCCTGGCTGCCCCGGGAGGCCATCCTGTCGGAGGAGGCCATCGCCGCCATGCCGGAAGTGGTACGCGCATGGAGCCGGTTCAGCGGTGGACACCGTGAGGTGCTGGACCGGGTGGACGCCGACGCGCCGCTGCTGGCCGGGCTGATGGCCGACGAGTCGCTGGCCGGTTTGGGGAAGCGGATCGCGCTGAACCGGCTGCGGGCCGAGGACGACCGGCCATGATGATGGGATACGGCGGCGCCGCCCGCACGAGGTGACATCCGTCGCCGCGTGTCGCCCGCGAGAGGATCCGGGACGTTCGACGCGCGGGAGCAGCCGCCGCCGAAGTCTGACCGGTGGCTGATCCGGCGGTCGATGCGAGGGTCGACATCGGTGGTCGACGCCAGTGGTCGATGTCGATGGTCGAACCGCAGTTCTCGTTGCAGCGGGCGGCCGGGCAAGGCAGTCGAATGTGCCGGCCCCTACGGGGGCGGCCGGGCGCAGCCTGCGCACGGGAGCGGGCCGCTCTCGAAGATCTCCGGACCGTCAGGGGCCCTGTGGATCGCTGCGGCCAGCCTGCGGACCTCGATGCGGAAGGAGCACCTCGCTGCGGAAGGAGCCGATCGCTGCGGTGCCGTTCCTGGGATCACGCGGGAAGCGACCGCGGCAGCGATCAGCGGACGCGACGCGGGGGATTTGGGCGGTGTTGCGGCGCGGTGGATTGGGAGAGCCGGTGGGCGGCTATGCTGCGCAGTGACGTGTACGCCGCCCGCGTGGGCGTGACAAGGGAGATCGACCGATGTACAAGGAGTTCGCTGCCGAGGCCGTGGTCTGGGTGGTGCCGATCGTGGTACTCATCGGCCTGGCTCTGATGATCACTGCTTGACCGGCCGGGGGCCGAGCCCGGCTCGGGCCCCTGGCTCCCTCTCTTCGTGGTCGGCGTCTCAGCTCGCTGGAACGCTCCCCAAAGCGGCGGTCAGCCGTAGTACTCGTAGGCGACCACCGTGCGAGCCTCCCGGTCCCAGCGGATCTCCCCGTCGAGCCAGCGGTTCCACTGCTTGGCGAGTGTCCCGGAACGGACCGTGCAGCCGGCCCACCGGGTGGCCCTTGGACGGATGGCGCCGACGTAGTCGTGACACGACCCGGCCTTGCGGTTGTTGATCTCCAGGCGGGCGGTCAGGGTGACGTCGTAGAGCCGCTTCGCGGAGACGTTCTTGATGCGGACCTTGATCCGGCAGGTGTCCTTGCATCGACCGAAGTAGATCTTGGTACGGACGAGTTTCGGGCGTGCGGCGGCGCCTGTCGCCGCGCCGCCGGCGAGGGTCACGGACGTGCCGGTGGGTGTCGCGGCGTGGGCGGTGGGCGAGGCGGCGACCAGGGTCGTGGTCGCGAGCGAGGCCGATAAGAGCAAGGCGGACAGGCGAGTGCGCATGATGCCCCCAGTGCGACGCGTGGCCGCTTCCCCCGTCGAAAGCAGCCTCAGCCCCTTCGATTAACCATCACGGAGGGCACCGGGTCAACACATATCGGGATATGTCAGGACTAGCCGGTGAACGGCGGCGCGTCCCCTGTCTCGTTGAGCTCCGCGATGGCCAGTTCGGCCGTGCTGCGGATGTCGAAGAACTTGTCGAGGGCCGTGATGGCGAACAGGTGCTTGCAGCGGCCGTTGAGCCCCGACAGCAGCAGCCGCCCGCCGGAGGCGGTGACCGCCTTGTGCAGGTAGACCAGGACCGACAAACCTGAGGAGTCGCAGACGCTCACGGCCTGCATGTCGATGACGAGCAGGGGTGGCTGGGTGAGGTCGAGGGCCTTGGTCACGCGGTCGCGCACCTCGGCGGCCGACGCGAAATCGAACTCCCCCGTGAGCCTTGCGATGACACAGGGGCCCTGGAGCCCCAGGCTGATCGACAAGGCTTGCTCCGAAGTCACCCAGCTCCACCTACCCGCATTGCTTGACCGATGTCACCACTTTACGCAAAGTAGCGTCTCGGGTTGAACACCAGCATCTGCTCGATCTGCTTCCGGGTCACCCCGGAGTCGAGAAGCGCGGCCACGACGTCATCGTGAATGTGATCGTAGCGCCAGTTGGGAGCCACCGCGCCGCGGGCCTCGTCCCAGGCGCCGCCGAAGTAGTCCATGAAGCAGGCGGTGTCGTGGCTGAGCACCATCCGGTCGGCGTAGCCCCGCTCGCACAGGGCGGCGATGGTGGCCACCCGCTGGGCCGTCGGGTTGTAGATGTCGAGACCGAACCGGTCCATGCCGAGCGTGGCCCCGGTGTCGGCCAGCCGCATGAGGTAGTCGAGGTCGTTGGTGTCGCCCGCGTGCCCGACGACGACCTTGGTCAGGTCGACGCCCTCCTCGGCGAAGAGGTCCAGCGCGATCGGCCCGGTTCCGGCGAAGGAGTTGGTGTGCACGGTGATCGGCGCGCCGGTGCGCAGGTGGGCCTGCGCGACGGCCCGGCAGATGCGGTCGACGCCGGGGAGCAGGCCCTTCTCCTCGACCACGCACTTGAGGAACGCCGCCTTCACCCCGGTGTCGCCGATGCCCTCGGTGAGGTCGCGCACGAAGTCCTCGACCATCGGCTCCGGCATGTCGAGCAGCAGGCCGGGGCCGCGGTGCTCGTACTGGTGCGGCAGTTCCTCGAAGGAGTAGAGCCCGGTCGCCACGATGATGTTCAGCTCCGGCACCTCGGCCGCGACGCGCTGGATGCGCGGGATGTACCGGCCGAGGCCCCACACGGTCGGATCCACGATGGTCTGCACGCCCTTGGCCGCGGCGGCCCGCAGCTTGCCGATGGCGTCGGCGACCCTGACCTCCTCGTCCCACCACGCGCCCCGGCCGTAGCTCTCCAGGTGCTCGGGGGACAGGACGAAGACGTGCTCGTGCATGAGGGTCTGGCCGAGCCGGTCGGCTTCGACGGGGCCGCGGACGGTGTTGACGGGCACGAGCGCCTCCATACCGGCTGGTCGGTCGATGTGCGCGTCAGCCTAGGCCCGCCGGGGCCGCCGGAACAACGGCCCCGGCGGCGCGATCGTGCCCGCCCCCGGGGGTTTCGGCGGCGGGCGTTCCGTCACCCGGGCTTCGGGGCGGGCACGACCAGGACGGGCCGGTCGGCGTGGTGGAGCACCCGGTTGGCCGTGCTGCCGACCAGTAGCGACGTGAGCCCGCCCAGCCCGCGCGTGCCCGTCACGATCAGCGAGGCGTCGAGCTCGTCGGCGACCTCCACGATCGACGACCACACGGCGGCCGGATGGATCTCGGCCCGGGGCGTGGCGTCGAGCCCCGCCTGGCGGGCCAGGTCGGCTCCCTCGGCGGCCAGCTGCGCCATCGCCCCGCGCATCGCCTCGTCCTCCTCCGCCGAGTGGCCGACCGGCATCATCAGGCCCACCGGCACGGTCACGGCCCGTTCCCACACGGTGAGCACGACGGCCGGCTGTCCCTTCAGCAGCGGTCCCGCGTACGCGATCGCGGCCTTGGCGTCCTCGGAGCCGTCGTAAGCGATCAGTATCGTCATCGTCATCACGTCCTTCAGCCGTTTCCCCTTCTCTACCGAGTCGCGCCCGTTTCACGCCTGCGAGGCGGGTAGCCCCATGTCATGACCGTTACGAGGTTCCAGGACCTGCCGCTGGCCGACCGCGACCGGGCGTGGGACGCCGCCGCGGCCGAGAAGCGGGTGCGCTCGTGGGCGGGCGCCGAGGACCGGCCCAACGAGAAGTACCGGCAGGCCCACGTGTGGTACGACGGCGACGACGCCGGCGCGTTCGGCTCGTACAAGCTGCCGATCGCCGACGTCGTCGGTGGTGAGCTGAAGGTCGTCCCGCGGGCGGTCGTCGCCGCCGCGGGAGTCATGGACGGCGCACGGGGCGGCATCGACCTGCCCGAGGAGGACATCTCCCGCGTCAGGGCGCATCTGGCGAAGTACTACGCCAAGATGGGCGACACGCCGCCCTGGGAACGCTGAGCGGCCCGGGCGGCCGAGGCCCGGAGCAGCGACAGCGCCACCGCCGCGAGCACGCCCAGCTCGGTGATCACGACGATCCGCTGGGTCAGCCCGGCGGGGATGTCGCCGTCGCCGAGCGGGACGCCCGCCATGCGCACCACGTACGGCGTCACGACCAGCACCAGTGCGCCGAGCGCGATCCCGCTGAGGATCCGCACCGCCCGGCCGTACCGGGCCTGGGTCCTGGCCAGCAGCATCCCAGCGGCCGGCATCGCGAGGAAGGCGGCGAAGGCCGCGTAGCGGTGTATTCCGCCCGACAGCGACAACGGCACTCCCGGCCGGTCGGTGGGAAAGGCCCCGATGAGGAACATGCTGACCGACCAGGCGCCGAGCAACGCCACCACCCAGCCGCCCGCGCCGGCCCTGCGCACCGCCTCGGCGGTCAGCACCCCGCCCACCGCGAACAACGTCAGCGACGTGGGCAGCAGCCAGCCGTCCTCGTGGAACGCGTACGTGCTGATCACGTCGTACAGCGGGTCGAGCCCGGCCCGGGCGTGCAGGGCGAGCATGGCGACGGTCCCGGCGGCGTTGGCCGCCAATCCACTCACAAGCAGAGCCTTCATGCTCCCAAGCTCGTGGAACGCGGCCTGGCGAGCCATCGGAGATCGGCCCGAAACGGCCCTGAACCGCCCCCTACGACCTTGGTCGGAACATCCCTGACCCGGCGGCGCTGACCTGCGCGAAGACGGACCCTGATGGGGCGGGCCTCCTCAGGGTGGCGGCGGTCCGCCCCACCCCCGCGCGGCCGGCGGCGATCAGCGGCCGGGCAGGTCGAAGTAGGTGCGGATGGCGGTGCCGCCCGCGTGGGTGTGCACCCGCACGAGGTCGCTCAGCAGGTTGACGATGAGCAGCCCGCGCGACCCGGCCACGTGGGGATCGACCGGCCGGCGGCCCGCCAGCGGGTCGGTGATGTGGCCGGTGTCGCTGACCTCGCACACCAGCCGGTCGTGCTCGGTCCAGACCCTGAGGAGACCGGCGCCGCCACCGTGGTCGAGGCTGTTGGCCCCCAGCTCGGCGACCACCAGGCGGATGTCGTCGAGCCGGGCGCCCACGAACCCCAGCTCGGCCGCCCGGTCGGCGGCCAGCGTGCGGGCCTCCGACAGGTTGGCGCTGTCGAAGCGGAGGATGTGCGGCGATGCGGGCTCGCCGAGGGGCAGGTTGTGGTCGAGGACGACCTGGAGGGGCGCGTAGGCGTCGCTGGGTCGTCGGCCCCGCCCGTCCCAGATGACCGGATGGGTCTGCGCGGCCTCGCGCAGGACGCGGGGGTCGAGCCGATCGGCGTCGTACGGGCACAGGATCGTGACGTCGCGCCCCGTGAAGGCGAAGTTGATCAGAGCTTCGTGCTGGGCGCAGGCAGGGTATTCGGTCGTCGAGCGGCCGGCCCAGATCGGCTCGCCGATGATCCGTACATGCGTGCCGAGGTGACGGTCGGCGAAGGCGCGCAGCACGGCGGGGATGATGCGGCCGGGGTTGCGGCCCGCCTGCTCCATGTCGAGGAGCTGGACGCGGGCGGCGTCGGCGCCGAGCTCCGACTCGATCAGCTTGAGCCGGCCGGCGGGAACGGCGACGGCCACGGGCTCGCCGGCGTCGAGCCCCTCGCGGACGAAGGCGCTGGTGGCAGCCACGTACTCCCGGTCGCCCTGATAGAAGAGGGCCGGGTGCACGAAAGGGTCCGCCAGCATCAGACTCACGGTACCCGCTTGCGAGGGCTTCACGACAAATCGACGGCCATCCGGTCCGGTGCGGCAATCGTCCTGAGAGCCGGGGCGAACCACTGATAAGGCGGAGATAAGGACCTTGTTAGTGTCGTGCAAGCGGCGATCAAGAGCATGGCCGTAACCTCCTTCCCATCTCCTGACGAACGATGAAGGGCAACTGACCATGACTCCCCCTCGCCGGCGTATCGCCATGACCATCGCGACGCTGTCCCTCGCCGGCCTCACCACCGCCTGCGGCGCCCTCGGCCAGGCGGTCGACTGCAACGAGGTGGCCACCGAGGTCACGAAGATCTCGAACGAGTTCACCACCTCGATGGCCAGCGTCGGCACCGACCCCAAGGCCTTCGAGGCCGCCGGCGACGAGGCCGCCAAGAAGGTCAAGGACCTGGCCGGCAAGTACGACGGCGAGCTGGCCTCCGCGCTGAACGACCTGGCCGCCACCTTCGACGGGTTCGAGATCGACCCGAAGAACCCCACGGGGGCCATGGAGTCGGCGAACAAGCTCCAGGGCTTCACGACGAAGATCCAGAGCGCCTGCTCCTGACGGGCCTCCGGCCGTCGCGTCGCCTGCGGGGGGCAGCGCGCGCGACGGCCGGTCCGCGTCCGACGGCCGGTCCGCGCGCGACGGCCGGTCCCATCCGACGGCCGGTCGGTCCCCGTCCGACGGCCGCCTGTCCGCGGAAAGCGGTCTAAGAGCGTGTTTGAGAAGATCGTTCATGTACGGCGTGGCGGCGTGACGAGAAGCGTCGGCGCCGTCAGGGTGGCCGGATGCCCTCTCACCGCTATCCCTCCGATCTGACTGACGCGCAGTGGGAGCTGATCGAGCCGCTACTTCCCGAGCCGAACACCGGTGGGCGCCCGGAGAAGCACCCGC
>NZ_JBIDCC010000019.1:0-142029 GCF_043204415.1 Nonomuraea sp. NPDC047897 | reverse complement strand
ATGACACGCCGCATCACCCGAGGAGGGCCCGCCCGACGCCAGCCCCGCTACGTCTGCGAATGAAGCTGATCACCCATCTCAAACACGCTCTAAGGTGGTCGCCGTGACGGGCGACACGCTCGCGGCCGAGTCCGAGGCGACCGCCGCCCCCCTCCCCCGCCTGCGGTCCCTCCCCGGCGGTCACCGGCTCGGCGTCGGGCTCCTGCTCCTGCTGTCCGCCACCGCCTACTCCGTGCTCGGACTGGTCAAGCTCGCCACCTTCCGCGCCTCGGTCTTCGACCTGGTCATCGTGGACCAGGCCGTCCGCAACTACGCGCGCTTCCGCCCGCCGTACGTGCCCGCCGTCGGCGGCTTCCACGACCGGGGGCTCGACTACCTCCAACTGGCCGACCACTTCTCCCCCGCGTACGCGCTGCTCGCGCCGTTCTACTGGGTGCACGACGGGCCGGAGTCACTGGTGGTCGCCCAGGCGCTGCTGTTCGCCGCGGCGATCCCCTTCGTGTGGCTGTTCGCCCGGCGCGCGCTGGGCGCCGGCCCGGCCTACCTGGTGGCCGTGGCCTACGCCGTGTCATGGCCCGTCGCGCAGGCGGCGGCGTTCGACGTGCACGAGGTGATGTTCGTCCCCGTGCTGACGGCGATCATGATCGAGCGCTACCACGCCGACCGGCCGCTGCCCGCGTTCGCCGCGATGTTCGGGCTCCTCCTGGTCAAGGAGGACATGGGACTGATGATCGTCGGGTTCGGGTGCTACCTGTTCGCCGTCGGCGACCGCCTGCGCGCCATGTGCTGCGCGGCCGTCGGCATCGGCGGGGTGCTGCTGACCAGGGGCGCGCTCATCCCCATGCTCGGCGGCGACACCCAGGACTTCTGGGCCTACGGCCACCTCGGCCCCGACGCGCCGAGCGCGATCCTGGCGCTGCTGCGCGACCCGGTCGCGGCCGTGCTGCTGCCGTTCAGCGCCGAGGACAAGGTCGACACGCTCTTCCTCATGGTGTGGCCGACGCTGCTGCTGTGCCTGCTGTCCCCGCTGACGCTGGCCGCGCTGCCGCACGTGCTGGAACGGATGTTGTCCGATCGTTCGCCGTGGTGGCAGGCCGACTTCCAGTACAGCGCGTTCACGGTCGTGATCCTGCTGTGCGCGGGTGTCGACGGCCTGGCCCGGCTGCTGCGCCGGCTCGGGCGCTCCGGCGACCGCTCGCTCGTCCTCGCCTGGTCGCTCGGCGTGTGCGCGGTGGCGCTGACGCTCGTGCCCCGGTTCGCCCTGGACCAGCTCTACCATCCGTCGTTCTACCGGGGCGACGAGACGCGGGTCGCCGCCGCCCGCGAGGCCGTGTCCCGGGTGCCGTCGGGGGTGACCGTCGAGGCGGTCAACGCGACCGGTCCCGCCCTCACCGCACGCGCCACGGTGCTGCTGTGGACCGGGCAGCCGCGCGGCGCGCCCTGGGTGGTGGCCGACACGGCCCGCTGGGAGTTTCCGTTCGGGTCGGCCGAGGACCAGGCGGCGCAGGTCGGCCGGCTGGTGGAGGAGGGCTACACCAAGGTCTTCGAGCGCGACGGCTACGTGGTGCTGCACCGCCCCTAGGCTCCGTGGCGTCTCGCCGTACGGGTCGGTCCCTAGGCTCCGTGGCGTCTCGCCGTACGGGTCGCCTGCTCGTAGGCGCGGTCGAACCCGTCGAGCACGGCGGGCCAGGCGCCCGCCGCCGGCGGCGTCGCCCGGTTGTGCGCGGTGATCCGCTCGCGCAGCGCGGCGTCCACGGCCAGGCGGGCCACGGCCTCGGCGAGCGCCCCCAGGTCGCGGCCGAGCAGCCCCTCGATGCCGTGCGCGACGAAGTCGGCCACCCCGCTCTGCGTCCTGGCCACCACGGGCAGCCCGGCGGCGCGCGCCTCCAGGGCCGCGATGCCGAACGACTCGCGCGGCGCCGGGGCGACGAACACGTCGGCCGACTCCAGCACCTTGGCGATCTGCTCGCGGCTGTAGCGGCCGGGCAGCGACACCCAGTCGGTCATGCCGTGCCTGGCCAGGTAGCGCTCCATCGACCCGCGGGCCGGGCCGTCGCCGACGACGGTGGCACGCAGCGGGATGTGCGCCGGCACGCGGGCGCGGGCGGCGCCGAGCAGCCTGAGCAGGCGTACCGGCTGCTTGCGCGGCGCCAGCCGGCCGACCGCCACGACGTGCACCTCGTCACGAGGGTCCGCGGCGGGCGGCCGCCCCGCCGCGGAGGGGGCGCGCCAGGCCGTCAGGTCGAGACCGTTGGAGACCACGTGCACCGGCACGCCGCGGCCCGCGACCGAGCGGATGGGGGTCGCCGCGGCGGTGCTGACCGTGGTGGCCACCAGCCCCCACCGCTGCCAGCCGTACGCCACGCCGAGCAGCCGGTAGGCGAGCCGGGTGAGCGGGTCCCACATGCTGTGGACGGTCACCACGCACGGCAGCCCGGCGCGCACGGCCGCGCGCACCCCCATCCAGGCGAACGGCGAGACCGCGCCGGTGTGCACGTGCACCACGTCGGGCCGCGACGCCGTCATGCGCCGCGTGAGATGCCCCACTCCGCGCGGGTGCACCGGCAGGTCGAAGGGCATGCGGGCGACGACGCGGTGGACGCCGGGCAGCGCCTCGCCCCGGGTCGCGGTCGCCACCTCGACCTCGTGGCCGGCCCGCCGCTGCATCCGCACCAGGTCGGCGACCTGAACCTCGATCCCTCCGAGCCGCGGCAGGTAACAGTCACTCACGTGAAAGATCCGCACCCCTCCCAGACTAATCTGGGCGTGTGCCTCCACGTACCGCTGTGTTCTTCCATGCCCACCCCGACGACGAGGCCCTGCTGACGGCGGGCACGATGGCGATGCTCGCGGCCGAGGGGCACCGCGTGGTGCTCGTGGTCGCGACCGCGGGCGAGCGCGGCCTGGCCGAGATGGAGCCCGGTGAGGAGCTGGGGCAGACCCGGCTCAAGGAGCTGTACGAGTCGGCCGCGCTGCTCGGCTGCGTCCGGGTGGAGTGCCTCGGCTACGGCGACTCGGGGCTGAGCCCCAAGGGCGGCATCGCCGAGGAACGCCCCGACAACGCCTTCATCGACGCAGACACCGAGGAGGCGGCCCGCCGGCTGGCCGCGATCCTGCGTGAGGAGAACGCCGACCTGCTGTCGATCTACGACCCGGCCGGCGGCTACGGACATCCCGACCACGTGCAGGTGCACCGGGTGGGGCGGCGGGCCGCCGAACTCGCCGGCACGGAGATCGTGCTGGAGGCGACGGTCAACCGCGACCCGCTGCTGCGGCTGCTGCGGCTGGCGGGCAGGGTCTACCGGTTCCCACCGGAGTTCGACGTGCGCACGTTCGAGAGCGCCTACTCGCCGGGGGAGGTCATCACCCACCGGGTGAACGTCCGCAAGTACGCCAGGCAGAAGCGGGCGGCGATGTCCGCGCACGCCTCGCAGGCCACCGGCGGCGACAGCGACCGCACCCTCGCCGTGCTGCTCAAGGTGCCCGGCCCGCTCTACCGGCTGGTGTTCGGCACCGAGTGGTACGTCCGCCGCGACCTGCCGCCGGGCACCCGGCTGAGTCACCCTCTGGACCGATGGCCCAGATGAGACCTGAGGGTGATCCGCCGCGGCCGCGCGCGGGGCAGACTGAGGCCCGATGAAGAACAAGTGGGTCCAGATCACGTTGTCCGTGCTGTCGCTGGCGCTCGCGGTGACGCTCGTCGTCTACCTGCCGCAGATCGTCCAGGCGCTCACCGGCAAGGAGGTGTCCTGGCGCGACATCGGCGCGGTGTTCGCCACGCTCAGCCCCGGCGTGGTGGCGCTGATGGCGGTGACGTGGCTGCTCAGCCTGCTGGCCTACACCTTCGTGCTGACCGGTTCGCTGCCGGGGCTCGGGCGGTTGCAGGCGCTGACGCTCAACGCGGCGGGCAGCGCGGTGAGCAACCTGCTGCCGTTCGGCGGCGCCGCGGGGGTGGCGCTGACGTTCGCGATGGCGCGGAGCTGGGGGTTCGCCAACCGCTCGATCGTGGTGATGACGCTGGTCAGCGGCATCTGGAACACGTTGTTCAGGTTCATCCTGCCGGCCGTCGGGATCATGGCGCTGCTGCTGGCCGGTCAGGCGCCCAACCCGCAGGTGGCCCGGGCGGGGTGGGCGGGCGCCGGTTCGATCCTGGTGCTGTGCGCGGTGGTGGCCGCCGCCCTCTACTGGGACCGCGCCGCCGCGTTGCTGGGCCGGGGCCTCGACGGGCTGGCCCGGCTGGTGCGGCTGCGGGCGCGTCCCTCCGACACGCTCGACCGGTTGCGCGCGGACACCGCCGGCATCGTCCACACCCGCTGGCCCGGCCTGTCGCTGGGGATGGTGTTCTTCCTCGGCTTCCAGTGGGCGATCATGGTGGTCTGCATGCGGGCCATCGGCGCCTATCCGGGCCTGGCCGAGTCGATCGCCGTCTTCGCCCTGTCGCGGGTGCTGACCACCGCGCTGGTCACGCCCAGCGGCGCGGGGATCATGGAGGGCGGGGTCGCGGCCCTGCTGGTCTTCTTCGGGGTGGGCACCCCTCAGGCGACGGCCACCGCACTGCTTTTCGGCTTCTGGACTTACACTATCGAGATCCCGTTCGGCGGCCTGGCTCTGGGCGCGTGGGCACTGCTGCGCAGGCGCGACGACCGAGGCGCCGCCACGGAGCCCCCGTCCGCGATACCGAAGGCCACCCAGTGACGATCCCAAACAGAACACAGACCTTGTGCGTGATTCGGAAGCCCGCATAGCGTGGCGGCTGACATGGTGGCGTTTCGGGTTCTGGGGCCAGTCGAGGCGTACGGCGACGACGAACTCGACCTCGGCGGGTTGCGGCAGCGGGCCGTCCTCGCCCGGCTCCTCGTTGCCAGAGGGCAGGTCGTGCCGGTCGACACGCTGCTCTACGACCTGTGGGACGACGACTCGGCCAAGGGGGCCCAGTCCGGCCTGCAAGTCTACATCTCGCGGCTGCGCCGGGTGCTGGAGCCGGGCCGGCCGCGCGGCGGCCCCAACCGGCTGCTGGTGACGGTCGCCTCCGGCTACGCGCTGCGGGTGGCGCCCGACCAGGTCGACGCGCTCAGGTTCGAGCAGCTCGTGCGGGCGGCGGGCGAGCACCTGGAGGAGGGCGATCCGCAGTCGGCGCGCGGCCGCCTGGAGAAGGCGCTCGGCCTGTGGCGGGGCACCCCCTACTCCGACTTCGCCGACCAGCCGTGGGCCGAGGCCGAGGTCAACCGGCTCACCGAGCTGCGGCTCGTGGCCCGCGAACGGCACGCCGACACCGGGCTGCGCCTCGGGATGCCCGCCGAGACCGTGCCCGACCTGGAGGCGCTCACCACCGAGCATCCGCTGCGCGAGGAGGGCTGGCGGCTGCTCGCCCTGGGCCTCTACCGGTGCGGCAGGCAGGGCGACGCGCTGGCCGCGCTGCGCCGGGCGCGCAACATGCTGGCCGACGAGCTGGGCATCGACCCGGGGCCGGCGCTGCGCAAGCTCGAGTCCGACATCCTCGCCCAGGCCCCCCAGCTGGAGCTGGTGCCGCCCCAGCGTCCGGCGCGCGCCGTGCCGGCCGCCGACACGTGGCCGCCGCGGCCCGCCGCCGCCGTGGAGCCGCCGCCGCTGGAGCCCGAGCCGTTCGTCGGCCGCGATGCCGAGCTGGCCCGGCTGACCACGGCCGCGGCGCGCACCGGCAGGTTCCAGGTGGCGATCGTCACCGGCGTGGCGGGCGCCGGCAAGACGACGCTGCTGCGCCGCCTGCAGAGCGGGCTGGCCGACGACGGCTGGATCACTTCCTCGGGCGCCTGCCCCGACTCCAGCGCCACGCCGCCCGGCTGGGCGTGGGTCGAGATCCTGCGCTCGCTCGTCGGGGTGACCGGCGCGGGCGAGTACGCGCAGCTCCTGGCGCCGCTGCTGGACGACGCCGCCCCCGACCCCGACGACGACGAGGTGTCCGGCGGTTTCCGCCTGCACCGCGCGGTCGGCGGCTACCTCGCGGGGGTGGCGCGGCGGGCGCCGGTGCTGCTGACGCTCGAAGACCTGCACTGGGCCGACGACCAGACGCTCGCGCTGCTGCGGGCGTTGCCGAGTCTGCTCGCGACCAGCCGGGTGCTGCTCGTCGTCACCTGCCGGGAGAGCGAGCTGGACGACCGCCAGTCCGACGTGCTGGCCGCGCTCGCCCGGCTCGGCCCGGTGCGGGTGGGGCTGTCCGGGCTCGATCCGAAGGCCGTGGCCGAGCTGGTCCGGGCGACGTGCGTACGAGAGATCGACGAGGACGCGGTCGAGTCGATCGTGGAGCGGACCGCGGGCAACCCGTTCTTCGTCCGCGAGACCGTGCGGCTGCTCGACTCCGAGGCCGCCGCCGACCGGGCCAGCGCGGCCGAGGTGCTGTCGCGCGTGCCGTCCGGCGTGCGCGACGTGCTGCGGCGGCGCATCTCGCGGCTGCCCGCCGGGGCGCAGCAGATCCTGCTGCAGGCGGCGGTGATCGGCCGTGACGTGGACGTGGACGTGCTGGTCGACGTGGCCGGTGACGAGGACGGCGTGGTCGAGGCGGTGGAGGCGGCGCTGCTGGCCGGGCTGGTGACCGAGCCGGGCCCCGGCATGCTCAGGTTCGACCACGACCTGGTCCGCGACACCATCTACTCCGACGCCTCGCGGCTGCGCCGCACCCGGCTGCACGCGGCGGTGGCCGCGGTCATCGAGCGGCGCGCGCCGTCGGACGTGGCCGCCCTGGCCCACCACTTCTTCGCGGCCGACGCGGCCGGGAAGGCCGTCCACTACGCCGGTTTAGCGGCCGAGCAGGCCGAGCGCCGCTTCGCGCACCGCGAGGCGGCGACGCTGTGGGAGCAGGCCATCGCCGCGTTCAGCCGGACGGGCGGTGACACCAAGGACCGGCTGCAGCTCATGCTGCGCCGCATCCGGGCGCTGGCGCTGTGCGGTGACATGACCGCGGCCCGGTTGCTGCGGCGCGAGGCGATGGACACCGCGCTGCCGCTCGGCGACCTGGAGATCACCGCGCGGGTGGCGGCGTCGCTGGCCGTGCCGCACAAGGGCATGGCCCGCGACTTCACCCGCACCGCGTGGGAGATCGTCGACGTCACCGAGAAGGCGCTGATGGAGCTGCCGGAGGGTGAGCAGACGCTGCGCGCCAGCCTGCTGACCACGCTGGCGCTGGAGCTGGAGGGCTCCTCCTCGCCGGAGCGGGGCCGCCAGGCGTCGCTGGAGGCGCTGGAGCTGGCCCGGCAGAGCGGTGACCCGGTGCTGCTCGCCGCCGCGCTCAGCGGGCGGCTGCGGCAGTCCTACGACATCCCGGCCGTCGACACGCGCGAGGCCATCGGGCGTGAGCTGCTGGAGGTCGCCCAGCGGTCCGGGCAGATGGCCACGCAGGCGCTGGCCCACCTGGTGCTGCTGGAGTGCGCGGCGGCGCGTGGCGAGTTCGCCGCGGCCGACGAGCACGCGGCGGCGGCCGACCGGCTGGCCCGCCAGTACGACCTGTCGGCGCCGGCGGCGGTGTGCGCCTGGTACTCCGGGCAGCGGCTGATGATCGCCGGCGACTACGCCGGGGCGGAGCGGGCCTACCGGGAGGCCGCCCGGATGACGGCGCGGGCCGGCATGCTGGAGGGTCGCCAGGACCTGCCGCTGATCACCACGTTCTGCCTGCACCTGGTCGACGGGCGGGCGGCCGAGATGGTCGAGGCGCTGGGCGAGGCCCACCAGCGCGGCGCCAAGTGGACGCTCGACGCCTACGCGCTGGCGCTGGCCTCGGCGGGTCACCACGCCGACGCCAAGGCGGTCGCGGCGATCCGGCCGCCGGTGCGGCCCGACTTCCTGTACGAGCTGGCGATGACGTGGCGGGCGCTGGCCGGGATGCTGCTCGACGACCGCGAACGGATGGTCGACTGCTACGACAAGCTCAAGCCGTTCGCCGACCGGGTGGCGGGCGCCGGCACCGGCGTCGTGGCGCTGTGGCCGGTGGCGCTGACGCTGGGCGACCTGGCCGTCCGGCTGGGCCAGCCCGACGCGGCGCGCGACCACTACGCCAAGGCGCTGGAGGTGGCGGAGCGGGTCGGTGTGCCCCGCTGGGTGGAGGCGGCGCGGCGGTCCGTCGGGGTGTGACCGCCGGTCAGCAGGTGACCTGGAAGCGAGGGCTGCTGACGGTGGCGGCGCCTGTCACGGCCAGCTCGACGCGGTACCGGCCCGCGCTGCCGGTGATCGTGGGGTTCCAGGTGATGGTCCGCTCGGCGGCGGCGAAGCCGCCGTGGCTCACCAGGTGGGTCCGCCAGGTGCCGGTGCGCGGGGTCCAGCGGGTCAGCCGCCAGGTGTAGAAGGCCGTCCTGCCCGGCGTGGGGTTGACGGCCACGGCGGCGGCCTCGTGGGTGCTCACGCAGCCGGCCTCGACGGCCGGCGGGCCCAGGCGGACCGTGCCCGGCCGGGCTACCGGCGGGGCGGGTGCGGCGCCGGCGGCGGTGCGGGCCGGCGGCGTGACGGTCCTGGCGGGCGCTGAGGCGGCGGTGTCGTACGCGGAGGCGCCGACGTACGCGGCGGTGAAGGCGAGGGCGGCCACGAACAGCCGGGCGGTGTTGGCCGTGGTGGCCAGGGCCACTGTGCTTCTCGTCACCATGATCAACGCTCCTCTTCGCGCACACCTAAGGTGTAGAGGAGAGCGGTTGTGGCCTGCTTGTTCGTGACTTGCACTGTTTGCGGGGCGGTTGCAGGCCGGCATGGCGACCCTCGACGGCTTGAACTAAGGTTAGGCTGACCTTTGAACTCCCTGGGGTGGTGATGTTCTCCGATGTGGCGCCCGTCCCTCGCCGTCCCCGCCCCCACCGAGCCGTTCTGGCTGGGCCTGCCGTACTGGCTGGTGGGCGTCGTCCTGATCATCGCGCTCTTCGGCGCGTTCCAGGTCTACTACTGGGTGGGGCGCCGGCTCGGCGAGCGGCTGTACGACTCGCGCATCGGCGTGAAGCTCGGCCGTGAGCGCATCGGCAAGGTCGAGGCCATCGTGCAGCGGTGGGGGGCGCTGGCCGTCTACGGGTGCTTCTGGGTGCCGATGCTGCGGCACACCCTGCCCTGGGTGGCGGGCGCGCTGCGGGTCTCCTATCCGTGGTACGTGGTGGCCAGCGCGCTCGGCTGTCTGACCTGGGCGCCGATGTGGTGGTTCGGCCTGACGGCGCTGGTGTGGGGCTGGCTGCAGCTCGCGGCGCAGTCGCCGGTCGCGGCCGGCGCGGTGGCGGTGCTGGTGGTGGCCGGCGCGGCCGTGCTCGTCACCCGGCGCAGGCGCAGGCGTGCCGCCGGGGCCGAGGCCGAGGCGCTGCCCCGCTGACGTCCGCCGCGGGCGCGGGAGGCACCGGTCAGGGAGCCGTCGCGGGGACGGTGCGGTCGTCGATCGTGGCGTCCGCGGCGATCCGGCGGACCGATTCGATGCCGTTCACGCAGGCGGGCTTCGTCCGGAACGGCTCGCTGACGGCGACGGTCTGGCCGTTGGCCGCGACCAGCGCGAACCGGAAGTCGCCCCGCTCGTCCTTGGTGATCACGTATCTGCCCGCCATGGCCTCCCCCGTCCGTCGGCGTAACAGCGGTTTACCCCGGCTAGACAGCGTTTTCGCGGCTTTGAGGTCAAGTTCGGCAAACCGAGCCTTGATCACCTGCGACCATGTCTGTCATGCGCATCGGCCCTTTCCTCGGCTCCACCGTCCTCGCCCTGGTCGTCGGCCTGGTCGTCGGCTTGGTCGGCCCGGTGTCGCCCGCTCGGGCGGCGGACGTCCCCACGGTCGGGGCGAAGACGGCGTACGTGATCGACTCGGCGGGAACGATCCACTACGCCAAGCGCCAGACGCGCCGGGTGCCGGTCGCGAGCCTGGTCAAGGTCATGACGGCGTACGTGGTGCTGCGCGAGGCGCAGCTCGGCGACCGGATCGAGGTCACCGCCGCCGACGTGCGCTACGCCGCGAGCAACGGGGCCGCCACGGCCGCGCTGGCCAAGGGCGAACGGCTCACGGTCCGCGACCTGCTCTACGGCCTCATGCTGCCGTCGGGGGCGGACGCCGCCAACGTCCTGGCCCGCAGGTACGGGCCCGGCAAGGCGGCGTTCGTGGCCAAGATGAACGCCACGGCCCGGCGGCTCGGCCTGGGGGACACCCACTACACCAACGCCGACGGCATGCCCTCGCCGGCGGGCGCCTACTCCACGGCCTTCGACCAGGTGAAGCTGGCCAAGGTCGCCCTCGACGACGCCACGTTCCGGACGATCGTGTCGCGCGAGGTGCACAAGGTGGCCAAGTCGCCGCTGCAGCGGGCGCACACCTGGCGCAACACCAACAAGCTGCTGCAGTCCGCCGACGACGTGCTGGGCGTCAAGACGGGTTACACCGACGCGGCGGGATTCTGCCTGCTGTTCGCGGGCGAGCGGAGCGGCCGGCGGGTGATCGGCGTGCTCCTCGGCGACCAGGACGCCCGCCGGTTCAGCACGGCCGAGCGGCTGCTCGACCACGCGGGCGAACAGATCGCCGGAAGCTGACCCGGGATTACACGTGAATTGCGGCTTTTGACGGCTCCGCGGTAAGCCGCAAGGGCGGGAGAAAAGCGGTAAGCGACCTGGAGAGCACTGCGCGCCGAATTCCGCCGCACATCCCGCGGTGTCGCTTGACAGCGTATTCGTTGTCGCTTTTTCACCTTTGTTTTCCCTGTAGAGGGAAGTCCATTTCGGCGTGGCGTCGTCGCTATTGTCGCAGCGACTGTAAGCATCTTTACCGTCACGCTGCGTCGCCAGCGGGCAGGCATGGGCCGTCTTCCGGCCAGTGGTCAGCCGCGGTCACGGCCGCGCTCCGAAAGAAACGGTACCTTCTATGTTCAACAATCCCAGAACGGACCTCTCGGCCCCAGACGACCGGCCGCGGCGGCACCGGTCGGTGAAGCGCATGGCGATGTACGCCACAGCCGGCTCGCTCTCCCTGGCCCTTGCCGCCTCGACGTCCCCGGCCGCCGTCGCCGACGACCCCGAGAAGGAGAAGAGCAAGAGCACCTCCACCACGGTCACGACCGTGGAAAAGGGTGGCGACCACGACAAGAAGTGCGAGGCCGGGCATTTCTTCCGGTTCCACAACATCCGGCCGCGCAACTTCTTCGTCCCGCGCACCAAGTTCATCGACGGCCCCGGCGGCGAGATGACCGTGTCGGTCGTCCGGGAGCACGAAGTGCTCGCGTTCCTGGAGCTCGACAAGACCGCCACTCGCTCGGTCACCATCAACGACGTCGTGCGCGAGCTGTCGAAGTCCGTCACGCCGCACCTCGAACTGAGGCACATGGTCTTCACCGGCCACGACTACACCCAGTCGATCAGCGACGGCATGTACGGCAACATGTGGTACCGCGTGTTCGGCTACCGCGTCGGCTGGTCGCAGTGGGCCCAGCTACGCGACTGCAACGCCTGGCGGGTCTCCACCGGCATCGCCAACGTTCCGTCACGCGTCGAGGGCTGGCGGTACTGGGAGACCAAGCACCCGAGGCTCTTCGGCCGCCTGCTGTCCAAGAAGTAGCGGGCGACCCGGGCCCCGACGGTAGTGGCACAGGCCCCTGGTGAAGGCGGCGACTCAGGTCGCCCGCCGTTCACCGGGGGCCTGCCGCGTCTGCGCCGCAAGCCGGGCACCGCAAGCCGGGCACCGCAAGCCGGGCACCGCAAGCCGGGCACCGCAAGCCGGGCACCGCAAGCCGGGCACCGCAAGCCGGGCACCGCAGGCCGGGCGCCGCGCGTACGGCACCGGTGTGATCACCCCGCGCGGTCGGCGGCCGGCCGTGCCGAGCCGGTCAGGTCGGCGAGCGCGTGCCGCGCGATGGCAGCCTGCCTGTCGGCCTCGTCCCGCGCCGCCCGCTCCTCGGCCGCCACGCGGACGTCGTAGGCGGCCCGCGCCGCCGCGATCTCGCGCTGGTGGGTCTCGGTCCAGGTGACCAGGGCCTTGATGGTGTGGTGCAGGGTCGCGCCCAGCGCCGTGAGCTCGTAGTCGACCCGGGGCGGCACGGTGGGGTGCACCGTGCGGCTCACCAGGCCGTCGCGTTCGAGGTGGCGCAGCGTGCGGGTGAGCATGCGCTGGCTCACCCCGTCGATCATGCGCCGCAGCTCGGTGAAACGCAGGCTGCGCCGGTCGAGCAGCGCGATGACCTGCAGCGACCACTTGTCGGCGATGCGGTCGAGGATCTGCCGGACCTCGCAGTCCTCACGGGTGTCCCACTGCAGGACGTCGTAGTCGCCGGTATCCCCGCAGTAACCGAGGGACATCGAAGTGCCGTCTTCCATGGTGACATCCTGACGCACGATGCTGCCGGTATCAAGAAGGAACCGGCATGCACGAAGAGAACCATTGCCGGTTCCTGCTGTCGAGAGGAGCCATGTCATGTCCGCAACCCATGCCCGGATGGACGCCCGCGCCTGGGGGGTGCTGCTCGTCCTGGCCGGCGCGATCTTCCTGGAGGGGATCGACGTCGCGATGCTGAACGTGGCGCTGCCCGCCATCCGCGCCGACCTCGGACTGTCGACCACGATGCTCAGCGGGGTGGTCAGCGCCTACGTGCTCGGCTACGCCGGGTTCATGCTGCTCGGCGGCCGGACCGCCGACCTGCTGGGGCACCGCCGGATGTTCCTGCTGTGGCTGGGCGTCTTCCTCGTGTTCTCCGGCCTGGGGGGCCTGGCGACCGAGGGGTGGATGCTGCTGGTCGCCCGCTTCGTCACCGGGGTCTCCGCCGCGTTCATGACCCCGGCCGGGCTGGCGCTGGTCACCGGGAACTTCCCCGAAGGGCCGCAGCGCACCAAGGCCCTCGGCGTCTACGCGGGCACGGCGGCCGGCGGCTTCTCGCTCGGCCTGGTCGCCGGCGGCCTGCTGGCCTCGATCGGCTGGCGGTGGGTGTTCTTCGCGCCGGTGGTGCTGTCGGCCGTGATCCTCGGGGCCGCCGTGCTGCTGCTCAGGGACGCCGACAGGCCGGAGCGGCCGGCCGGCGGCTTCGACCTGGCCGGCGCGTTCAGCATCACCGGAGCGATGCTGCTGTTGGCGTACGGGGTGGTGCGCCTGGAGGACACCTCCGGGGGCGGCCCGGTCACGCCGGCCGTCTTCGCCGCCGGCGCGGCGCTGCTGGCGGTCTTCGTCCTGGTGGAGCGGCGGTCGGCGAACCCGCTGGTCCGGCTGGGCATCCTGCGTTCCGGGCCGCTGGTCCGGGCCGACCTAGGGGCGCTGCTCTTCCTCGGGTCGTTCGCCGGGTTCCAGTTCCTGGCGACGCTGTACCTGCAGGAACTGCGCGGCTGGAGCGCCCTGCAGACGGGCGTGGCCATGCTCGTCATCGGTGTGGACACCGTCCTCGCGCCGACGCTCACACCGCGCCTGGTCAACCGGTTCGGCAACGTGCCCGTGCTGCTGGGCGGGCTGGTGGCGGCCGCCGCCGGATACGCCCTGTTCCTCCGGTTCGAGCTGGACTGGACGTACGCGGCGATGCTGCCGACCATGGTCCTGCTCGGCCTCGCCTTCTCCCTGGCGTACGGCCCGCTCACCATGGCGGCCACCGAGGGCGTCGCCGAGTCGGAGCAGGGCCTGGCCGGCGCGCTGCTCTACACCTCGATCCAGTTCGGCACGGCGCTCGGCCTGTCGGCGGTGACCGCGGTGAGCGTGGCCGCCCTGGGCGACGCCACGGCGCCGGAGGCGCGGCTGGAGGCGTTGCGGACGGCGCTCGCCGTCCCGGTCGCCGCCGCGGTGGCCGCCGCCCTGATCATCGCGTTCGGCCTGCGCCGTCACCCGCGCGGCCGGCCCGCGCCCGAACCCGGGCCCGCGGCCGGCGACGTCCGCCCGGCGGCCGAGGGAGTCCGATGACCGGCAGGGTGACGTCGTTCGCGGCGATCGAGGAGGAGTTCGCCACCTACATCGGCGACATCGTCTACGCCACCATGACCACCGTGGACGCCAAGGGACGACCGCGAGCGCGGGTCCTCATCCCGGTCTGGGAGGTGGTGGACGGTCGGCCGCACGGCTGGCTGGCCACGTACCGCACCCCGGTGAAGGCGGCGCACCTGGCACGCAACCCGCACGCCACGTTCTCCTACTGGACGCCCAGGCAGAACGCCGTGGCCGTCGACACCGTCGCCGCGTGGGTGGACGACCCGGCGGTCACGCGGCGGGTGTGGCGGCTGTACGAGCAGGGCAGCCCGCCCGGCGCGGGCTACGATCTGGGCGGCTTCTGGACCGGCGTGGACGACCCCGGCCTGCACGTCCTGCGGCTCACGCCGTGGCGCGTCCAGGTCATCCGGGGCCGCGACCTGCGCAGCCGCATCTGGCAGGCGGACGGCACGGCCTGACCGTGCCCCGACGGGGCCGCCGCGCGGACCGGGCGCCGGGACAGCCGGTGAACGGCGTGTCGGCGCCGGTGGAGCGCGTCCCGTCCAGCGGGGGGCGAAATGCCGACGGTCCGACCGGCGTTGTCCCCCCGTAGGCACGCTGGGCTTCGCCGAGCCGCCCTTCGCCGTGTGGGCCGCGGTTCCCGCCCTGCTCGTCGGCGGCGTCGGCAGCGGTCTCGTGATCTCGCCCAACGTGACGATGACGTTGAAGGAGGCACCCGTCCGGATGGCCGGCGCGGCCGGCGGCGCCCTGCAGACGGGGCAGCGCCTCGGCGGGGCGATCGGCACCGCGGCGTTGCCCGGCCTGTACTACCTGGTCCTCGCGTCGAGCGGCGACATCGCGGACGCCGTCGCCGTGGCGCTGGGCGCCGCGGTCGCCGGCGTGGCGGTCGCCCTGGCCATCGCAGTGGCGGAGTGGCGCCGCGACGGCCGTGCCACCGCGGCGCGTCCGTGCCCGCCCGAGGTGGCTCACAGCCACACCCACGCGGGCCACGGCTGACCATCCGGCGGCCGGGCGGCGCTTCAGCGCCTGCGGCCGCCTCCGCTCCCCCGGCGCTGGAAGGTCTGCGCGCCCGCGCGGTGCACGGCGGCCTTGACCGCGCCGAACAGGGCTCCCTGGATCGCGGCGGCGACGACGACCTCTTTCCAGCCGCGGCCCAGGTCGTCGGCGTCCGGCGCGTCGTCCTGGCCGGAGGCCAGCTTCCAGACCCGCTTGAACAGCGCCGCCGCCAGCGCGCCGCTCAGCATGCCCATCCCCAGTGATGTGGCCTTCTCTACAGGTTGCATGTCAACTCCTCACGACGGTGTCTGCCAATGCCCCGTGTGAAGGTCCTAAACGCGGCCGGGCCCGGTCGACCGGGGCCGGCGGCCGCGCCCTGGGCGGATCCGGCGGGCCTGACCCTCCACAGCGCCCGCACGCGCACCCGGCCACGACAGGCCCGCCGTGGTTCCGGCCTCAGCGGAACAGGTGGGCGTTCTCGGCCGCCCACTCGTCGAAGCCGCGCAGCGGGCGGCCGATGATCTCGCGCACGGCCGGCCGCTGGTCCAGCGTCCACCGGGTGAGCTCGGCGAGCCGCTCGCCGTACTCCTGCAGGGCGTACAGCGTCACGTCGATGCCACTGTCGGGCCAGCCGCGACGCCGCCAGCTCTCACGGCTGTGGTCGGGCGGCACCTCGACGGCGGCGATGTCGCATCCGATGGCCCTGGCGATGCTCGCCACTCGCGAACGGGTGCTGATCGGCGGTCCGACCGCCTCGACGACGGCTCCGACGTGGTCGTCGGCTCGCAGCGCCGCCGCCGCGACGGCGGCGAGGTCGTCCTCGTGGATGAAGGGATAGTGGCCGGTGTCCAGGAAGGCCTCCCGGACGGCGCGCTCACCCTTGATCGTGTCCGGCCAGTCCGATCCTGTGGCCGGATACGTGCCTTCGATCACCGCCCCCATCACCGCCGACGGGCGGATGTGCGTCCACTCCATGCCCGAGCTCTCGACGGCACGCTCGATGGCCAGCCAGAACCACGTCTCCGGCGGATAGGCCTCCTCGTACTCCGGCCCGTGCGAGGACAGCACGACGATCCGCCGCACACCGGCACCGCGGGCGACCTCCAGCGCGTCCCGCACAGTCGCCGGCACGGCTCCGGCGAGAAAGACGCCGTCGACGCCCTCGAAGGCTTCGGCGCACTCCAGCGGCCGGGTGATGGACCCCTCGACGACCTCGACGCCGTCGGGCCAGCCGGCCGGCAGGCCGGGTTCGGCGAGGACACGCACCTGGTCCCCGGCGTCCAGCAGGTGCCGCGCCAGGCGGTGCCCGACGATCCGGGTGGGGCTGCTGCCCGCGTCCTTCCTGGCGTCGACGGCGGTCAGCAGACGCCGACCGGCATGCGACACGTTCGTGACTCGCGTGATCGCGTCCACGGCAAGACCCTCCAACATGAAGCGGAGATCTTGCGCCTCCCCGGGAGACTCAGGAGGGAGGTTGCGGATCTGGGACCGCCAACGCTACCAGCCCATGCGCCCGTCGGCCCCGCGCCTTCACCGCCCCGGCGACACTTCCAGACCAGCGGGGTGTACCGTCGGTACATGCCACTTCCACGCTTCTACCGGCTGCCCACCGACCGCCGGGAGGCGATCCTGCGGGTCGCCCGTGCGCACTTCGCGCGGGACGGCGCCGACCGGGCCTCCTACAACCAGATCATCGCCGAGCTAGGGATCTCCAAGACCTCCGCCTACCAGTACTTCGACGGCAAGGAGGACCTGTTCCGGGGGGTGCTCGACGATGTGCACGCGCGAATGTCCCAGGCGCTCGGGGACTGGCGGGACGCCGGCACGGCCGAACAGTTCTGGGAGCGGCTGCGGGCGGCGTCGAATCGACTCGTCGCGCACGGCCTGGCCCATCCCGAGGACCTGGCGCTGCTCGACGCGCGCACGGCTCAAGACCCCGCACCCTGGCTGGCTCCGGTGATCGACAACGGGCGGGCACTCGGCGTGATCAGGACAGACGTCGACCGCGAGCTCATGCTCGCCGCGACCGCCGCCGTCCTGCGCGTCGCCGACGTCTGGCTCGCCACGCGGCTACGCGACGGCGCGACCGTCCCCGACGTGACGTGGAGCCTGGTCCGAGGGCTGTGGAGGAAACCCGATGAGAGCTGAGATCGACTGGGAGATCCCGGCCACGCCACCGGGGTGGCGGGGCGCGCTGGAGCGGTTCATGGGCCCGGGCAAGACCAGGGCCGAGCGGCGCATGGAGATCGCCGGATCGCTCGCGTGCATGGCGCTGCTGGGCTGGCACCTGCTCGCCGCGCCGATCCAGGGCGGATGGCCGCAGTGGGCGGTCACGGCGGTCATCGGCCTCGACCTCGTCGGTGGCGTCATGACCAACGCCACCAACGCGGCCAAGAGGTGGTACCACCGCAAGGCACCCCGCGCGCGATTGGGATTCGTCGCGGCACACCTGACCTACCTGGCGGCGATGGCCTTCGTGGTGCTGGACGCGGCATGGGGATGGTTCTTCGCCAACTCGGCCCTCCTCCTGGCCGGCGCCCTGCTGGTCGAGACGGTCAAGCTGGAGGCCAAACGGCCCGCCGCCATGGCCGCCTACATGGCCGCGGTGCTGGTCAACCTGACGGCCCTGCCGGTGCCGGAGAACCTGGAGTGGTTCACCGTCTTGTTCTTCCTGAAGCTCCTGGTCTGCTACCTGGTGCCGGAGGCGCCCATGCGGTCAGCGGCGGAGCCGCCCGAACCCCACGCCGCCGGAGGTCGCAGTCACGATGAGCCTCATCAAGCGCGGTGACCGGCCGGTCGGGAGTCGTCGGGGCCAACATCTGGAAGCCGGTCTCACGGATCTTGCCAAGGCCCGTGAACCAGTCGCCCATCAGCGCGTACGGGACCACGAACACCGCGCCCGTCGATACCTTGACCACCCACGAGGGCAGCGGGATGACAGAACCCTTGACCTTGATCGAATAGGGGATATCGGATACCTTGCTCGGCGCAAGACGCCTTATTAACAGTCCGAAACGGGGATTTTATGAAGCTCTCCAAACTGGCCATGGTGGGTACGATCGCCACCGCGACGGTCGCCGGTTCGCTGATCACGGCCGCGCCCGCGTCCGCCGCCTCGTACGGTGGCCAGTGCGGCTCCGGCTACTCGGTGGTCAACAGCGCGCCGGTCGGCAGCAGCGCCACCATGTTCCTCACGTACAACAACGGCTACAACTGCCTGGTGGTGATCCGGAACCGCAAGGGCAGCGCCATGCCCATGGGTGCCTACCTCAAGAAGTCCTCGGTCGAGAGCTGGACCAAGAAGGACACCGGCAACTACACGCACTACGCGGGTCCGATCTACCTGCTGGCGACCGACTCGTGCGTGGACTGGGCGGGCAAGGTCGGCACCGCGTACGACGCCAAGTACCGCACGAACTGCAGCTGAGTCGCACGCCTCCCGGCGGTCCTCCCCGACATAACCCGGCGCCACGGCCCCACGGACGCAGTCACCCGCGAGGACGCCGCCCATGGCCGCGCGAGTCCGGCTCGCTGCCACTGGACACCACCACGGTCACCGTGATCGTGGTGGTGCCTCTGACATCGCCGATCGGTGGATGCCCGTCGAGCATGCGACCCGAGATCCACCGCAGGCCGTGTCATCGACCGTCCGGCTGGCCACGTGGCTACCCGAGGGCGCGACCGTCGCGGACGTGGCTCCTGACCCGACCGCTCACCTGTGGTCAGGTCAGCCGGGCGTGCGCGTAGGCGGTCATGGCGTCGCGCATGTACTCGGCCAGGCCCTCGGCGACCCGCTCGTAGTTCGCCCGGAACCGCTCCTCCTCGACCTGCATCCGGGCCAGGTGCAGATACTGCTCGGCGGTCGGCGTCCAGGACTCGCTCAGGTGCCGATAGTGGATGTCGAGCTCGGCGAGGACCTGCGGGGCGTCGACGGGGGTGCCGGCGAGCATGTGCTCGGCCATCCGGATCATCCCTGCCGTCGCCTCCCGCTGCATCCGCTCCAGCTCCTGTGGGGTGCGACCCGCCAGGATCTCCTCCTGGCCGCTCTGCCGCCACTCCTCCGCCCACCGCTCGCGCGCGTCGGCCGCGTACCGCGCGCCGTCGAATCCCTGGAACAGGTTCTCCGGTCTGCTGATCCTGGACATGGTCGTCTTCCCCTCGCTCTGCCGAAGTTCGGCGATGGTGCGCTCCACCATGCGGGCGACCTCGCCCAGCCGGTCGCGCTCCGCCAGCAGGCGCCGGTGGTGCTCACGCAGTGCTGCGACGGGGTCGGTGTGCCGCTCGACGATCTCCTTGATCTCGGTCAGACCGAGGTCCAGCTCCCGCAGCACCAAGACCTGCTGCAAGCGCAGCAACTGGTCCTCCTCGTAGTAGCGGTAGCCGTTCGCGCCGACCCGCGCAGGCGGCAGCAGCCCGATCTCGTCGTAGTGAGGGTCAAGAGCGAGCAGGAAGCAGAGGAAGTACGAGTCGAGGGGCCGGGCCGGGTACTGCTAGCGCCGGCCGCTCCCGCGCATCAGGCCGTGGCAGGCGATGGCGGCCGCGGCCACCACGTTGAGGGAGTCGACGCCGGACGCCATGGCCGTGGGGCTCATGGGGATGCACACCGGCGCCTCGGCCTCCCGCAGCCATCGCGAGGACAAACCATCACCTTCCGCACCCAGCAGCAGCGCCACCCGGTCCGTCATCTTGACCGCGTCCAGGGGTGTGACGGTCTGGTCAGGGGTCAGCGCGAGCGTCTTGTAGCCCGCCGCACGGATCTCCTCCAGCCCCGTGAACCAGTTGTCCATCCGCGCGTACGGGATCGAGAACACCGCCCCCATCGAGACCTTGACCGCCCGCCGGTACAGCGGATCGGCGCACCGGGGGGACAGGACGATCCCGTCCACTCCCAGAGCGGCGGCACACCTGAAGATCGCACCCACGTTTCCGTGATCGGCGAGGTCCTCCAGGACCACGACGCGCCGGGTGCGTCGTCCGGCGGGCTCCTCGTACGCGTGGCCGGCCGCGTCGTCGGGGAAGGCGGCGGGGACGGCGGCGGGAACGGCGGCGGGCCGGGAGTCCGGGGCGGGTGCCAGTACGGCCTCGACCGACGGCAGGGGGAGGCGGGCCATCGACGCGAGGGCGCCGCGGTGCACCTGGAAGCCCGCGACGCCGGCCATGGTCTCGTCGCTCACCACGTACACCAGCGCGTCGCCGAGCACGTCGGCGAGGGGGTCCAGCCAGCGGCGGGTGGTGAGGACCGAGCGGACGGGGTGTCCGGCGGCGATGGCGCGCCTGATCACCTTCTCGCCCTCCGCCAGGAACAGGCCCCGCTCGGCCTCCAGGCTCTTGCGCAGCTCCATGTCGCGCAGCCGGGTGTAGTCGGCGAGGCGCGGGTCGGCGGCGTCGGTCACGTACTCGAGCACGCTCCGATCCTGCCACGGCCCCCGGGGACCCGCGGCCGCCCCCGGCCGGGTCAGGCTCCTTCGTCCGGCACGCTCTCCAGGCGCGTCGGCCCGGGGCGTCCGGAGGGGGCCGCGGCGAGCCGCCAGGCGTGCCAGCCCAGCGTGTAGCAGCCGAGCACCACGCACATGCCGACCACCGTGCCCGCGCCCACCTTGGTGACCACGCTCGGCAGGCCGAGGGTCGGGGAGGGCGGGTCGAAGCGCGGCCACAGGAACGCTCCGGCGAACGTGCCCGTCACGGCGGCGACGAGCACCCCCGCCCGGACGAACGGGGAGCTGCGCAGGTGGCCGGGCAGCGGGGCGGGCGGCAGCGCCGACAGGCGGCTCCACGCCCACGCCAGCACGGCGGCCAGCCCCACGAGTGACGAGCCGTACTGCAGCAGCCGGAACAGCCTGATGCCGAAAAACTGGTGGCTGAGCCAGTCGCCCCACTCCGCGGGGCCGGTCGAGTGGGTGAAGGAGTCCCACAGGACGTGGCTGCCGGCGCCGATCACGGCCCCGGCCACGATCGGCAGCAGCCGGACGTACTGCCAGGACGGGGCGAGCGTGGCGACCCGGCCGGCCCAGGCCGGGGGCAGCAGCGAGATGAGTGGGTCCCGGAACACCTGGTGGAACAGCCCCAGCAGCACCACGACCGCCGCGAGGTCTATGGTGACCACGCCGCGCCAGGAGTGCCAGTCGCTGTAGTCGGGCAGCAGGAAGTCGAGAAACGGCAGGAAGATCGGCAGGTCGGGCACCATCGCGCCGATGGCCAGCGCCCAGGGGTCCGCGAACCTGCGCATCCGGGCCGACGACACGAGCGGGAGCACCGCCGCGATATGACTGGGCGTGAACGGCACAGCCCTACCCTCCCCCGTTGACGATCATTGAAGATTATCGGCGTACCTTTGCCCTCCACCACCGAGGTCACGATACGTAATCGATACGCTACTTACCGCCGCCATCGGTCGTGCGTCTGGGTTCGGGAGGTCAAGGTGCCTGATCAGCGGGTTCGTGGGCATCCGGTGGCGTCAGCCGACTGGTTGCGCGCCGCCCGCGCGGCGCGCTCCCTGTCGGTGGTCACCTTGGTGTGGCTGGGGGTCGAGAGCTCGCTGGGCCTGGTCGCCGGTGTGGCGGCGCATTCGGTCGCGCTGCTGGGCTGGGGGCTGTCGGCGCTGGTGGAGGCGGCGGCGAGCCTGATCGTGGTGTGGCGGTTCACCGGGTCGCGCACGCTGTCGGCCGGTGCGGAGTTGCGGGCGCGGCGCGCGGTCGCCGTGAGCTTCTGGGTGCTGGCGCCCTATCTGGTGCTCCATGTCGCCTACGACCTGGGGGCCGGTCACCGGGCCGAGGCGAACGCGCTCGGGATGGCGGTCACCGCTGTGAGCCTGGTCAGCATGCCGGCGCTGGGCCTGGCCAAGCGGCGGCTGGGCGCGCGGCTGGCGTCACCCTCGACCTCCGGGGAGGGCACGCAGAACGTCATCTGCGCGGTGATGGCGGGCGGTGTGCTGGCCGGGCTGTGGCTCAACACCCTGGGCTGGTGGTGGGTGGATCCGGTGATGGCGATCACGCTGGCGCTGGTCGCGGTGCGGGAGGGGATGCGCGCGTGGCGCGGTCACTCCTGCTGCCACTGATGCTCACACTGCGTGATAACTGCACCAAAAGAGCGGTTTTGCCACAGGTAGTGCATTGAGTATCGTTCCGGAGGTATTGCGGAGCTTCTCCCGCTAGGGTCTCCGGAAGGTTACGACTACCTAAGAGGACATCGTGGGTCGACACCGCACAGACGAGTTCGACGGCGGCTACAGCGCCCAGGAGCCCTCGCCCACCCCCCGCAGACGGGCCGCCCGCAGCGGCCGGGGCAGGGTGCTGGTCCCGCTCGCCGGCGCCGTCGCGCTCGCCGTGCTGCTCGGCGTCGCCGCGTTCGTCATCTTCAACCGCGAGCACGACTGCTCGGGCGGCAAGCTGCCGCTGCGCGTGGTCGCCACCCCGGACATCCACCCCGCGCTGAACAAGATCGCCGGCACCTACAACAAGGCCCTGCACTCCATCGACAGCCGCTGCGTCGAGGTCACGGTGGCCAAGGAGGCGGCGACCCGCACGGCCAACGCGCTGGCGGCGGGCAAGGCGAACGCGGACCTGTGGGTGGCCGACTCCAGCCTCATGGTGTCCCGCCTGCGCGACGACCCCGCCACGACGGTGCCCGAGCCGTCCGGTTCGGTGGCCGCCTCCCCCGTCGTCCTGGTGACCGCCAAGTCCTCGGCCGACAAGCTCACCGGCAGCCTCAAGCCGAGCTGGTCGGGCCTGATCGCCGCCGCCAACGTGGCCGATCCGGACGGGCCCGGCAAGAAGGTCCGCGTGCTCGCCCTCGACCCGCAGAAGAACTCCGCCGGCATGGCCGCGCTGCTCGCCGCCGCCGGCTCGGCGAAGAAGGCGAACCAGGACAAGGCCCTGGTGGGCGCGCTCAAGGAGCTGTCGGGCCAGCTCGCCACCGACCCGAACGCGCTGCTCGCCAGCCTCACCGTGAAGTCCGGCAGCAAGGTGCCGGTGGGCGTCGCCTCGGAGCAGAGCGTCCACGTGCACAACGCCAAGAAGCCGGAGGCGCAGGTGGTGCCGCTGTACCCGGCCGAGGGCACGCTGAGCCTCGACTACCCGCTCGTGGTCGTCACCAGGGACGCGACCACGCAGAAGGCGGCAGCCGCCTTCAAGCGGGAGCTCGCCACCGCATCGGCCGTCAGGGTGCTGCAGAACCAGGGCTTCCGCGCTCCGGACGGCAAGGCGGGCGAGAACCTCACCAAGGCCAAGGGCTTCACCCCGGCCCCGCCCAAGGCGCTGCCCGCGCCCGACGTCAAGACCGTGGCGAGCATGGCGCAGACCTGGTCGCGACTGAACCTCGGCAGCCGCATGCTCACCCTGCTCGACGTCTCGGGCACCATGGCGCTGCCCGTGCCGGGCACCAACATGACCCGCATGCAGGCCATCTCCAAGATCGCCACCGAGGGTCTCGGCCTGTTCGCGGCCGACTCCGAGATCGGCATCTGGGGGTTCTCCACGCACCTCGACGGTCAGGGCAAGGACTGGCGCGAGCTGGTCTCCGTCGGCCCGCTGACCGAGACCATCGACGGCACGCTGCGCAAGGACATGATGATCAAGGAGCTGGCGACCGTCCAGGCCAAGGCCACGGGCGACACCGGCCTGAACGACACGCTCAAGGCCGCCTACACCGAGATGACCGAGTCGTACCAGCAGGACAAGATCAACACGATCCTGATCCTCACCGACGGCGCCGGCAACGACGACCCGCAGGGCGGTCTCGGCGACACGCAGATGCTGGAGTTCCTGAAGAAGACCTACAACCCGAAGCGGCCGGTCAGCATCCTGGTCATCGCGTTCGGCCCCGATGCGCCCAAGGGCAAGGAGCAGATGGACGCGCTCGCCAAGGCGACCGGCGGGGAGGCCTACATCGCCAAGGACATCCTCCAGGTGCGCGACTTCTTCCTCCAGGGCATGGAGCGCCGCCTGTGCGCCCCGAAGTGCGACGGCTGAGGTCCCCCTCCCGTACGGCACGCACCGTCACATCCGTCACGTTTACCCCTGTCGTCCAAAGTCATGCCTGTTAGGCATGGTTCGGCCAACCTCGGGCTGCGGGGCGGCGTCCTACGCGCGTGGGGGTTCGTGAGCGAGTTGCGGGGAGGGACGTCGTGCCCGGATGGCCAGCCGCCGATCGCGCCGGTGACCAGCGCCTGGTGGACACGCTGCGGCGCGGCGACGCCGACGGCCCGGCCGCGCTGTACGACGCGTACGGCGAGCGGCTGCACGACTACGCGGCCTCGCTGGTCGGCCCGGGGGACGGTGCGGCCGACGCGGTCCACGACGCCCTCGTCACCGCGCACGGGCGGGTGACCCGGCTCAGGGACCCCGCCCGGCTGCGCGCCTGGGTGTACGCCCTGACCAGGGCCCAGGCCATCGCCCGCGCGGCCCACCGCCGCGACCCTGGCCACGCCGCCCGCGGCCGGGGCGGGCGGGACCGCACCGTGCCGGCACCGGCCGTCGGGCAGGCGCGGGGCGACGAGGCGGGGGACGGCGGCGCCGGGGCTGCGGACGCCGAACTGGGCTCGCTGGTGGGTGAGGCGCTCGGGGAGCTGGGGCGGGCCAGGCGCGAGGTGCTGGAGCTGGCGCTGCGGCACGGGCTGAGCACGGCCGAGGCCGGGGCGGTGCTCGGGCTGACCTCCCGCCGGGCGGCGTCCCTGCTGGCCCGGGCCCGGGACCACCTGGAGAACGCCGCCGCGGCCGTCGTCCTGGCCCGGGTCGGGCGGGCGCACTGCCCCGACCTGTCGGCGATGCTCGACTCGTGGGCGGGGCCGCTCACCCCGCTGCTGCGCCGCCGGCTGTCCGGGCACATCGCCGGGTGCGAGGTGTGCACGGAAGGGCGGCACCGTCACGTGTCGGCGGGCCGGCTGCTCGGCCTGGCCCCACCGGCGTACCCGCCGCTGTCGCTGCGGCGCCGGGTGGTCGGCACGTGCCTCAGCCCCGAGCGGGACGACGCCCGGACCCTGATCCTGGACCGGAGCGACGGCTTCGACCGGGCGGGCTTCCCGGCGCCGGCCGGGCGACCCTCGCGCCGGCGCGGCCCGTTCGGGCTGGCGCCCGCGCTGGCGGCCGGCGCGTGCCTGCTCGCCACGACCGGCGCCGTACTGGTGACGGCGGGCGACGACCGCCCCGCAGCGTCGCGCGTGGCGCCCTCCCCCGGTGCCTCCGCCCCCGTGGGGCGGCCGATCGACACCGCGGAGCCGGACCCCGGCCACGGGCCCGGGCTCACCGCGCAGCCGTCGCCGTCTGCCGGCGCCCCGACCCCGGAACCGGCGGCCACCCGGTCACCCGCCCGCCCCACCACCGGCACGCCCACGCGGCCCGGCACCACCGGACCAGCCACCGGACCGGCCACCGGACCGGCCACGGGGCCGAGCGCGACCCGGCGCGCCGCGCCCCGCGCGCGACTGGCCGTCGCCTGCCCCGGCGACGTCGACGGCGCCGCCAAGGTGGTGCTGCGCGCCCGGAACGCCACGGTCACCTGGAGTGCCGGCGCGTCGGAGGGGCTGGAGGTGTTCCCGGCGCGCGGCTCGATCCGGCCGGGCAGGTCGGCGACCGTCGTGGTCACGGTGGCCGACCCGGACACACCCGGCGACGGCGCGGTCTCGCTCTCCTCCAACGGCGGCGGCGCGTCGTGCCCGCTGTCCTGGGAGGGGCGGCCGCTGCCCGAGCCGCCCACCGACACCCCCACGGCGGAGCCGCCCACCCCGGACGCGTCCGGCGGCGTCGCCCGGACGGACCCGCCCGCGCGGGCGCCGGAGGACCAGCCGGCGGACGGCTCGTGAGTCACCGCGAGACCATGACGAAGTAGGTCAACATTGACCTTTATCTGATGCGAAATCGGGCCCTGAGGCCATGCCGGTGTCCCGCATAGGGCATCCTGGTGTGCTTGGAGACCGCACCGGAGGCCTCAGGCTTACCCCCTGGTGTGTCGTCCGTCACCTGGGACAGATTTTCCGGTCTGCTGGTAAACCGGTGCGTGTCGCCAAGCGTCGGCATTGACGTGTTCACGAATCGATTGGTCCCATGACATGGGATGCGATCAGTCGTGCCCTTTGACGAGCCAGGACTTCCGGGAGACGGTCATGATCGAGCACTGCCGAGCGGCCACCGTCCCCACGGTGGAGGTCGCGGGACTGTTGCATGATCGTGACCTGCTCACTGTTCCATCGGGAGAAGCCCCTGGGAGCCTCGTGGTAAAGGTGCTTTCCGAGGCGCGTCATGGAAGGGACATCCGGACCGGACAGGGGGCCAGGGAAAGGTGAAGATCTCGGTCGTTCGCCCAAGGGATCTCGCGAACTCCGAACGCGCGCGATGGCGTGAGCTGCAGAAAGCGGACCGGGCCCTGGACAACCCGTTCCTGTCGGTCGAATTCGCCGTGGCGATGGACCGGCTGCGCGACTACGTGCGGGTGGCCGTCGTCGAGGACGGCGGCAAGATCGTGGGCTTCTTCCCCTACGAGCGCCACGGGTTCGGCGTGGGCAAGCCGCTCGGCGGCTTCCTCACCACCTGCCACGGCCTCATCGCCGAGCAGGGCGTCAAGCTCGACGCCAAGGCGCTGCTGCGCGTCTGCGGGCTCAACGTCTACGACTTCGACCACATGGTCGCCGGCCAGCCCACGTTCAGCCCGTACGAGAGCGACGTGCGCCCGGCCCCGGTGATGGACTTCACCGCCGGCTTCGACGCGTGGCTGGAGCAGGTCAAGGCCAACTCCCCCAAGAACCTCAAGACCGTCCGCTACAAGGAGCGCAAGCTCGGCAGGGAGCAGGGCGAGCTGCGCTTGGAGTGGGCCTCGGCCGACCCCGAGGTGCTGCGCACGCTGCTCGCCTGGAAGTCCGACCAGTATCGGCGGACCGGCCGTGTCGACAGGTTCGCGCAACCGTGGATCGTCGAGCTGACGGAGCAGATGCACGCGGAACGGTCCACGGACTTCGCCGGCGTGCTGACGATGCTCTACTCCGGCAACGTCCCGGTGGCGGGCCACTTCGGCCTGCGCACCGCCACCACCCTCGTCGGCTGGTTCCCGGCCTACGACACCGAGTTCGCCCGGTACTCGCCCGGCATCGTCCACCACCTGCAGATGGCGGAGGCGGCAGCCGCCGCCGGTCTGCACATGGTCGACATGGGCAAGGGCGGCAAGGAGTACAAGGACTGGCTGAAGAGCGGCACGCTCTACGTCTCGGAGGGCCGCGTCTCGCGGCCGTCCCCGACGGCGGCCGTGCACTGGATGGGCCGTGTTCCCCTCAACAAGGCCCGAACAATCGTCCTTGATCGGCCGTCTCTCTACAAGGCGGCCGACCGCGTGCTCAAGGGCTTCGGGCGGATGCGCACCGCCCTGCAGCCCGAGCAGGCCGCCAAGGAAACCACGGGAGCGCGCTGAGGCTCGCTCCCCGTTCCCCCTCGCGCACAGCGTCACCCCAGCACAGCACACCCAGCAGTAGACCCCGCAGTAGACCCAGCACACCCTCACTCCCACAGGACCGTCAATGCACCGTTCGCCGCTTCGGCATCCCCTCAGCACCCGGGGGACGGCCCGCGGCTCGCAGCGAGTGGTCCCGAAAGGATTGTTCGCATCATGAGTCCCGAGATGATCAGGCACAACGGCAAGGTGCATGTCGCGCCGCTGCGATCCATGCCGCCGATCGAGCGTTTCACCCCCATCACGCCGCACCTCGCCATCTCCCCCACGGTCAGCGTGGTGGTGCCCGCGATGAACGAGGCGGAGAACCTTCCTCACCTGTTCGCCACGCTGCCCCAGTGGATCGACGAGATCGTGCTCGTCGACGGCAACTCCGTGGACGACACCGTCGCCGTGGCCCGCCGCCTGCGCCCCAACATGAAGATCGTCACGCAGACCGGCAAGGGCAAGGGCGACGCGCTGGCGGCGGGGTTCGCCGCCTGCACGGGCGACATCATCGTGATGATCGACGCTGACGGCTCGATGGACGGACGGGAGATCATCTCCTATGTCGGCGCGCTCGTGACCGGCGCCGACTTCGTCAAGGGCTCGCGCTACGCGCCCGGCGGCGGCAGCGACGACCTGACGCTCAGCCGCAGCCTCGGCAACAAGGCGCTCACCCTGCTGGTCAACCTCATGTACGGGACGAAGTACTCCGACCTGTGCTACGGCTACAACGCCTTCTGGGCGCGTCACCTCGACGTGCTAGACCTCGACTGCGACGGCTTCGAGGTGGAGACGCTGATGAACGTGCGCGCCGCCAAGGCCGGACTGAAGATCCACGAGGTGCCCAGCCACGAGCGCAGCCGCATCCACGGCGAGAGCAACCTGCGAGCCGTCCGCGACGGCTTCCGCGTCCTCAAGACCATCCTGCGGGAGTGGCGCCGCCAGCCGATCACCCCGCTCCCCGAGCCCGCCGCGCGGCCCGCCGCCGACCGGGGCGTGGCCTGACCCTCGCCCGAAAAAGGTCCCACCCGTGCTTACATCCGTCGTCATCTGCGTCTACACCGAGGACCGCTGGGAGGACATCAGGCAGGCCGTCGAGTCGGTCGAGCGCCAGCGGCGCCCCGCGCACGAGCTGATCCTCGTCGTCGACCACAACCCCGACCTGCTGCTGCGACTCAAGGACGCACACCCGCAGGCGATCGTCGTGGCCAACAGCCACGAACGCGGCCTGTCCGGCGGCAAGAACACCGGGGCGGACGTCGCCACCGGTGACATCGTCGCCTATCTCGACGACGACGCGGTGGCCGATCCCGGTTGGCTGGAGGCTTTGGAGGAGGGCTTCCAGGACGCGGGCGCCGGCGGCACGGTCGTGGGCGTGGGCGGGCGCACCGAGCCGCTGTGGGCGTCGGAGCGGCGCCCCCGCTGGTTCCCGTACGAGTTCGACTGGACCGTGGGCTGCACCTACCGGGGCATGCCCGCGGTCCGGGCGCCGATCCGCAACGTCATGGGCGGCAACGCGGCGTTCCTGCGCGAGGTGATCGGCGAGGTCGGCGGCTTCCACAGCGGCATCGGCCGCAGCGTCCAGGGCCGCAAGAGCCGCCCCCTGGGCTGCGAGGAGACGGAGTTCTGCATCCGGCTGAGCCAGCGCAGGCCGGGCTCGGTCATGCTGTTCGAGCCGCGTGCGCTGATCGGGCACAAGGTGCCCCGCCAGCGCGAGACGTTCGCCTACTTCCGCTCCCGGTGCTACGCCGAGGGGCTGTCCAAGGCGCTGGTCACCCGCGAGGTGGGCACCCAGGACGGGCTGTCCAGCGAGCGGGCGCACGCGCTGAAGACGCTGCCGCTCGGCGCGCTGCGCAGCCTGGGCGAGGCGCTGCGCGGCGACCCCGGCGGGCTCGGCCGGGCCGTCGCCATCGTCGTCGGGCTGGCCTGGACCGCCTGGGGCTACCTGGTGGGGTCCGTACGGCTGCGGGGTGCGGGGCGGTGATCCGCGTGCCGATCCTCATGTACCACTCGGTCACCGACACGCCGAAGGACGAGACCCGCGGGCTGTCGGTACGCCCGTCCGACTTCGCCGAGCAGCTCGCCTACCTGGCCGAGAACGGGTTCACCCCGCTGACGTTCGGCGACCTGGCCGCCGCCCTGCGGCAGGGCCGGGGCGTATCGATGCCGGACAGGCCGGTCGTGGTGACGTTCGACGACGGCTACGCCGACTTCCACTCCCGGGCGCTGCCGATCCTGGAGCGGCACCGCTTCCCCGCCACGGTCTTCGTGACCAGCGGCTGGCTGGCCGACGCCGGCGCCGACGCGGCGGGCCGCCCGCTGGACGACATGCTGACCTGGGGTCAGGTCCGCGAGGCCGCGCGGGCCGGGATCGAGATCGGCGGCCACAGCCACAGCCATCCCCAGCTCGACCAGCTCCGCGACGCCGAGCTGCGCGACGAGCTGCGCCGCAACAAGGGCCTGCTGGAGGAGAAGGCGGACGCCCCGGTGACGACCATGGCCTACCCCTTCGGTTACTCCAGCGCGCGGGTGCGCCGCGAGGCCGGCGGGGCGGGATACGTAGCCGCCTGCGCCGTGGCCAACGCGGTGGCCGGCGACCACGACGACCTGCTGGCCGTGCCACGGCTGACGGTGGCCAGGGACACCGGCATGGCGAAGTTCCGCCGCGCGGTCGAGGGTCGCGGCGTCCCGTTGCTCTACCTGAAGGAGCGGGCGCTGACCAAGGGCTACGCGCTCGTCCGGCGGACCAGGTACGCGATCCGACAGGTCGTCCCCCGGTGAGCGGCGACGTCCGGCCCGCCGAGCGGCCGGCGGGCCTGCGGCGGTGGCTGCCGTCCGACCTCGACGACCCGCTGCTGCGCAGCGCGTACGCCCTGATGCTGAACGCCGGAGCCGGCGCGGTCATCGGGCTCGGCTACTGGACGGTCACCGCCCGCGTCTTCGACGAGAAGGACGTCGGCGTCGGCATGGCGATCCTGGCGGCCATGCGGTTCCTCGCCGCGATCACCTCGTTCGGCTTCGTCGGCACCGTGGCCCGGTTCGTCCCCCAGGCGGGCAGGCGGACCGGGCGGTTCGTCGCGACCGTCTACCTGGCCGGGGCCGGGCTGTCGGTCGCCGCGTGCCTGGTGTTCCTGCTGACGCTGACGAGCTGGGGGGAGACCTACAGCCTGCTGTCGGGCTGGACGGCCGGGGTGATCTTCACCGTCATGGTGATCGTGTGGAGCGTCTGCACGTTGCAGGACGTGGTGCTCACCGCGCTGCGCAAGGCGCCGTGGGTGCCGGTGGCCAACCTCGTCTTCTGGGTGGTCAGGTTCGGGGTGCTGGCGGCGTGCGCGTTCGCGCTGGCCTCCGCGTCGGGAGTGGCCGTGTCGTGGGCGGTGTTCCTGGCCTGGATCGCGCCGGGGCTGCTGGTGGCGCTGTGCCTGAACACGATCGTCTTCCGGCGGCTGATCCCCGAGCACTCGCGGCTGACCGCCGCGAACACGCTGCCGCCGACGCGGCAGATCGGCAGGTTCCTGGCCGGCGACTACGCGGGCTCCATCTTCACCCTGCTGTTCAACTACGGCGTGCCCGTCCTGGTGGCCGCGCAGGTCACCCAGGAGATGAACGCCTACTACGGGCTGACCATCACGCTCGGCGCCATGCTGGAGATGCTCAGCTACACGATGGCGTCCTCGCTGACCGTGGAGGGGGCGTTCGACTCGGCCCGGCTGGCGGAGAACTGCCGGCGGGCGCTGCGCCGCACGTTCCTGATCCTCACCCCGCTGGTGGTCGCCGCGGCGGCGCTGGCGCCCGTCGGGCTGTTGCTGTTCGGGGAGGGGTACGCCGAGAACGCCACCGACCTGATGCGGCTCATCGCGCTCGCGGCGCTGCCCCGGGCGGTCGTCGAATTGTACCTGGGCGCGCTGCGGGCGCTGCGGCGCCCCGGGACGATCGTGTTCGTGCAGTTCGTGATGGCCGCGCTGGCCATCGGTGGGGCGCAGCTCCTGCTGCCGGTCTACGGCATCACCGGGGTCGGCATGGCGATCTTCGGCAGTCAGACCATCACGGCGCTGGCCGTGCTGCCCGGGCTGCGGCGGATCGCCACCGGCCGGTCACGGGGCCCCGAGCCCGCGCGCCTCCATCCGCCGGACCACCCAGACCGGGTCGAGCCGTAGCAGCGCGATCACGGCGACGCCGTAGGACCTGATCTCCCGCGGGTCGGTGACGAAGGCCCGCGCCGCCCAGCGCAGCGCCTCGGCGCGGCGTCCCACGGCGACGCGGGTGAACGCCACCTGGCCGGCCAGCCGGGAGTAGCCCTTGCGGGAGGTGCGGATCTCGGGATAGCGCTGCAGCAGCCACTGCAGGGCCTCGGCGATGGTGTCCCAGCGCCCGGCGAAGTGCGACTGGCCGTGCATGGCCACGTGCAGGTGCTCGCCGGGCACGTGCACGATCGGCGCGTGCTTGCTGGCGCGCAGCAGCATCTCGTAGTCCTCGCCGTAGCCGCTGGGGATCGTCTCGGAGAACAGCCCCACCGCGTCGCCCACGAGCGCCGCCCGCCGGGCGAGGAAGCCGGAGGGGTGCATCGCCGGCTGGCGGCCGTCGAGCAGGTCGGTGAACGGCACGCGCTCCTTGTCGAGCGGGATGTGGCGGGTCCACTCGGGGTGCACGATCAGCGAGCCGCAGGTGGCGAAGACGGCGTCGGGGTGCCGGCGGAGCGCCTCGATCTGCACCCGGACGCGGGTCGGCAGCCAGGTGTCGTCGTCGTCGCAGAAGGCCACCCACTCGACCTCGTCGCCGTGGGTGAGGATGCCGCAGTTGCGGGCGGCCGGCAGCCCGCGCTGCCGGTTGTTGCGGACCACCCTGACCGGCCGGGCCGGGTCGTCGGAGACCAGGCCGGTGTCGGGGTCGTTGCCGTCGAAGACGACCACCGTGGTGACCCTGCCCGGGTAGTCCTGCGACTCGATCCCCTTGAGCGCTTCACGCAGCATCTCGGGCCGGTCGCCGCGCGTGCAGACCACGACGCCGACCTCCGGCCACGAGGAGGAAACGCCAGATTCCGCCATGGAGATAACCACCCTGGAGACATGAGCGCGATCTGCGCCGGCTGAGGCTGACAGCGTATCGTTCATGGGATGCCGGACACCCAGCGAAAGGGACATTCGATGCGGCTTCGTGAGGTGGGTGACGACACCCTGACCTGGTCGCTCACACGGCGGACCGGACGGCCTGGCCTCTATGTCCCTTCTGCCCGGCTCGGCCTCTATCTGGCCCTGCGCGGCCTGGTGCCGCGCGGGCAGCGGGTCCTCATGTCTCCGGTCAACTGCGAGACCGTGCTGTTCGCCGCCGTCGCCGCCGGGCTGCGCCCGGTCATGGCGCCGGTCTCCCCCGACGACGCGACCATCGACGTCGACCTGGTCGACTGGCGCGGCATCGGCGCCGTGGTCGCCACCCACATGTACGGCCTGCCGGGCCGCGTCGAACGGCTGGCGGCCGAGTGTCACCGGCGTGGCATCGTGCTCGTCGAGGACTGCGCCCACGCCTACCTGACCGAGGTGGACGGGCGGCACGTCGGCACGTTCGGCGCGGCCGGGGCCTTCAGCCTGTCCAAGCACCCGAGAGCCGGGGCGGGTGGCGTGCTGACCGTCGCCGACACGGCCACCCGCGACCGGCTGGCCCTGCTGCGCGACGGGCTGCTCACCGCGCCGTCCACCGGCGGCGAGACGCGCGCGATGCTCGGCCCGCTGCTGCGCGACGCCGTCTACGCGCTGCGGCTGAGCACGCCGGCCTGGCGGGCGGCCCGCGCCCTGGGCATCGAGGCCACCCACACCAGCGACGACACGCGGGCCCGCGACCTGGCCGCGACGGCGGCCGGGCACGAGGACCTGCCGGCGTTCGACCGGTGGATGTCGGTGGGGTCCGGCGGCTACCGCACCGCGCACGGGCCGCTGCTGCGCCGCTTCGCGGCCGGGCGGCAGCGCACGGCCGAGCGGGAGCGCGAGCGGCGCGTGCGGGGCGTGCGGCTGCTGGCCGAGCTCCCGGTGGTCGCGCCGCCGGTGCGGCGCTTCGCCGACCAGCCGCTGTTCAGGGTGCCGCTGATCGTCGAGGACCGCGACGCGGCCAAGGACGCGCTGGAGCGTCGCGGTGTCATCACCACGGCCCTGTACACGCCGCCGCTCGACGACGACTTCGGCCCGACGCTCGCCGAGCCGGGGCCGACGCCCGAGATCGCGCTGTGGTGGACCCGGCACGTGCTGCCGGTGGACCCGCTGCAGGCCGCCCGCGCGCTGCCGGTGCTGCGCACGCTCGGCGCGCCGGTGCGCCCGGCGGTCCGGTGACCCGGACTACATCAACTTCACAGTTACCTGCATACACTCTAGGTCGCCGAGCGTAACGAGCCGGCCGCCGCCCATCACGGAGAGCCACATGCCGCAGGAGACCGGGGGCAAGCACGCCGTGCCCCGCAAGAGCCGTCGCAAGCTGTGGGCCGTGCTGGCCGGGTTCTCGGTGCTCGTCGCCGGAGGAACGGTGGTCTACGTCGCCACCCGGCCCGACGTGGGGGCGGTCACGCAGGGCGCGGGCACGCCCGACCGGCCCTGCTCGGCGCCGGCCACGCTCAGGCAGGGGCCCGCGTGCGGCGCGTGGTGGGGGATCTACACCCCGCCGGTGCGGGGCAGCATGCTCACCTCGGTGCGCACCCTGGAGCAGCAGGTCGGGCGGACGTTCGACATCGTGTTCACCTACCACGACATGTCCGAGTCGCGTAACGGCCTGATGCTGCGCGACGACGAGCCCGACCTCGGCCGCGACCGGCTGCTGCTGCTCGGCTGGGAGTCCGAGCGCTGGGAGCACGGTGACAGCATCCCCTGGCGCTCCATCGCCCGCGGCGAGGCCGACGCGAGCGTCATCGACCCGCAGGCGCAGCGCATCAAGGCGTACGGCAAGCCGGTGCTGGTCGGCTTCGACGGCGAGATGGAGCTGCGGCCCGACAGCGGCACCCCGGCCGAGTACGTCGCCGCCTACCGGCACATCGTCAACAGGTTCAAGGAGCTCGGGGTCACGAACGTGGCGTGGGTGTGGGGTGTCACCGGCTACTACCCCTACCGCAACCGGTGGAAGGCGTTCTATCCGGGCGACGCCTACGTCGACTGGGTCAGCTACGACCCCTACAACTTCGCCCGCTGCCGCAACGCCTCCTGGCAGAGTTTCGAGGACACGATCGAGCCCACCTACGACTGGCTGATGAGCAACGGGTTCGGCGGCAAGCCGTTCATCCTCAGCGAGTACGGCACCGAGAGCGACCCGAGGGACCCCGACGCGCGCGGCCGTTGGTACGAGGACGTGCCCGCGGTGCTGGAGGACCTGCCGAACATCAAGGCCGTGGTCCAGTGGAACGCTGTGGACGACAACAGGTGCGACTTCACGCTGACCGGCCCGGGCACGCTGGCCACCTTCGCCGAGGCGGGCAAGGCTCCGTACGTCCGAAGGGACCTGCCGAAGACGCCGGCCTGAGGCGAACTTCCACCGCGCCAGATATGTCGAAGTATTTGGGGTTTCGCACCGTAAAGCCTGATCATGAGGCATGCGTTGCCACCCCCGATACCGAGTAAAGTCACAGGCAGTCAGCACGCAGGGCCACGCCAGCGAAAGGTAGACCGGTGGAGGGCAGGAAGACCGACGAGGTGACCGACGACTCGGCCACCAGGGCCATCCGGCTACCACGCGGCCCCCTCTCCCCGCCCGGCGCCCCACCGGCCGCCGAGGAGGACGACGGATCGGAGACGATCCAGGTGATCCTCCCGCTCGCCCGGCCCGGGTCCGGCGACACCGATCCCGCGGCCGACGCCCGCGGACCCGTGGGCGTCGACGCCTCTCCGGCCGACACCTCTCCGGCCGACACCTCTCCGGCCGACGGCTCTGCGGTCGACGGCGACGATGACGACCGCACGCTTCCGGGCCGCCCCCTGCCCGTTCGGACCGTTCCCGACGCCGTGGAGGGCGCCCAGGGCGACGGCGGCTGGGAGGCCGCCGAGCACGACACGGACGAGCCTCCCGGCGAGGACGCCACGGCCACGCAGACGTGGGCGTTAGCGGACATCCGGCAGCTCATGAACAAGGGGCCCGAGCCCGCGCAGGACACCGCCACGGCCGACCCCGTGGGCGACGCTCCGGACGCTGCCCGGTCCGCGGACGGCACCGTCACCGGGGACGTGGCGGCCGACGACGAGGACGACGCCACCTACACCCGGCCCATCCCCAAGATCGCTCTCAAGGAGCTGCCCGCCGCCGAGCCCGCCGCTCCCGGCGACCTCCCCCCGGCCCCGCCGAAGCCGCCCACCCTCTCGGTGGTCATCGTCACCGGCGAGGTGGCCGCGTGGCACAACCTGCGGGTCACGCTCGCCTCCCTGCGCGCCCAGCAGGCGCCGCCGGAGCAGATCGTCGTGGTCGTCGACCACTGCCCCGAGCTGGCGGAGCTGGCCCGGTCCGCGCTCGACGGCGTCGTCGTGCTGCACAACGAGGGGCACCGGGGCGTGGCCGCGGCCCGCAACCTCGGGCTGTCCGTGGCCACCGGCGACGTGGTGGCCTTCCACGACGACGAGACCGCCGCCGAGCCCGACTGGTCGGCCGCCCTGATGGAGGCGTTCGCCGACCGCCGGGTGCTGGCCGTCCGGAGCAACCTGACCCTGCGCTGGGTGTCGGGGCGGCCCACGTGGTTCCCCGAGGAGCTGACGTGGCTGATGGGCGACTCGTGCACGGGTTCGCCCGACGAGAGCGAGCCGCTGTCCGACCTGTACGGCGCCGGCCTGGCGTTCCGGCGTGAGGCGCTGACCGAGGTCGGCGGGTTCCCCGAGGACCTCGACCACCAGGCCGGCCACGTGCTGGCCGAGCCGCCCGGCGGCGTCAAGGCCGAGCTGTGGCACCGGCTGCGCGACCGGCACCCGAACGGCAAGGCGGTCTACGAGCCGGCGGCCAACGTCCGCTCCGGCATCTCGGCCCGGCGCGCCACCCGCGCCTACGTGCTCGCCCGCTGCGTCGCCGAGGGCAAGTCGCTGGCCGCCGTGCCGCAGCGCGACCGGGGCCGCAGGGAGCTGAGCACGCACCTGGCGCAGGTGAAGGCGTCGCTGCCGCGGACGGCGTTCCACGCGATCACGCTGACCGGCCCCAACAACGTCAAGCCGTGGCAGGCGCTGCTGACCCGGCTGATGGCGATGCTCGCCACGCTCTTCGGCTACCTGAGCGGCCGACTCGACTCCACGCGTACCGACCACATCCCGCAGGCGAGCAACCTGACGTGGTTCGTCGCGCGGACCGCGCTGCCGGTCTCCACCATCCTGTGGGGGCTGTCGCTGCGCTCGGTCAACCTCGAGGAGATGACCGACCTCGGGTTGCTGACCGTGCTGCCGGCCACCTTCTGGGTGGCGATGGCGCTCATGGTCATCGGGTTCGTCGCCCTGCTCGGCGACCGGCACGCGCTGGAGCTGTGGCACGCCGGCTACGTGCTGATCCTCATCGCGGTGCTGCACGCCACCCCCAGCCTCCTGTATCCCACGCTGCGCTACTCGTGGGCGTGGAAGCACGTGTCGGTCATCGACTACCTGATCCGGCACGGGGCGACCGATCCCGGCAACGGCCCGCTGTCCGCCTACCACCAGTGGCCCGGCTTCTTCTCGTTCTTCGCGCTGATGACCGAGACGGCCGGCCTGGAGAACGCGGTCGACATCGCCAAATGGGGGCCGCTGGCCTTCAACGTGGCCACCCTGCTGCCGCTGCTGCTGCTGTTCCGCACGGTGACCCGGGACCGGCAACTCATCTGGGGCGCGATCTGGGTCTACTTCTCGTGCTCGTGGGTCGGCCAGGACTACTTCTCGCCGCAGGCGACCACGCTGGCGCTCTACCTCATCGTGCTGGCGGTGGTGGTGCGGCGGTTCCGGCGGGGCCCGATCCGGGCCGGCGACGACCCCGACGGGCTGGCCGCCGAGCCGCCGCCCATGACCTCGACCTACACCCGGCTGACGTGGGCGCTGCTGCTGGTCGTCCCGATCGCGGCGATCGCATCCTCGCACCAGCTCACGCCGCTCATGCTGGTCGCCACCCTGGCCTTCCTGTTCGTGCTGCGCAGATACCGCAACCTCGGCATCCTGCTGCTGAGCGCGGCCCTGGCCGGCGGGTGGGCGGTCGGCGTCGCGTGGAGCCTGCTGGAGAGCAAGCTCAACTACATCATCGAGTCGCTGGGCGACGCCCGGTCCAACCTCAACGCCGGTCTCGTCGCGCTCGGCGACGTCGCGCCGGGCCAGGTGATCGTGGCCTACGCGGACCGGGCGCTGTCGGGCGGGCTGTGGCTGCTGGCCATCGCCGGCGCCGTGCTGCGCAGGCAGTGGCTGCGCAGGCCGGGCCTGCCGCTGCTGATGATCGGGCTGAGCCCGCTCGTGTTCCTGGCGGCCGGCAGCTACGGCGGGGAGATCATCTTCCGCGTCTACCTGTTCACGCTGCCGCTCACGGCGTTCCTGGCGGCGTCGGTGTTCCTGCCCAACCGCCGGGCGTGGGTCAGGGTGGCCGTCCTGCCGGTCGTGCTGCTGCTCATGGTCGGGGGCTTCTTCTTCGGCAACTACGGCAAGGAGCAGAGCAACTACTTCACCCTGGACGAGGTGCGGCTGGTCAAGCAGCTCCACCGGATCGCGCCGGAGAACTCCCTGATCGTGGCGCCCACGTTCTACCTGCCGGGCGCGTACGACGACTACGACAAGTTCGACCAGCTCTGGCTGGACGAACTGCCGCCGACGCGCACCGCGGTGCCCAACCTGCCGGCGTACGTGCCGACGCTGTCGGAGTTCGTGCAGAAGCCGACGCCGTCGCTCGTCAGCCTCATGTCGAAGATCCCGCCGGGGGCCAAGGGCTACCTGGTGCTCAACCGGGCTCAGCGGCCGGCGACGGAGACGGCGGGGATCCTGCCGAAGGGCACCATCGACCGGCTCAAGCGCGAGGTGGAGACGAGCGGCCGGTTCAAGCTGGTGCTGAGCAGTCCCGGCGGAGTCGTCTACGAGCTGCTTCCTGCGAGGAAAAAATGACCTTCTCTCGGGTGTCGCTGCTGCTGCTGGCCGCCTCGGGCTGGCTGGCGGTGCTGGTGACCCAGGCCGCGCCCGGCTCCGCCCTGCGGGTGGTCACGACCATCGTGTTCCTGCTGGTGTGCCCGGGGGCGGCGGTGATCGGGCTGGTCCGCCCGCTGCTCGGGCGGCGCGACCACACCGGTGACGCCATGGAGAGCGGAGCGCTGGCGCTGGCGATCAGCATCGGGCTCGGCATGATCGTCAGCGAGCTCTACTTCCTGACGGCGGCGTTCACCATGTCGCGCACGCTGATCACGCTCGCCGCCCTCACCTCCGTGGCGGCGCTCGGCGCGCTGGTGACGACCCGGCGGGCGCACCGCGCGCCGGCGCCCCGCGTCAACCGCCGCCGCGAGCCCCAGGACTGGTAGCCGCCGCCCGGCTCAGCCGGAGGCGGCGTCCTGCGCCCCCGTGGCACCGGGCGTCCCCGCGGGCGGGGAGCCGTGCACCTCCTCCGGCGGCCGCTGCCCGCCGGCCGGGCCCGGGACGCCCGCGAACCGGTACGGGACCGGCGACCTGCCCGGCTGCACCACGAGGACAGCGCCCGGCTGCTCGGCGTAGAAAGCCGACTCCACGGCGGCGGCCACGTCCTCGGCCGTCAGCAGCGGGAACCCGGCGCCGCGGAACGTCTCGCGCATCTCCGCCACCAGGGGCGTGTCGGTGAAGCCGGGGCAGACCGCGCCGATCCGGATGCCGTCGGCGGCGAGCGGCTGGGCCAGCGCGCGGACCAGCCCCACCACGGCATGCTTGGTCATCGTGTAGACCGGGTCGCCGTCGTAGCCGACCAGCCCGGCCAGTGACGCCGTGACCACGATCGCGCCGCCGCCCGACCGGCGCAGCGCGGGCAGCGCCGCCGCGACGCCGAACACGACGCCGTCCACGTTCACGCCGACCGCGCGGCGGTAACGCTCGGGGTCGAAGGCGGACAGGTCCACGCCGCTGACGATGCCGGCGTTCAGGTGGACCAGGTCGAGCCGCCCGTACGCCTCCAGGGCCAGCGCGACGGCGCGCTCCGACGTCTCGCGCTCGGTGACGTCGCCCGTCACCGCCGTGCCGCCGAGCTCCTTGGCCAGCCGCTCGACGGCGTCGTGGTCGACGTCGACCAGGACGCACCGGGCCCCGCCGCCGGCCAGCCGGTGGGCCGTGGCGGCCCCGATCCCGCCGGCCGCGCCGGTGATCAACGCCACTGAGCTCATGATGGGGCCTCCTGGTCGAGCATGCGGTGGGCGCGGGCGATCAGGGTGGGCACGGCGGCCCCGATGCCGTCGAAACCCTCCCCCACGGTCTTACCCTGCCGGAACCGGGCGTGGATACCCTCCACGATCACCGCGAGCTTGAAGTTGCCGAACGCCACGTAGAAGCCCAGGTCGCCGATGTCACGGCCGGACACCTTGGCGTAGTGGGCGGCGAACTCGGCGGCGTTGAGGAAGCCGGGCGCGAGCGTCACGTCACCGGCGACGGGCAGGCTCGCGCGCTCGTCGTCGCCGGGGTCGTGCCAGTAGGTGAGGGTGAGGCCCAGGTCGGCCAGCGGGTCGCCGAGGGTGGACATCTCCCAGTCGACCACGGCCATGATCTCCGGCGGCTCGGCGGCGGCCAGGCGCACCAGCGTGTTGTCCAGCCGGTAGTCGCCGTGGACGAGCGTGTTCGCCGAGGTGGCGGGCATGCGCGCGCGCAGCCGGGCGACCAGCCGGTCGTACTCGGGCAGGTCGGCGGTCTTCGACCGTTCCCACTGCTGCTCCCAGCGCTGGAGCTGGCGGGCAAGGTAGCCCTCGGGGCGGCCGAAGTCGGCCAGGCCGGCCTGGCGGTAGTCGACGTCGTGGATGGCGGCGAGGACCTCGGCCAGCCGTTCGGCGAGCCGCCGCGCCCGCTCGGGCGGCAGGCCGCCGAGCTCCTCCTTCTCGCGTACGGCGGTGCCGGCCACGTGGCCCATGACGTAGAACGGCGCGCCGAGGACGTCCTCGTCGGCGCAGAAGGCCAGCGCGGGCGGGACCGGCACGGGCGTGTCCGCCAGGGCGGAGATGACCCGCCACTCGCGTCGCATGTCGTGCGCGGTCGGCAACACGTGGCCGAGCGGCGGGCGGCGCAGCACGACGGGCCGCTCGCTCGCCTCCACGAGGTAGGTGAGGTTCGACTTCCCGCCGGAGATCAGCGACGCCCGCAGGGGCTCGCCCGCGCTGGGGACCTGCGCGGCCATCCAGGCGGCCAGCCGGGGCCAGTCAATGCCGGGTACGGTCATGGGACCACATTAGAACGCCGCTCTGGTTCGCGGCGCAACGAGCCGCGCGACGAGCCGGGCGAGGATCGCGCAGCCGCGGCGCACCTCCGGCAGCGAGGCGGAGCCGTACCCGATGACGAGGCCGTGCACCCGCGGGGGTCCGTGGTGGTGGCGGGCGGTGGTGTCGAGCAGGACGCCCTCCTCGCGGGCCGCAGCGACGAGCGGCGCGACCGCGTCCGCCGGGAGCTCGGCGAGGACGTGCAGCCCGGCCGTGTCCCCCCGCAGCCGGCACACGCCGCCGAGCACCTCGACGACCACGGCGCGGCGCCGGGCGTACTCCAGCCGCATGCGACGCAGATGCCGGTCGAGGTCGCCGCGTTCGAGCAGGGTGGCGACGGCCTGCTGGACCGGCCCGCTCGTGCGGTCGCCAAGGCCGTCCCGCAGGGCCGCGACACGGTGCACGAGCTCCTCCGTGCCGACCAGCCAGCCGAGCCCGACATCGGGAGCCAACGTCTTCGACAGGGTGCCGAGCAGCACGACGCGCGACGGGTCGAGCCCGAACAGGGCGGGCAGCGGCGCCACGTCGTAGCGGAACTCGGCGTCGTAGTCGTCCTCCACGACCGTCGCCCCGGTGGCGCGGGCCCAGCCGAGCAGGCGTTCGCGGCGCGGGATCGGCAGGCGTCCGCCGAGCGGGTACTGGTGGGCCGGCGTGGTGTAGAGCAGGCCGAGATCGCCGGGAAGGCCGTCGACGACCACGCCGTCCTCGTCCACCGGGCAGGGCACGATCTCGGCTCCCCTGGCCGCGAACACCGCGCGGGCCACCCGGTAGCCCGGCTCCTCGACACCCGCCCGGCCGCCGCCGGCGAGCAGGGCCAGCGCGCACAGGTCGAGGCCGTTGCCGGTGCCGCGGGTGACCAGGATGTTCTCCGGCCCGACGGTAACGGCCCTGGTGCGCCTCAGGTGGTCGGCCAGCAACTCCCTGAGGTGGGGCAGGCCGTACGGGTCGGGGTCGCCGCCGGGTGGCAGGTCGGCGGCCCTGCGCCAGGCCCGCCGCCAGGCCGGCTCGTCGTAGTCGCGCACCCAGGGGTGTCCTGGCCGCAGGTCCACCTGCCGCACGCCGGGCCTCGCCCCCGCCGCCCCGCCGACGCTACGGGCGCCGGACGCGCCGCTCGCGGGCGCCGCACGGGGGCGGCTGGGCACGCCGTTCGCGGTCGCCGTGCAGGGAGGACCGGGCAGGCCGCTCGCAGTTGCCGCGCCCGGGGAGCCGGGCAGGCCGTTCGCGGTCGCCGCGTGCGAGCCGCCGGCCGTCGTGCCGCCGCCCGGCTCCGGCGGGACGGGGCGGCGGGGAGTCTCGGCGGGGGCGACGAACGTGCCCGAACCGTGCCGGCCCTCCAGCCACCCCTCGGCGTACAGCTGCTGGAACGCCTCCGTGATCACCGTCCTGCTCACTCCGAGCTGCGCGGCGAGCCCGCGCGAGGACGGCAGCCGCTCCCCCGGCGCGAGCGTGCCCGCCAGCATCGCCCGCCGCAGCCAGTCGGCGAGCTGTGCGGACAGCGGCAGGGCCGCTCCCCGGTCGAGGGAAACGGGCAGGTCGACGAGGCTGCGCACGAAAGTGGTCTCCGAGAAGCGTCTGATAGTGGCCCTACAGGATAGGTCCACTTCGCCGTTAGCGTCGAACGCATGCTCTCCACCACACCCCGCACCAGGCTCGGCCGCGAGAAGCACCGCGGCAGCACCGACCGGGACGACCTGTACGAGGTGCTCGACACGGGGCTGTTCTGCCACCTGGGCGTGGTGGTCGACGGCTGCCCGATGGTGGTGCCCACCGGCTACGGGCGCATCGGCGACACCCTCTACCTGCACGGCTCCACCGGAGCCCGCTCGCTGCGCGCCGGCGACGGCACGGAGGTGTGCGTCACGGTCACGCACGTGGACGGCATCGTGCTGGCCCGGTCGGCGTTCCACCACTCCGTGAACTACCGCTCGGCCATCGTCTACGGCCGGGCCAGGCTGGTGACGGACGAGGAGGAACGGCTGGCGGCACTGCGCGCGCTGACCGAGCAACTCGCTCCCGGCCAGTGGGACTACGCCCGGCGGCCGTCGCGCAAGGAGCTGGCGGCCACGGCCGTCCTGGCCCTGTCGCTGGCGGAGGCGTCCGTCAAGATCAGGCGCGGCGGGCCGAGCGACGACCCCGAGGACTACGCGCTGCCCGTCTGGGCCGGGGTGCTGCCCCTGGAGACCTCGTGGGGTGCTCCCGTGCCCGACCCGGTGCTCCCAGAAGGTATCGACGTACCTGTTCACATCAGCGGCCGGCGGTAGTTCCATGAATCAGGAACCACCTGGCAAACTTCGCCCCTAGATCACGCGTCTCATCAGGTGGGCCAACTCCTGATGGGAGGCAGGCAGTGGAGTGGAGCGCTCCGGGATACACGGAGGTCAGGCAGCTCGGCGCGGGTGCCGGCGGCCGGGTCGTCCTCGCGGTGCACGACGAGACGGGCGTCAAGGTCGCGGTCAAGTACCTGTCCGAGCGGCTGCTGGGCGACCCTGAGGCGCTGGGCCGCTTCCAGGCGGAGGCCCGCCTGCTGATGACGCTGCGCGACCAGCACATCGCCACGCTCTGGGAGTACGTGCAGGATCCCGGGGGCGCGGCCATCGTCATGGAGCTCGTCAACGGCGTCTCGCTGCGCGCGCTGCTGCGCGAGAACGGCACGACGGGGCCGGAGGCGGCGCTGGTCGTGCTCAAGGGTTCGCTGCTCGGCCTGGCCAGGGCGCACGCGATGGGCCTGGTCCACCGTGACTACAAGCCCGAGAACGTGATCGTCCGCCCCGACGGCGTGAGCAAGCTCGTCGACTTCGGCATCGCCGTCCGCCAGGGCACCGTCTCGACCCCCGCCGGCACGCCCCCGTACATGGCGCCGGAGCTGTGGGCGGGCGCCCCCGCCTCACCCGCGACCGACGTGTACGCGGCGGCGACGGTCTTCTTCGAGTGCCTCACCGGCCACCGGCCCTACCGGTCCACCGAGCCGAGCGTGCTCGGCTACCAGCACGTGTACGCGCCGGTCCCGGTACACGACGCCCCCGAACCGGTCCGCGAGCTGCTCATGCGCGGCCTGGCCAAGGACCCTGCCGACCGGCCCGCCCGGGCCGAGACGTTCGTGGCCGAGCTGGAGGAGGCGGCCAGGGCCGCCTACGGCGAGGACTGGGAGGAACGCGGCAGGCGCCGGCTGGCCGCGCTGGTGGCGCTGCTCGCCGCGCTGCTGCCGACGCCGGAGCCGCCTCCCGCCGAGACGTCCACCTCGCTGGCGCAGACGGTGTTCCGGGGAGCGGTGCGCGGCGCGCGCAACAACGCGGTACGACTCGGCATGGGCGCGGGACTGGCCGCCGTGGTGGCCGTCGCCGCCGTGGCCGTGCTGACCGGGCGGACGCAGGGACCGAAACCCTTCGACGTGGTCGCGGCCGCGCCGTCGCAGCCAGGCCCGGCCCAGCTCGGCTCGCCCGACCCGGGGCCCGGTCCTGGTGACAGCGGCTCGCCGGAGCCCGCCACGCCGCCGCCCGGCAGCGGGACCGGCCTCCCGACACCCGCCGTCCTGCCCTCCGCATCCCTGACCGCCGCCCCCGAGACGGGGGGACCCGCGTCGGAGGGCCCGCCCACGACCCCGCAGCCGATCCGCCCGACCACGGGTACCCCCACGAGGCCCGCACCCCCGACCGGCACCGCCACCCCGACAGGCACCGCCACCCCGACGAGGACCGCCACGCCCACGGCCACGCCCACACGGACCGCCACCCCGACCCCGACCCCGACCCCCACCCCGACACCCACCCCGACGCCGACACCGACACCGACACCCACAGCGACGCCGAGCGCCACGCCCACGACGGGGACCTCGGTAACCGTCATCGGCGTCGGCGGGCTCACGGTGAACGCCGACGCGGTCGCCGCCGCCACGATCACCGTCCGGGCCACCGGCACCGCCCCCATCACCGCCACCGCCACCTGGGCGGTCGGCGGGACCGTCGTCCACACCCAGCGATCGTCCCTGAGCGGCGACACCTCCTACACCCGCACCCTCAGCCGCGACCTCGGCCGACGCCCCTGCGGCACGACGGTCACCCTGACCGTCGCCACCGCCCCCGCCGCGCCCGGCGGCGCCAGGACAGCCACACTGGTCATGCCGCCCTGCCCCGCCACGGTCACGAACCTGCGGCTCGCGCTCGTCATGGCCGACGCGCCCGGCCGGGCGGCCACCGCGCGGATCCGGGTGACGACCAGCGGAACGGCGGCGGTGCCGGTACGGGCGAGGTTCGCGGTGAACGGCGACACGGTCGCCACCCGGGAGGCGACGCTGTCCGGCAGGACCTCCTACACCAGGTCGCTGGGCCACGCCTTCCGGAGCCGCCCGTGCGGCGCCACGCTCACCGCCTTCGTGACGGCCGGTGACCGGCAGGCCACGGCCCGCACCCGGGTGAGCTGCCCGCCCGGGGTCCGGCGGGTGTCGATCGTGCGGGCGGCGATGACCGGGCGCGGCTCCGCCACCGCGGTCGTCGCGGTGACCACGGCCGACGAGCAGCCGGTCCGGCTGACCGTCTCGTTCACGGCGGGCGAGCAGTCGCGCACGGAGCGGCTGACCCTGTCCGGCGATACCTCCTACACCAGGACGGTCGCCCACGCGTTCGGCGAGGTGCCCTGCGGCGTGACGTGGCGGGTGCTGGCGGTCACCGACCCGGCGGCGGGCAGCGGCGCCGCGGCCAGGTCGGGCCGGACCCCCGCGTGCCCCCCTTCGGAGTCCCCTTCGCAGCCCCCGTCGGAACCGCCGCAGGACGGGCAGCCGGACGGCGGTGAGCCTCAGGAGCCGCGCACCGAGGACGGCCGGGCGGAGGAAGGCCCGTCGGCGGGCCCGGGAACGACGCGCTGACCTGTGACTTCAACCTCATTCAGCCACTCATGGGCGGATACCGGCCCTTTGTGGTTAAGCTACGGTGCGTTTGTTTTGGGTGGGGGCCCAGAAGACTCCAGAGGAGACCGTTATGCACGGCGATGAGCAGTGGGAGGTCCCTGGGTACAGCGCCGTCCGCGAGCTGGGGAGCGGTTCCGCCGGCCGGGTGGTCCTGGCCAGACGTGACCACGACGGCACGGAGGTCGCCGTCAAGTACCTGTCCGACCAGCTCAGGTACGACGTGGGCTTCGTCGCCCGGTTCCGGCACGAGGCCCGGCTGCTCGCCACCCTGCGCAGCCCGTACAACGCCCGCCTGATCGACTATGTCGAGACCGGGTCCGGCGCCGCGATCGTCATGGAGCTCGTCAACGGGGTGTCGCTGCGCCAGGTCCTCCGTTCGGAGGGGCCGACCGGGCCGGAGGCCGCGCTGACCGTGCTCAAGGGTTCGCTGAAGGGCCTGGCGGCGGCGCACGCGATCGGCGTCGTGCACCGCGACTTCAAGCCCGAGAACGTCGTCGTCCAGGGCGACGGCGCCAGCAAGCTCGTCGACTTCGGCATCGCCGTCCGTGCCGGCGAGGGCGGCAGCGCCGCCGGCACCCCGCCCTACATGGCGCCGGAACAGTGGTCGGGAGCCGCCGCGGCGCCCGCCACCGACGTCTACGCCGCCACGGTCGTGTTCTTCGAGTGCCTCACCGGCACCCGGCCGTTCCGCGCGTCCAACCTCGCCGCGCTCGCGCGGCAGCACCAGAGCGTGCAGCCGCCGGTCGAGGAGGTGCCCGCGCAACTGCGCGGCCTGGTCGAACGCGGCCTGGCCAAGAACGCCGCCGAGCGGCCACCGTCCGCCGAGGCGTTCCTGACAGAGCTGGAAGCGATCGCGGCCGAGGCGTACGGGCCGGACTGGGAGGAACGCGGGCGCCGCCGGCTGGCGCGGCTCGCCGGCCTGCTGGCCCTGCTCTTCCCCAACACGCCGGACACGCCGGCGGAGACGCAGACCTCGCTCGCCGAGACCACCTTCGACGAGCCGTCCGGGCTGCTCGCAAAGCTCTCCACGAAGATCCTCATCGGTGCGGTCTGCGTCGGACTGCTGGTGGGCGTGACGATGGTCGCGGTGAACGCCTTCGACGGCGACGCGGCGCTGCGGGCGCAGAGCTCGGAGGTGACGCCCACCACGGCCGAACCCGCGCCCCTCGAACCCGCCGACGACCCGGCCGAAGAGCCCGCCGAAGAGCCGGCCGACGAGGTCCCGGAGGAGACCGGCGAGCCTGCGACGCCGTCCGCCGACGCGGCGTCCGACGAGCCCGTGCCGCAGGCCACGACGTCGGCCGCCGTCCCGGTCGCCACGACGAAGAGCCCCACGCCGAAGGCGTCGACGTCCCCATCGCGCCGGCCCACCCCCACTCCGGTCAGGTCCACCAGGCGGCCGAGCCCCAGCCCGTCTCCCGACCCGGAGATCACCGGCACGGTCGACGACCCGCCGACCACGCGGGTGACGCGGTCGCCCGTCCCGTCGGCGTCGCCCACCACCGCCTCTCCTCCCCCCGTCTCGCCCGCCCCCTCCCCGTCCGACACGCCCAGCGGCTCGCCGTCGACCGGCGGAGGCGGGGACGGCGGCGGGGAGGGAACGCCCCGGGCGACCGGCCCCAGCGGGACCCCTGCTCCCGAACCCACGGCGACGGCCGCCGCCGCGCTGCTCGCGGCCGGGCTGGTGACGTCCGGCACGGTGCCCGTCACACTGGCGGTGAAGCGCCGCATGGCGGGGCGGCACCGGAGGAAGCGCTAGCGGCACCGGGGAGCGACGGCGATGGAGAACACGAGGGACGGAATCGCCGGCTTCCGGCTCACCCAGCACACCTGGCTCACCGAGCTGGGCAACTGGATCGACGCGATCTCGCCCGACGGCCGCAGGGCCGGGGCGCTGCTGTTCGATCCGCGGGTGATCGGGCTGCCCGGCGTGCGCGAACGGGTCGTGGCGGCCGTGCTGGCCGACCAGCGGCTGGTGACGAGCGGGATCGGCGGCCTGATCCCGGTGGCCGACGTGGTCGCGGCCGGAGAGCAGGTGTGGCTGCTCACCGCCCAGGCGGTCAGCCCCACCCTGGCCGACCTGCTGGCGGCGGGTCAGGTGGACGCGGGCGGCGCGGCGGCCGTACTGGTGGACACGGCGCAGACGCTGCTGGCCCTGCACGCGGCCGGGTTCACGCACGGCTCGCTGCACCCCCGGACCGTGGTGGTCGGGGCCGACGGGGTGGCGCTGCTGTCGGAGCGCGGGCTGGCGGACGCCATCCGCGGCCACAGCTCACCGCCCGACCGCGATGTGGCGTCGTGGGCTTCCCTGGCCCGCAGCCTGGCCGCGTCGATGCCCGGTGCCGCGGGCGGCGCAGGGGTTGTGGGGCTGGTGGAGCGGGCCGCGACGACGGCGACCGCGCACGGCCTGGCCGCCGCCAGGGACCTGCTGCTCGGCGGGCGCGACGTGCTGCCGGGCGGCGTGATCGGCCGCGAAGGGCTCATCCAGGCAGCGCTGAGCCGCTCGGCGTTCGCCCACCAGTCCCCGTACGAGCAGCCGGCCGTCCACGGTGCGGGCCCCCGCGACGAGGGCGACATCGTGACGCTCCTGCACGTGCCCGGCAGCAGCGGGCCGGCCGGCGCGCACGGCGGGTCGTACGGCGGCGGGCCGGACGGGTCGTACGGCGGGTCGTACGGCGGCGGGCCGGACGGCTCCCCCGGCGGCGGGCCCCTGGACGGCGGCGGCGCGGAGCCGGTGCGGTTCGGGCCGGGCGTCGAGACGCGGCAGGCGGCGCAGGAGACCACCGCCGAACGGATCTGGCGGGAGGGAAGGGCGGAGGCGGAGACGCTGCAGCGGGCCGGAACGGTCCGTGCGCGGGCCGCCCGCGCACGGCGCCGCCGGACGGTCGTGTCGGCCGCGGTCCTCGCGGTCGTGATCGCCGGGGCGATCCTGGCCTGGCTGAAACTCGGCGAGACTCCGGCGTTGCGGGTCGCCTCGATCGAGGTCGAGGCGCCGAGGAAGACCCAGGGCTGTGACAGCGCCGTGGTCGTCAAGGGCACCATCGTCACCAACGGCGCGCCCGGCGAGGTCACCTACGAGTGGCGCAAGAGCACCGACGACGACGTGGTCAGGCAGACACTGCGCACCGTCTCGGACCGGACCACGTACGAGGTGCCGCTGCGGTGGCGGCTCAAGGGCCGCAGCACCGTCAAGGCCACGGCCACGCTCGTCGTGCTGTCGCCCGGCACCCGGATGACCGACAAGGCGTCGTTCACCTACAAGTGCTGACCCCCGCCGAACAATGCGCATCAAAGCGGTTCTTACTAATCTGGCGGCATGACCACGCAGACCCCCGCGGGCTGGTACCCCGACCCCTACGGATCGCCCCAACTCCGCTGGTGGGACGGCGGCCAGTGGACCGACGCCACGCACCCGCCGGAGCCTGGCGGGCAGCGGCACCAGCAGCCGGGGCCACAGCAGCAGCCGTCGGGGCCGCAGACGGTGCCCGACGCGCCGGCCACGCCGGCCAACCCGACGCTCCGCTTCGGCGAGCCGCTGCCCGGGCGGTCCCCGTACGGTGAGAGCCCAGGGCTGCCGTCCGGTCCGGGCGAGGGTCAGCCGCCGACCGGCGGTCCCTCGGTCCCGGCCGCGTCGGCGCAGCCCGGCCACGGTCAGCTCCCTTCCGGACCGGTCATACCCGGCGAACAGGGCTATGGGCAGCCGGGCCCCGGTCAGCCCTCTTCGGGACCGGCAGGCCCCGGACAGCCCGCCTACGGTCAACCCGGGTACGGAGAACCGGGCTACGGACATCAGGGATACGGGCATCAGGGATACGGGCAACCCGCGTACGGGCAGGGGCAGCAGCCGGCGCAGTGGGGCGGTGCGCAGCTTCCCGGTCCCGGCTTCGACCGGCCGCCGAAGCGGAGCAACCCGCTGCCCTGGGTGCTCGGCGGGGTGGCGGCGCTGGTCGTGATCGGTGTGCTGGCCGCGGCCGCGATCTTCGTGGTCAACCGCGACGACTCCGCCGGCACCGCGCTGCCGAAGCCGACGGCCGCGCCCACCGAGCCCGGACGGTCGCCGGACCCCGGGCAGTCCTCGGAGCCGCCGCCTCCGACGGTGGAGCTGCCCCAGCCGCAGGCCGGCCGTGTCACAGACGCGCAGGCCGGCGTCTCGTACGCGGTGCCGGAGGGTTGGACCGTGCCCGCCCCCACCTCCGTCAACGGCACCAGCCCGGCACAGCAGCGCTGGTCGAGTGCCGTGCAGGCGGTCTCGCACGAGAAGTTCGACGGCACCGGCGACTGGGTCGGCAACGTCTACACGGGCCTGCTGCACGAGCTCTACCCCTATCCGGGCAGCCAGAGCATGGGCGCCACGTGCAAGGTGGTGTTCGCCCACTTCGCCCGCTTCTACCAGCTCCCCCACGAAACCAAGATCGTCGCGGACAAGGCGATGAAGGTGGGTGACAGGGACGCGTGGGTCTTCCAGTTCGAGCTCGACTTCAGCAAGGTGTCGAAGGAGCGGGACTACAAGTGGAACAAGGAGAACGGCGCGATCGTCCTCATCGATCGCGGCGCGGGCGAGCGTCCGGCGATCGTGTACGCGTCCGTTCCGGACAATCTCGGCACCGATGTGGTGGATCAGGTTCTCGGCTCGCTTAAGCCGGCCTGACGCATGGCACTAGGCTGGACGTGTGAGCAAGCGGGCGGGCAGCTCCGAGCCGCTTGGGCGAGGAGTGCGAATGAGTGACTTGCTGGTCTGGATCGACTGCGAGATGACCGGGCTCGACCTCGGTCGCGATGCTCTCGTCGAGGTGGCGTGCGTCATCACCGACAGCGAGCTCAACCAGGTGGACGAGGGCGTCGACGTGGTCATCAAGCCGCCGCCCGAGTCGCTGGAGCAGATGTCCCAGGTGGTGCGCGAGATGCACACCGCCTCCGGTCTGCTGCCGGAGCTCCAGGGCGGGGTGACGCTGGCCGAGGCCGAGTCGCTCGTGCTCGACTACATCCGCCGCCACATCCCCGAGCCGAAGAAGGCGCCGCTGTGCGGCAACTCCATCGGCACCGACCGGACGTTCCTCGCGCGCGACATGCCGGCGGTGGACGCCTACCTGCACTACCGCATGATCGACGTGTCGTCGATCAAGGAGCTGGTACGGCGCTGGTACCCCCGGGTCTACTTCGCCGCGCCCGAGAAGCAGGGCGGGCACCGGGCGCTGGCCGACATCACCGAGAGCATCAGGGAGCTGCGCTACTACCGCGCGGCGGTGTTCGTGGCGCAGCCGGGCCCCGACTCGGCCACAGCCAGGACACTCGCCGAGCGTGTCACGGGTTAAGGGGTGGCGAAACAACTCCCGAACACCGCTACACTTTTCCTGTGCCGTCTTCGCGGCGGCGCGTGGTGGGTGTAGCTCAGTTGGCAGAGCGCCAGGTTGTGGTCCTGGATGTCGAGGGTTCAAGTCCCTTCACTCACCCCAGGTGAAATGCCAGGCCAGAAGGCCCGGCCACTTCGGTGGCCGGGCCTTCTGCATGTCCGCTGTCCGGGGCGGCGCGGCATCCGCGACGGCCGCTGTCCGGTGTCCGGGGCGGCATCCGCGACGGCCGATGCGGGAGGGCGCGGGCCGTGCCGCAGAACGCGTCCCGACGGTGAGGGCGCCGGTCACGTCCGGCGGGCCGGGACCGCGTCCCCCGCCCCGCCCCGCCCCGCCGGCCGCAGGGCCGCCGGGTCGGGGGTCTCGCCGGGCTCGTGCTCGTGCCGCGACTGCCACAGGCCGATGGCGGTGACGCGGGAGTCCACGCCCAGCTTCGCGTAGATGCGGTTGACGTGGTTCTTGACCGTCTTCTCGCTCAGGAAGAGCCGCCGCGCGATCTGGCCGTTGGACTGGCCGGTCGCGATCAGGTCCATGACCTCGGCTTCGCGCTTGCTGAGCGAGGCGAGCACGCTCTCGAACGCTGCGTCGTCGACTCTCATCCGGCCTCCGGGGGCGGGCAGACGGTCAGAATCGCCGAGGGCCCCCGTGCTTCCGGCGTTAGCGGTAGACAGCGAGCATAACTCGCATTGACATGATTTGGGGGACGTTAAGGAGAAATCGCCAGCGTTCCCTCGAAGGCTCCCTCGAAGAAGGTGACGCGAGCGCAGCGGCGGAGCACCCCGAGAGCCCACACAAGATCGTGAATGCCGCCGCGCCCGCAATCGTGCAGAGCGGGCCGAACCGGGCGACACCCGGCGCACACCTCAGAAGCACCGCGCGAGGCCATGATCAGACCGTCAACTTATGGAGAATCAATTGTCCTCATTCGGTAAGACTCGTGCGGCGCACGGAGCCCCCCAAGAGGCGGCACATATAACGGGTTCCATAGCGAACATGTCACCGGCATGCCCGGCGAAATGTTCCAGGGCCCGCACTACCGTCACGGGGAGTCCGAAATGGCAATAAAAATCAGGAAATCCATCCTGGCCGCAGTGGCCGTCGGGAGCGGATTGGCGTTCGCCAGCACGGGGATGGCGACGGAGGCCGGTGCCGCCTCCCACCCGTCGCCCATGATGGCCGCGCTCCAGCCGTACCCGCCGGCGCCGATCGACTGCGAGTCGGGGAGGAACGACGTCGTCGTCTGCGCCAACATCACGAACAACAACGTGAACGACAACGACAACGACGCCGACGCCAGCGCCGTCGCCGTCTCGCAGTCGGAGCAGGAGATGTTCGACAACGCGCTGACCTCCGACGACCCGAACCTCGCGCCCCTCGGTGACTTCAGCGACATCCAGTCGTTCCCGAGCGCCGCCGAGCTGGACGGCGCCACGGGCGTCGTCAAGCCGGGCCCGCTCAACCTCGAAGGCGACGACGAGGACGGGGACGGCCGCGACGGGGACGACGGGGACGACGGGGATGACGGGGACGACTCGTCCGAGGACAGCAGCTCCACGCAGGACAAGCACTTCACCATCAACATCGGTGACGACGACAAGGGCAAGCACTTCGACGACGACTTCGGCCACGGCTGGTGGGACGAGGGCGAGTGCTACGAGGAGTACTGCGAGAAGGTCAAGAAGGAGCTGCCCATGACGGGCACGTCCTCCGTGAGCACCCTGGCAGGGGCCGGCACCGGCCTGCTGCTCGCCGGCGCCGCCGGCACGCTCATCGCCATGAGGCGTCGCCGCTCCACCGATGCCAAGTAGGACACGCGTCAACCGGCGTCGCATCGTCGCATTCGGGCTGCTGGGACCCGTGGCCTGCCTCGCGCTGGCCGGGGGATGGTCGGCGCGTCTCGGACTGAACGTGCGGGAGCAGCTCCAGGCGACCAAGGACGCTCTGGAGAACCTCCCCGTGGGCGACCCCGCCCGGCTGGGCGGGGCGCTCGTGCTCGCGCAGCGGCACGCGGCCGAGGCGCGCCGGCTCACCAGCGGCCCGGACTGGTCGTTGCTCACCCACTCGCCCGTGGTGGGTGAGGGAGCGACGACCATCCGCGGGCTGGCCGAGTCGGCCGCCGACCTCACCGGCGTGCTGACCGGCGTCCACCAGGCCGGCACGGGACTCATCCGGCCGGGCGGCTTCTCCGTGGCCGACCTGGGCAAGCTGCTGGACGGGCTGGACTCCGCCGCGCCGGCCCTGGCGGCCGCCGCCACGAAGATCTCCGGCACGCGCGCCCGGCTGGCCGCCACCCCGGCGGACACCGGAATCGCCGTGGTCGACGAGGCGCGGGCCACGGCGCTGCGCGAGATCGACCGGCTGCACGGCTGGCTCGACGCCGCCGACGACGCCGCCGCCCTCCTCCCCGCGATGCTGGGCCGCGAAGGCCCCCGCCGCTACTTCCTGGCGTTCCAGACCAACGCCGAGGCCCGCGCGACCGGCGGGCTGGTCGGCGCGTTCGGCGTCCTGAAGGCCGGCCGCGGCGGAGTCACCATCGAGGGGCTCTCCTCCAACAGCGCGCTCCCGGCGAGCCCACGGCCGGTCGTCGACCACGGGGCCGCCTACAGCGCCCGCTACGGCCGCGACGCCCAGGCGGCACTCAACATCTCCAACCTCTCCCCGCACTTCCCCTACGCCGCCGCCACCTGGACCGCCCTGTGGGAGCGCCGGCACGGCCGGCGGCTGGACGGCGCCATCGCCACCGACCCCGTCGGCCTGTCGCACCTGCTGCGGCTGATCGGGCCCGTCTCCCTGCCCGGCGGCGAGAAGCTCACCGCTGACAACGTCGTGGACCTCACCGAACGACAGGCGTACGCGCGCTACGACGACCAGCACGCCCGCAAGAGGTTCCTCATGCGGATCGCCGGCACGGTCGCCGACGCCGTCACCCGCAGCCGGCCGGACCCGCGGCAGGTGCTGCCCGTCCTGTCGAAGATGGTGAAGGAGCGCCGGCTGCAGATCTGGAGCCGCAGGGACGCGGAGCAGCGGCGGCTGGCGGCCACCCCGCTGGGCGGCGCGCTGCCCGGCCGGCCCGGCCCGTACGCGAGCCTCGTGATCAACAACTCGGCCGGCAACAAACTCGACTACTACCTGGACCGGCAGGTGGAGTACCAGCTCGGTCCGTGCCGCGCCGACGGTCACCGCGTCTCACGGGTGCGGGTCCGGCTGGTGAACGACGTGCCGCGGCGCGAGCTGCCCGCGTACGTCACCAGCCGGCTCGACCGGCCGGGCCGGCGCCACACTCCGGGCTCCAACCTGCTGTGGGTCTCGCTCTACACCGCGCCCGGCACCAGGATCGGCGACGTGCGGATCGACGGCGAGCCCGCGTCGGTGCTGCCGGCGGTCGAGCGCTCCCACCCCGTCCTCACGACGATGCTGGAGTTCGCGCCCCGGCAGGCCCGCACGCTGGAGTTCCACCTCCTGGAGCCCGCCTCGCCGGCCAGACCCGTGGTGCCGGTGCAGCCACTGGCCCGCCCGCAGCAGACGCGGGTCCTCTGGGACACCAGGGGCTGCGCCGCCGACGGCTGACCGAGGCAGGGATGGGTAAAGGGCGGCGTGCCGCGGGCGGGCCCCGGGCCGCCGCCGCCTACGGTCGCGCTCATGGAGGGTACGCCGGAGGCGGGTTTCCGCATCCTGTTCGTGTGCACGGGCAACATCTGCCGCTCGCCGCTGGCCGAGCGGCTGGCCCGGGCGGCGCTCGGCCCGCCGTTCCAGGTGACGAGCGCGGGCACCCGGGCCAGGCCCGGCATGGGGATGACCGAGCGCGCCCGGCGGGTGCTGGTCGGCCTCGGCGGCGACCCCGACGGGTTCGCCTCCAGGCCGCTCACCGGTGACCTGGTGGCGGCCGCCGATCTGGTGCTGACGGCCACGGTGGCGCACCGGGCCGAGGCGGTGGCGATGCACCTGCCGGCGGCCGGGCGGACGTTCACGATCGCGGAGTTCGGCGTGCTCAGCCGGGAGGTGGCCGGCGAGGCGCTGGCCGCCCAGCGCGACGTGGTGCGGCGGGCGCGGTCGCTGGTCGAGCAGGCCAGGGACCTGCGTGGGCTGGTCCGCGTGGACCAGCCCGACATCCCCGACCCGTTCGGTGGCTCCCGGTGGGCCTACCGGACGGCGGGACGACGCATCGCGCAGGCGCTGGCCGCCCCGCTCGGGCTGCTCACACAGCCGCCGGCTTCTTGACCGGCGCCGCGTCCGCGGGGGCCGAGTCGTAACCGTAGCCGTAGCCGTAGCCGTCGTAGCGGCTCGCCTTGGCCGGCACGAAGTTCAGCACCGTGCCCACGATCCGGGCGTTGATGGAGGCGAGCAGCTCGGTGCCCCGCTGGATGTGCTCCTGGCGCGTCTTGCCGTACCGGGCGACCAGCATCGTCCCGTCGCAGACCGCAGCGAGCGTGGCCGCGTCGGTGACCGGCAGCAGCGGCGGCGCGTCGATGATCACCATGTCGAACTCGGCGGCGAGCTGGTCGAGGACCTGCCGCATGCCGCGCGAGGCGAGCAGTTCGCTGGGGTTCGGCGGGATCTGGCCGCTCGGCAGCACGTGCAGCCGAGGCTCGCCCCAGGTCTGCACCACCTCGTCGAGCCGGGCCCGGCCGATCAGCACGTCGGTCAGGCCGACGCCGCCCTCGATGCCGAAGTAGTCGGGAATGCGCGGGCGGCGCAGGTCGCCGTCGACCAGGATGACCCGCCAGCCCGCCTGGGCGAGGGTGATGGCCAGGTTGGACGAGGTGGACGACTTGCCCTCGTTCGGCAGGCAGCTCGTGATGACCAGCGACTTGGGCTGCCGGTCCACGCCGATGAACTGCAGGTTGGTGCGCAGCGACCGGAACGCCTCCGCCCGGGACGAGCGGCCCTTGCGGCGCACGATCAGCGGGTTGCGGCGGGCGTCGCGCTCGTAGCCGATGATGCCGAGCGTGGAGCTGCCGGACGTCTCCTGCAGCGCGTGCGAGCTCTTGACGGTGGTGTCGAGCCGGTCGCGCAGCACGAGCGCGGCCAGCGCGACGAGCAGCGAGACCAGCAAGCCGAACAGGACGTTCATGGTCGGCCGCGGGCTGACCGGCGCCTGGGGCACCTCCGCCTCGTCCACCACGGTGATCTTGATGGTCGACTGGCTCCTCGGCGTGGGCCGCTCGATCCGGTCGATCAGCTCGGTGAAGCGCGCGCCCAGGGTGTTGGCGAGCTGCGCGGCACGGGCCGGGTCGGTGTCGCTGACGGAGGCGCGCAGCAGGACCGTGCCTGGGACGACCTCGGCGGTGATGTTCCCCTGCACGCGCCGGACGTCCTCGACTGCGACGATCTCGCTCACCAGCCGGCGGCTGGACAGCAGGGTGGCGTACGACTGGACGCGCTGCGCCGACAGCATCCCCGCCTGGTACGCGGTGGACAGGCTGCCCTCCTTGTCGTGGCCGGAGACCAGCATGGAGGTCGACGCCACGTACGTCGGCGGCGTGTTCGCGGTGACCATGACCGCCGCGGTCACCCCGATGACCAGCGACAGGAGGATGAACAGCCAGTTCCTGCGCGCCAGCCGTACGTAATAGAGCAGATCCACGGGATCAACGCCGCCTTTCACGGATTCTCGGAGGAGCCTTGAGGTGTTCGATGGGCACGTAGACGTGCACGCCCTGCAGCCGGCCGATGAGCAGGGCCGTGGCGGTGACCGCGACGACGGCCACTGCGAGCGGCGGCAGCAGGCGCAGGACGGCGGCGAGCCACAGCGCGCCGGCGCCGGCGGCGACCGCGCCGAGCAGGGCGGCGACCGCCCGGGTGGGCATCCCCGTCCTGCGCAGCCGGTGCGACACGTGGTCGGTGCCGCCCATCAGCGGCGAGCGCCCCGCCCGGATCCGCGACAGCAGCACGACCCCGGTGTCCACGCCCGCGACGAACGTCGGCAGGAGCAGCCCGGCGACCGCGATGTCGAGGCCGTGCCCCGTCACCAGGAGGGCGGCGGAGCAGGTGAGCACGAAGCCGATGAACAGCGACCCCGAGTCGCCCATGAATATCCGCGCCGGCGCCCAGTTGTGCGGCAGGTAGCCCAGGCAGGCACAGGTCAGCCCGGCGAGCAGCAGGCCCAGTCCGGCGTGGCCGCTGACGAACGCGGTCGCGGACAGGAAACCCGCCGTCGCCGTGGCGATGGCGCCGAGGGCGCCGTCCATGTTGTCGAGCAGGTTGAACGAGTTGGTCATCACGACGATCCACAGCACCGTGACGGCCAGGTCCGGCCAGCCGCCGAACAGCGTGACGTGCACGCCGGACAGCACGACGCCGGTCGCGGCGACCGCCTCCGCGCTCAGCCGGGTGACGGCGGGCAGCGGCCTGATGTCGTCGATCAGCCCGATCAGGGTGATCACCGCCCCGCCCAGCAGGATCGCGACGATCCGCTGGTCGGCGTCGCGGAGCACCACGAGCAGCGGCGCCACCGTGCCGAGCACGATGGCCAGGCCCCCCAGGTAGGGGGTCGGCCGCGCGTGGGCCTTCTTCTCGCTCGGGCGGTCGGTGAGGCCCCAGCGCAGCGCCAGGCGCTTGAACGACGGGACGGTCAGGCCGCTGATCAGGTAGGCGGCGCTGCCCACCGTGAGGACCAGCATCGCGCTCACCGGAGGGACGCCGCGAGGTCTTCGCGTACCTTCCTGACGACCTCGGTGAGGATCTCGTCGAGGGTGCGCCGAGGTGTCCAGCCGGTGAGTTCGCGCAGCTTGGTGGTGTCCGGCACCCGGCGGACCATGTCCTCGAAGCCCTGCTGGTAGGCCTCGTGGTACGGGACGAGCTCCAGCGCGGAGGGGGACCCGGTGTGCTCGATGACCAGCTTGGCCAGCTCCAGGATGCTGACCTCCTCGGCGGACCCGATGTTGAAGGTCTGGCCGACGGCCGTCTCCAGGTCGAGCAGCCGCAGCAGCGCGTCGACGACGTCGGCGACGTGCGCGAAGCAGCGGGTCTGCGTGCCGTCGCCGAAGACCGTGAGCGGCTGCCCGGTGAGCGCCTGCTGGACCAGCCGCGGGATGACCATGCCGTAGGCGGCGCTCTGCCGCGGCCCCACGGTGTTGAACAGCCGGACCACGACGGTCGGCAGCCCGCGCTCGCGGTGGTAGGCGTTGGCGAGGATCTCGTCGACGGCCTTGGCGGTGCTGTAGGCCCAGCGCACCACCGCGGGGCTGCCGAGGATGCGGTCGGCCTCCTCGCGCAGCGGCCCCGAGGAGTTCTTGCCGTAGATCTCGCTCGTGCTGGTGATGAGGATCTTCTTGCGGTACCGGTGCGCCGCCTCGATGACGATCTCGGAGCCGCGGATGTTGGTCGTCAGGCACCGCAGCGGCTGCTCGACGATGAGTTTCACGCCGACCGCGGCGGCCAGGTGGACGACGGTGTCGCACTGGTGCACGAGCTCGTCCACCATGAGCTCGTCCAGGACCGATCCCTGCACGAAACGCAGGTCCGGGTGCGGGCGGAGGTTCTCCAGCCGGCCGGTCGACAGGTTGTCCAGGACGATGACCGCGTCGCCGCGGGCGAGCAGCGCGTCGGTCAGGTGCGAGCCGACGAAGCCGCTGCCGCCGGTTATGAGGTACGTGGTCTTCGCTGAATTGCTCACGGGCTTCCCCTAGTCACATACGTCGAGAGCTTGCAATGCCGGGGGGAAGCGGCGGGTCAGGCGGGCTCGCCCGGGCCGGAGCCGCCCGCCTTCTCGTGCCAGGCCGCCGTCAGCCTGAGTCCCTCCTCCAGTGAGACGGGCTCCACGGCGGGGAACAGCTCGCGCAGCAGCTTCGGCGAGGCCTGTGACTGCCGGATGTCGCCGGCCCGGGGCGGCAGGAAGTCCGCCTCCAGGGGCCGGCCGAGCACCCCCGCCAGGACGTCCATGAGCTCCCGCAGCGTGACCCGGGTGCCGAAGGCGAGGTTGACGGGCCTGTCGCTGACGACCCGGCGGACGGCCGCCTCGATGAGGACGTTCGTCACCGACCCCACGTAGGTGAAGTCGCGCGCCTGGTGGCCGTCGCCGTGGACGGGCGCGGGCCGGCCGCGCAGCGCCGCCGACACGAAGGCCGGGATGACGGCCGCGTAGGCGTGGTCCGCCGGCTGCAGCGGGCCGTAGACGTTGAAGAAGCGGAACGGCAGGACCGGCAGGCCGAAGCTGCGGGCGTAGGCCAGCGCGTAGGCCTCGGTCGCCAGCTTGCTCGCGCCGTACGGGCTGAGCGGCCTGGTCGGCAGGTCCTCGTGCTTGAACGGCTCCGCCGAGTCGCCGTACACCGAGGACGACGAGGCGAGGACGACGTGCGGGGTGGTGGCCCGGCACGCCTCCAGCACGTGCAGGGTTCCGGTGGCGTTGACGGTGTGGGAGGCCAGCGGGTCGGCGAGGGAGCGCGGCACCGACGGGCGGGCCGCCAGGTGGACGACGGTGGTGGCGTCGGGCACGAGGTCGGCCAGCAGGTCGCGGTCGAGGATGCTGCCCATCACGAACCGCACGCCGACACCGTCGAGGTTGGCCAGGTCGCCGGTGCTCAGGTCGTCCAGCACCGTGATCTGTTCGACCTCGGGGCGGGTGGCCAGCGCGCGGCACAGGTTGGCGCCGATGAAGCCGGCGCCCCCGGTCACGAGTACTCTCACTGCTTCGTTACCTCCGGGATGGGGCGGCGCCCGGACGGGGCGCGCAGCGACCGGTAGAGCTCCTGGGTGTCCGCGACGAGCCGGTCCACGCCGAACTCGTGCGTCGTCCAGGTGCGGCCCTCCTCGCCCATCCGGAGCGCAAGAGCCCGGTCCGACAGGAGCCGGATCGTGTGGTCCGCCAGTTCGGCGGCGTCGGTGGCGGCGAGCAGGCCGGTCTGCCGGTCGCGGACGACCTCGGCGACGCTGCCCACGCGGGTCGAGACGACCGGGACCCCGGCCATGCCCGCCTCGACGAGGGTGAGCGGGGTGCCCTCGTTGTCGGAGGTGAGGACGACGACGTCGGCGGCCGCGTAGACGGTCTCGACGTCCTTGCGCCAGCCGAGCAGGTGGAAGGAGTCGCCGAACGGTTGCGCGTCCCGTTCCAGGGCGGCGGCCAGTTCGCCGCCGCCGCACACCACGAACCGGCAGCCGGGTACGCGTTCCCGCACCCGCCGGGCGACGGCGAGGAACCGGTCGGGCCGCTTGACCTGGGTGAGCCGCCCCACGTAGGCGACGACCGGCGCGAGCGGCGGGATGCCGAGCAGGTCGCGGGCCGTGGCCCGGTCGGGGACCGGGCCGAGCCCGACGCCCGGCGGGATGACGACGTACTGGCCGGGCCGGCCGATGCCGGCCGCGAGCAGGTCGTCGCGCACCTGCGCGCCGACTGTGACGAGCCGGTCGGTCAGGGCGGCGAGGATGCGTTCGGTCTGCACGTAGAGGCGCCGCCGGGCGGGGGTGAAGTAGCCGTGCAGCAGGTGGCCGTGGAAGACGTGCACGCGGGCCGCGCCGACCCCGGACAGGCGGGCGGCGGCCCGGCCGAGGGCCCCGGCCTTGGCGGTGCGGGTGTGCACGATGTGCGGGCGGAACTCCCGCATGGCGCGGACCAGCCACAGCAGCGCGCGGGCGTCGTCCCCGGCCCGGACCGACCTGCCGAGGCCGGGCACCCGGTGCACGCGGGTCCCGGCCTGGCGGAGCTGGAGGTGGTCCTCCTCGTTGCCGTCGACGTGGCCGGTGTAGAGGCGATGGTCGAACTCGTCGCGGTCCAGCCGCTCGTACAGGCCCATGACCTGGGTGGCGGGGCCGCCGACGTTCAGGCGCGCGATGATCTCCATGACACGGATGCGGTCGTCGGGTTTCACTCACGGGCTCCTCGGTGATGGCCTGGTCACGTCGGAGAAGCTAACCCGTCGCCTGATATTTCGCCGACACCGTCACGGCGGTGCCGAAATGTTTTTCCTATTCCCTACCTTCGCATGAGCCAGCGAAACGCCCGTACCAGCCGTCCCCGTTTCCCGACAATCCCGGACATGAGAGCTTTTTTATGGAGGCGGGGCGTCAAGAAACACTGGTCCCCCTTGTCGCCGGGCCTGGGCAGCGAAAAAGTAATCCCCGCCCCATTGACGCCCCCGGATGCCGGAGCGTGCGCCTTTGTTCCCGGTCGGAAAGTCGGCCGCCGACTAAGGTCCGATTCCATGGAGTACGTCATTGTCGCCGCCGCCGCGGTGGCACTCGTCCTGCTCGTCCGAGCCTGTTTCCAGGCCGACACGGCATGGCGGGTGCTCCCGGTGCTGCTGCTCGCTTTCGTCATCCGGCTGGTGACCCATGTCCTGGTGCTGCGCGGCGGCTCACTCGACTACGGCGGGGACAACATCGGCTACGAGCTGACCGCCATGGAGATCGTCGCGTACTGGAAGAACGAGGGAATCCAGTTCGTCTCCGCCGAACAGGTGAACTCCCTGTACTCGGCCGCCGTCCCGTGCCACGTCTTCGCGCTGGTGATCTACGTCTGCGGCGGCTACGCCCCGCTGGCCTGCACGTCCCTGGTGGCGCTGCTGGCGTGCGCCATGTGCATCGTGATGTACAAGTTCGCCCGGCTGATCGGCGCCGAGGAGCGGTCGGCCTTCCGGCTGCTGGTCCTGGTGGCGTTCGTCCCGGCGTTCCTCGTGCACACCTCCGACATGTTCAAGGACGGCTTCAACGCCTTCCTCGTGGTCGCCTGCCTCGGACTGGCCGCCTCCAACGTCCAGCGCTTCGACCTGCGCAAGATCATGCTGATGCTCCCGCTGCTGTGGGCGCTGTGGCACGTGCGCCCGTACATGGTCTTCATGTGCGCGGTGCCGCTGCTGCTCGGCGTCGTCAACCCCCGGCACGTCGTGTCCCTGCGGCTCATGCTCATCTCCGTCGCCACGCTCGTGTGCGCCGCGGTGTTCGTCGAGGACATCACCGCCACCACACCGGCCACGATGATGCAGCAGGAGCTCGAACAGGGCCAGGCCGACAACGTGCGCCGCTCCAACGCCTCCGACGACTCCGGAGTGGTGTTCGACGACGGCGGCAACGCCTGGAGCGGGCTCGGGGCGAAACTGGTCTACACGCTGCTGTCGCCGTTCCCGTGGATGGGCGGCAGCATGGCGCTGCAGTTCGGCAAGCTGGAGGCGCTGCTGCTCTACTACCTGCTCTACTGCGCGGCCCGCGGCGCCCGCCGGCTGTGGAACTCCGACCGGCGGATGCTCCTGCTGCTGCTGCTGTTCATCGTGCCGGGGACCATCGCCTACGCGACGACCATGGCCAACATCGGCCTGATCTTCCGGCAGCGCATCCCGATCGTCCTCGTCGTCAGCCTGCTCGCGTCGATCGCCTGGAACAGGACCCCGGACCGGGCCGACTCCCCCGCCGCGCCGGAACCCGCCGAGCGGCCCCTGCCCGGACCGCCGCCGGTCGGGTCAGCGCGACCCGCCGCCGCGCCGCCGCCCGCGCCATGAGGACGGCCCGCGCCCGGCCAGCCGCCGCCGCACCGCGCGGACGTCGGCCGGGCGCGGCAGCAGGTCGCGCACCGGGATGCCCGCCGAGCGCGCGAACCAGGAGATCTCCAGCAGGGCCATCGGGACGTAGGTGGCACTCGACGCCAGGGCGGCCCCGGCGGCCCCCCAGTGCGGGATCAGCAGCAGGTTGAGCACGACGTTGGCGCCCAGGGCGCAGACCGCGATCATGGTCATCCCGATCGGCCGCGCCAGCCGGACGAGATGCTGCTCCACCAGCCGGATCAGGGCCAGCGCGATCGCCCCCGGAGCCAGCGCCCACAGCGGCCCGACGCTCCCCGCGAACGCCTCCCCGTACACCAGCGGGATGAGCAGCGGAGCGGCGGCCGCGAGCGTCCCGATCACGGCCGTGGACAGGATGAGGTTCAGCCGGAGCGTCCGGGCGGTCACCCGATCGGCGTCGCGGGCGTTCTCCCCCGCCTGGAAGGGCAGCACGACCTGCGCGATCGCGTCCGCCGGGATGCGGGTCAGCGCCAGGACGGTGACCGCGACGGTGTAGATGCCGACCGCCGCCGCCGAGTCCAGCGCGTTCAGCAGCAGGACGTCGAGCGTCAGCAGGAAGTGGAACGCGACCCGGCCGACGTGGTACCGGCCGCCGACGGCCAACTGCCGCCGCGCGAGCCCGCCGTCCCAGTGCAGGGGCAGCGGACGCGAGGCCCGCAGGTGCAGCACGAACGGCACGATGATGGAGATGGTCCAGCACACCACGACGCTCGTCACCGTCAACTCGCCGACCGCCATGAGCAGCAGGAGCGGCAGGCACTGCGTCAGCGCGGCCGCCAGCGTCCCCCTGTTGACGATGTCCACCCGCGAGCGCAGCAGGGCGATGCCGTTGAGGTTGATCGCCGCGACGCCGAACGGCACGGCGATCAGCGCCACGGCCATCAACGGCGAGGCCGTGGGGATGACCCCGCACAGGGTGACGGCCAGCACGGCCAGCGCCGCTGCGGCGCCGAGCACCAGGCCCAGCACCAGGCTGTTGGAGGCGAGACCGCGGTGCCGGTCACGTTCCCCCCACAGCGCGATCTGCGACTTCTCGACGGACAGGTGCCCCAGGACCATCGTCATGCCCGCCGTGGTGGCGATGACCGCGTAGATGCCGCGCCCCTCCGGCTGGAGGGTGCGCGCGATCAGCATGCCGGTCAGCGTGGCCAGCATCAGCCGCAGCGTCCGGCTGGCCACCGTCCTGCTCACGGCTCTCAGGGAGAGCGCGCTGCCCGCCTCCGGTGGCCGGTCGGAGCCGCCGGAGGCTTCCAGCGTGGCTTCGTCCCGGCTATCCCGCACGGCGGGCCCGCAGGAGCCGCTCGTAGAGCTTGACGTGCTCGTCGGCCATGACGTGCGGGTCGAGGTTCTTGCCCGCCCAGGCGCGGGCCGCCGCGGCCAGGCCGCCGGCCAGATCACGGTCGTCGAGCAGCCGGGTGATTCCCTCGGCCAGCGCCGCCGCGTCGGCGGGCGGGACGAGCAACCCCCGCCCGTCGAGCAGTTCGGGATTGCCGCCGACCGAGGTGGCGACGACGGGCCGGCCGGCCGCCATCGCCTCCATCACGGCGTTGCTCAGGCCCTCCGTGAGCGAGGCGAGGACCACCACGTCGGCGCGGGCGAGCAGCCCCGCGCTGCCGGCCGTGGCCCCGAGGAAGCGGACGTCCACCCCGGCGGCCGCCGCCTGCCGCTCCAGCGGGGCCCGTTCCGGGCCGTCACCGGCGAGGACGAGCGTGCACGGGCGGCCGCGGTGGGCGAGCACCGCCATGGCGTCCAGGAGATGCCGGTGTCCCTTCTCCGCGCTGAGCCGGGCCACGCACGCCACCACGGGCAGGCCGGTGCGCACCTCCTCGGGCGGGGCCGGGTCGAAGGCCGCCGGCAGCAGGCCGTTGTAGATCACGGTCAGCCTGTGGCGGGGCAGGCGCAGCATGGCGTGCGCGTCCACGGCCAGGGCGGCCGCGTTGACGACGACGTGGTCGGCCATCCGCGCCGTCATCCTGTCCAGCGCGAGGCTCCAGGGGCCGGTGGCCGACAGCCGGGTCTCGTTGCGCCGTCCCGCCACCACCACGGGCACCCCCGCCAGCCTGGCCGCCGGCACGCCGAGCAGGACGGCCTCGTGCAGGAAGGCGTGCAGCACCTCCGGGGCGAGCCGGCGCAGCAGGCCGGTCAGCCGGGCGTAGGCGCGGGCGTTGCCGAGCGGCGAGCCACGGCCGAAGCCGAGCCGGTGCACCTCGATCCCGGCGTCGTGCAGGGCGTCCTCGTGCGGGCCACCCCGCGACAGCACCATGACGTGCACCTCCGTGCCGGCGTGCCGCAGCTCCTGCGCCAGCAGGGACACCTGCTTCTGGGTGCCGCCCATGCCGAGGTGGCCGATGAGCAGCGCGGCCCGCCGAACCCGGGCCCGGCCTTCAGCGATCACGGGCAACCCTCCTGAGGTCGTGAACGGGCGAGCCGGGACACTAGGCGCGCACGTCGTCGTAGAGCTTGTCGAACCACTCGCCGGTCCGGCCGATGTCCACCAGGTCGGCGCTGTCGCGTGCCCCCTGGCGCAGCAGGGCGTGCCGGTCGGGGCGCATCGCGTCGAGGATGGCGGCGGCCAGCGCTCCCGGGTCACCGGCAGGGGTGAGCAGGCCGTTGGCGCCGTGCCGCACCAGGTCGGGCACGCCGCCCACGTTCGTGGACACGACCGGCACCCCGGCCGCCAGGGCCTCCATGACGACCACGGGCAGCCCCTCGTAGGAGGAGCTGAGCACCAGCAGGTCGGCGGCGGCGATGAGCCGGGCGGCGTTCGGCACCGGACCGAGGAACCGGACGGCGTCCAGGCCCAGCTCGGCGACCCGGCGGGCGATCCGGTCGTGCAGCGGCCCGGAGCCGGCCAGCAGGAACAGCGCCCGCGGGTCGCGGGCCGCCACCCGGGCGGCCGTCGCGAGGAGCGTCTCGTGGTCCTTCTGCGGCCGGAGGTTGGCGACGTGCACGATGAGGAAGGCGGAGTCCGGCACCTGCCACTCCCGCCGGACGCGGTGGGCCTCGGCGGCCCTGCGGCGCTGCCCGGCGACGTCCACCCCGTGGATCCGGGTCGCCGGCCCGCGCGCGCCCCGGCTGACCACGGCCCGCGAGACCTGGGGCGAGACGGCCACGGTGCGGGCGTCCAGCCAGCCGGTGGCGCGGTCGAGCAGCATCGTCGGCACCCGGTAGCGGACGTTGTGCACCGTCGAGACGAGCGCGGGCCGGGGCCGGGACAGCCGGGACGTGACCCGGAGCAGCGACGCCGGCAGCGGCGAGTGCAGGTTCAGCACGTCCGGACGCAGGCGGTGCACGACCGCCGCCAGGCGGACCAGCCGCAGGGCCGGCGGGCACGGGGTCAGGTCCACGACCTCGACGCCCGCCGACCGCAGCCGGTCGGTCAGCTCCGCCGTGGAGGCGCGCAGGCACACCACCGTGTAGCGCTTGTCCCCGGGAGGCGACGCGAGCAGCCGCTCGACGAGCAGCACCTCCGCGCCGCCGACGTCCAGTGTCTTGATGACTTCACAGACATGCACCCTGGTCTTCACCAGCGCCATCATCGCGACCAGGGGGTCCGGCCGCCTGTGGCGGCGCTCCGGTGCCCGCAGACATTACGCACTCGTGCCCCTCCCATGACCGGAACGCCCGGGCACGGCACCACGAGACGCCCATCTCCGGGCGACACGGGCCAAGTCCGACCTCCAACACCAACGCCGCCGGTGGCCCTACGTTCGGGATGAACTGACCCGTCTCCACCAGGGAGGCCGTGTGCCCGACTTTCTCATCGGCACGGGACGCTGTGGCTCCACGATGGCCTACGAAGTCCTCGCCCACCATCCGCAGGTGGGCTTCGTGACCCGGCTGGACAACCGGTGGGCCCGGACGCCCCGGCCGCTGCGCCGGCACGGCGCGACGGTCTACCGCCGGCTGCAGGCCGGGCCGGTGACCGTGAGCCGCCGGCTCGGCCCGTCCGAGGCGTACGTCGCGCTGAGCCGCGAGGTGTCCCCGATGATCACCGACCCGTACCGGGACCTCACCGGCGACGACGTCACGCCGTGGCTGGCGGGGCGGCTGCGCAGGTTCTTCGACGACCGGACACCGCCCGGGGGGCGGTTCGTCCACAAGTTCACCGGCTGGCCGCGCGCGGCGTTCCTGCACGCTGTGTTCCCGGAGGCGCGCTTCGTGCACATCGTGCGCGACGGGCGGGCCGTGGCCAACTCGCTCGTGCAGATGCCCTGGTGGCGGGGGCACCACGGGTCGCCGGGCTGGCGTTTCGGCCCGCTGCCCGGCGACTACGCGCAGGAGTGGGAGGCCGGCGGCCAGTGCCTGGTGCACCTGGCCGGGCTCGGCTGGAAGACGATGATGGACCGCTACGAGGCCGTCCGCGCGGCCGTGCCGCCCGAGCAGTGGCTGGAAGTGCGCTACGAGGACCTGCTGGCCGACCCGCGCAAGCACCTGGACCGGATCCTCGCCTTCTACGAGCTGCCCTGGACCCGCGACTTCGAGCTGGCCCTGGACCGCCGGCGGTTCTCGCGCAGCCGTGCCGAGGCGTACCGGACCGACCTGTCCGCCCGGCAGCTCGCCCTGCTCGACAGCTCGCTGTCGGCCCACCTGCACCGGTACGGCTACCGCGTCTGACGCCGACCTCATGCCGCGGGCCCGGCCCTCCCCAAGGGGGGAGCCGGGCCCGCGGCGTGTGGCCGGGCAGCTCAGCGGGTGGGCTGTGCCGCCGGGTCGTCGCCGGTCAGCTCGTAGACGCCGTAGTCGCCGGAGCGGAACCGCAGCTTCGCGTGCGCCCACAGGTGCGTGCCCGCCCGCATCCGGCGGTGGTCGGCGAACAGCCAGCGCACCCCGTAACCGTCCCGCAGCCGGCGGACCGTCTGCGGCGAGGGCTCCTGGAAGACGGCGTCGTTGGCCTGGAGCCGGGCCTGGTCCCAGAACGGGCGGTTCTCCACCACCTCGCCGTCGCGCCAGCTGTCCATGTTGGTCGCCGTGTAGGCCCACCCCTCGACCAGCACGCGCCGTTCCGTCAGCGCCGTCGCCCAGAACACGCGGCTGTCGCACGGGTCCTCGTAGCCCCAGCGGCAGTGCGCGTTCGTGGCGACCAGGTCGCCGGGGGCGGAGTTGGCGCGCAGCCACCGCCCGGCCGCGAAGGCGCCCTTCGGGATCATCGGGGCGGTCGGCGTGCCGTTCGGGTTGGGCGGGGCCGACGTCGGGCTGCGGTAGGTGCCCGGCAGGACGCGGGTCGCCCACGCCGCGGGCGTGCCGGCCGCCGTGACCAGGCAGACGACCAGGGCGAACGCCCGCAGCCTGCCACGCCCGGCGGCCAGCAGCACCACACCGGCCAGCAGCGCGACACCCAGCAGGGCGATGTAGGGCGCGTACAGCGCGAAGTCGTCCCGGCCGGGCTCCAGCGGCACCGCGACCGCGAAGACCATCCGGATGGCGTAGACGGCCGCGATCCCGGCGACGACCGCGACCGCGATCTGCCTGACGCCCAGCCGTGCCCGGCGCACGACGGTCACCAGCCCGAGCACCGCGACCATCGCCACGTACGGGTACGGGGCCTGCAGGAAGTAGCCCTGGGACAGGTGCGGATGGCCGAGCAGGAGCGCCGCCCCGAGCCCGGCCACGGCCATGCCGAGCGCCAGCACGACCGCGGGCCGCAGCAGCAGCCGCGGCCGGCACAGCAGCCCCAGCACCCCGCACCAGGTGATCGCCGCGCACAGCACGCACAGCAGCGTGACGCCGAGCGCGGCGCCCGTCGTGACGTCGGCGGCGTCGCGGCCGGCCAGGTTGCCGAGCGTGACCCGCATGATCGACAGCGGGTCGAGCACGATGCCCTGGCGGACGCCGCCGAAGAAGACGAACTGGGCGAACAGCAGGGTCGCCCCCGCCATGCCGAGCGCGACGAGCAGCCGCCGGGGCACCCAGAACCACCTGGCCGCCTCGACCAGCACGACGGCCGCCAGGCCCGCGGTGAGCAGCGGCAGGTAGGTGGCCTTCGCACCCATGACGGCCAGCAGGAAGATCGCCAGCAGCGCCCAGGTGTGCCGGGACCGCTGCCGTCCCTCGAACTGGTCGACGAGCAGCAGCACGATGGGGGCGAACAGCAGGGCGCCGAACGTCTGCGTCGGGCTCGACCAGGACTGCACGGTCTTCCAGGTGAGGACGCCGGCGGTGGAGCCCAGGTAGAGGGTGGGGGCCGTGACGAGGACCGTCGCCGCGAGGGCGCCCAGCGACCCGGCGCGCGAGCCGGTGACGCGCCGGCCGATCAGCGCGAAGAGGACGACCAGCGCCGCCAGCATGGGCAGCACGGCGAGCCGGAACAGCAGCACCAGCGGTTCCACCCCGGTGACCCAGCTCGTGGCCGCGAGGTGTGCGTAGACGAACCAGTGGTAGACCAGCGGCTCGCCCGCGACGGTGGGCACCATGGGCGGCATGTGATGCTTCACCTCGCCCACCAGGGCCAGGTGGAACGGCATGTCCACGAAGGACGCGCCGAGCGCCGGCCAGGTGAGCGCCTGCGTCCGGAAGAAGTTGACGGCCGTCCACACCACCAGGTAGATGACGGTGAGGGCGAGGCTCCACGACCACCACAGCGGCGCCGGCCTGGCCCGGGAGGCGCCCCGCCAGTGCCTGCGCAGCCCCGGCACCGCGAGGAAGAGCGCGTACGTGCCGACCGGCCAGGCCAGCACGAGGAGCGGGGCCCCGAGGGCGCGGGCCGGGATGTAGGTGAGCACCTCGGCCGCGTAGCCGAGCGCCGCGCCGAGGGCGAGCCCTTCGGTGAGCGTGAGCGCGGGGCGGTACACCGCGCGGATCCACAGCAGGCCGGGCAGCGCGATGCCGAGACCGACGTAGCCGGCGAACCTGGCCTGGTCCCAGGCGGAGACGCCGTAGCGGCTCAGCACGATCGCGACGCAGCCGGCCACGGCCACCGCCGGCAGCAGGCTCAGGAGCCGTCGCCGGCGGGAGAGCGGGGCGGGTGGTGAGCCCTCCGCGTCCGGTCCGGGCGCGGAGGGCTGAGGCGTGGAACGCTGAAAGGGTGGTGCTTCGGCCATGCGCGCAAGCCTGGCGACACCGGCCTGCCGGGCGGGCGCGAACGACCGAAAGCGGAGATGTTCTTACCGGCGCTTTGCGGCCTTTTCAGTTCTGGCCGCCAAGCGGGCGGCCGCCCCGCTCTGCCCGCCGGTCGCGGGGCTGAACAGCGGGCTGACCCAGTAGTTGGTGAACTGGAAGGTGTTGTTCGGGAACGAGCTCGCCGAGCCGTACCGGTAGACGCCGTTGCCGCCCACCGTCGCGCCCGCCGGGGCGATGAGCGATCCCCGGCCGTACTCCGTGGTGAAGAACGGCCTGGTGATCGAGTAGTTGCCGTTGGGAGCGTGGTAGGCGGCGACATAGGTGGTGTTGGCGGTGATGGGGACCGGGGTGGCGAAGTTCGCCTGCTGCCAGCCGCTCGGCGTCTCGCCGGTGAAGGTGGCGCTCGCCAGGAGCTGGCCGCCGGCGGTCCACAGGGTGCCGGTGTGCGTGCCGGTGTTCTGCGGCGCCTTGTAGAAGCGGACGCCCGTCACGAGGCCGTCGGTGGTGCTCTGGAACTTCACCCCGACGACGACCGCCTTCGCGTCGCCGGCGGTGTCGAGCGCGGGCTCCGCCGTGTCGTCCCAGAGGGCGTTCGACGGGGCGAGGACGACGTCGACCCAGTAGTTCGTCGTCTTGAAGGTGCTGGTCGGGAAGGTCGGCGTGGTGCTGTAGGAGTACAGGCCGTTGCTCACGACGACCCCGCTGGCCAGCCCGGTCAGCAGGCCGGAGGAGTATTCCGCGCCGAAGTAGGGCCTCGTCAGCGCGTAGCCGGAGGTCGAGTGGTACGACGCGACGTAGGTGGCGTTGGTGGTCACCGGCACCGGGGTGGAGAAGTTCACCTGCTGCCAGCCGCTCCCCGACTCGCCGGTGAAGGTCGCGCGGGCCAGGAGCTGGCCGCTCGCGCTCCACAGGCTCCCGATGTGCGTGCCGGTGTTCCCGACGCCCTTGTAGAACCTGACGCCGCTGATCAGCCCGGGGCTGGACGCCTGGAACCGCACCCCCACCTCGACCGCCTTGGGGTCCCCGCTGTCGGCCAGCGCCGGGGTGGTGGACTCGGGCCAGGTGTTGCAGGGGCACGGCCCGCCGACGGTGACGGCCCGCGTGGCGGGCGTGGTCTGCAGGTTGCCGGAGTCGTCGACCGCCCGCACTCTGATCGTCAGCGGTCCGGTCTCGTTGTTCGTCCAGGCGAACTGCCAGTCGGTCAGACCCTTGGCCTGGAACCATCTGGTGCCGTCCATCGAGACCTCGACGCCCGCCACGTGGCCGCCACCGCTGTCGGCCGCCGTGCCGCGCAGGGTGATCGTGGTGCCGCTGGGGACCGTGGCCCCGGCGGTCGGCGTGCTGATCGTGGTCGTCGGCGGGGTGGTGTCCGTCGACGGCGTGGCGGGCACGAGCCCCGGCTGCAGGCTCGCCGGCTGGAGTCCCATGTCGGCGAAGAGGTTGACCGTCGCCTGCTGGATGCGGATGTCGGCGGGCGTGCCCGGCCGGTCGTGCACGGCGTCGAGGCCCCACGACCACTGGGTGGTGCCGGCGCCGAACACGCGGGCGCCGCTGGTGTGCTTGTAGAGGACGAGGTTGTGCGTCGGCACCCCGGCGCCGTACGTGCTGCCGAAGTCGAGCAGGATCTTGTCGAGCCGGCCGATCGTCGTCCTGGAGTACTTCACCGAACCCGACGGGGTGAAGAGCGTGTCGGGCGCGGCGTCCCACTCGTAGCCGAGCAACCCGGCCGGGAGGGTGGCCGTCTGCCCCGGCAGCAGGTCGGCCACCGAGGTGTTGCGCCACAGTCGCAGCCTGCCGTACTCGAACGGGACGGCCAGCGGGTCGTTCACGGTGCCGTTGGTGGCGAACAGGGTGCCGGTCAGCTCGTTCTCCGGGAAGCCGCCGTTGGGCGGAGTGGCGAACCGCGGGTCCCGCCAGGTGCCGGTCCACTCCGGGCTGGGGTCGAGCTTGCGGTTGGCCAGCGTCTCCTTGTAGCAGACCATCGTCCGGAACGGTGTCCCGGAGTCGACGATGCTGTTCTCCCACCGGGTCTTCCAGAACACCTCGTTGCCCGAGAAGAAGGCCAGGTTGACGCCGTTGTCACGGGCGGTGGCGAGGTTGTCGCGCATCGACAGCGACCAGTATTCGTCGTGCCCGACCGACAGGAACGCGTCGTGCTCCAGGATCTCGGGCCCGGACCTGGCGGTGTCGACGTTGGTGGTGTAGCTCACGTCGTAGGCGTTGGCCTCCAGCCACCTGATCATCGGGTACTCGGAGTTGAAGAAGTAGGACTGCAGGGAGCCGCTGAGCCCGGACCCGCGGTTGACGAACGGCCGGTTGTAGCTGACCTTGAACGCCCGCCCGGCGGGGCTGCCGCTGTAGAGACTGTTGCCGCCGTAGGTGTTGTACGCCTGCCACGTGGCGTCGGAGGTCTGGACCAGGATGTCCGCGCCGCGGGTGTCGTCCCGCACCACGAAGATCATCTGGCTCCGGCCCGGTGTGCCGTCCTCCCTGACGAGGTTGGCGAGATAGACGCCGGAGACGGCGGTGGCCGGTATCGCCCAGGAGGCCGAGACGGCCCAGTTGCCGCAGTCCACCAGGCCTGTCTCGGCCTGGCGGGCGCACGCCGGCTGGGTCTGCGGCAGGACGGCGAACGGCTGGACCGTCGTGATGTACCGCGCGCCCATGCCGCTGTAGTAGCCGACCCGGTAGATGTCCACGCGGTAGTCGGTGGCCGGCGTGTCCACCTTGAACTCCACCGTCTGGCCCTTGTCGACGCTGATGTCCGTCGTGTACCCCAGGATCGTGGAGCTGCCCCCGCCGGGCACGTCCCACTCGCTGGGCGGGGTGCCGGGCAGCTCGTTCTCCAGGCAGATCACCGAGGTGGGCGGGCAGTCCTGCCGGGCCCGGCGGGTCTCGCCCCGCGTCACGCGGAACGGGCGCAGCCGCTTCCTGACCGCGGGGGCGACCTTCTCGGGGGCGGGCCGCGGCCCCGCGTTCCTCCTCGCGCTCGCTTCCGCGATCGGTCGCGCGCCCTGCTCTGCCGTGCCCCGCTCTTCGGCGTGCGGCCCGGCCAGGTACGGCGTGCCGGTCACGCTCACGGCTTCGGCGGCCTGGTGCCGCGGCGCCCAGCAGGTGCCCGCCACCGCCAGCAGGGCGACCACGCCCACGGCCACGGCGACGCGGGCACGCCGTACCGGCCGCCGTGTCGCACCGAGTTCTTTCTCACCGACGGGCATGACATCTCTCCCGATTGCAGCAAACACAGCGAAAGTCCCAGCCAGTCATCCGGCGGGGCATGCATCAAGGCATATCCCGATGCGCGACTTGCCACCGGTTATTGCCACAGCAGGGCGATTTCCCGGCAAGCTTCACAGCAATTCCGTTTTCCGGCCGAAAGCCGCACGCGTTTCCCGGCTCCCACAAGGAAAAGCCAAGAAACGCCCGCACGCGGAGGTCCCGCCCGGAACGAGCGGCCCGCGTCACCAAGCTTGCGGCCATGGACAAGGCCATGGAGAAGACCTCGACGCCCGCCACCGGGTCCCCGGCGGGCCCCGGCCGCCTGGTCGCGCCGGCCGGGGCGGCGGCAGGCGGGGCGGCGGGCGGGCGCGCCCACCGGACGTGGCGGGGACATCCCCTCACCAGGTGGCTGCCCGCCGCAGCGGTGGCCGCGTTCACCGCCGCGGTGCTGAGCCGGTACGGGGTGTCGGCCGCCGACCTGGCGCTGTTCGCCGGATACGTCGCCCTGGGTCTCGCCCTGCCGGGCGTGCTGACGGTCCGGGCGCTGTACGGCCGCTCCCGCACACCGGCCGAGGAGGTCGCGCTCGGCCTGCCGCTCGGCTACGCCGTCGAGATCCTCGCCTACGTCGGCGCCCGCGCGGCCGGGCTGCCGCTGCTCGTCCTGGTCTGGCCGCTCGCCACCTACGCGGCCTTCCTCGCGGTGCCGTCGCTGCGCCGGCACTGGCGGGCCGGCCCGCGCCCGGCCGCCCCCTGGTGGTGGCCGTCGTTCCTGGCCCTGGTCACCGCCGCCCTCGTCGCCTGGAGCGCCGTGAAGTTCTTCGCGACCCACGCCGTGACCTGGCCGGCGCTGGGCACGGCGGCTCCCGACATGCCGTTCCACCTGGCGCTCGTCGGCGAGCTGCGGCACCACGTGCCGCCCGTGGTGCCGATGGTGGCGGGCGAGCCGCTCGCCTACCACTGGTTCGTCTACGCCCATCTGGCGGCGGCCAGCCACGTGACCGGCGTCGAACCCCTGATCCTGCTGTTCCGTCTCGGCATGCTGCCCATGCTGGCCGCGCTCGTCGTGCTGGCCGGCCTGACCGGGCGCCGGCTCACCCGCACGTGGTCCGGCGCCGCCGTCACCGTGGTGGGCACGGTCTTCGTGGGAGCCCCGAGCCTCTACCTGGGCGCCAACGGGCTGTTCACGTGGGGCGGAATCCCCGACACCGCGTGGATCAGCCCCACCCAGACGCTGGGGGCGCTGCTGTTCGCCGCCGTGGTGCTGGTCCTGCTCGACCTGCTGGAGGACCGGCCGCGCGACGTGCGCGCCTGGTGCCTGGCCGCGGTGCTGCTCGTGGCGCTGACCGGCGCGAAGGCGACCTACCTGCCGCTGCTCGGTGCCGGGCTGGCGGTCGTGGCCGGCGTGCGGCTGGCCCGCGGGCGGCGGCCGTCGAGGCCCGTCCTCGTCGGCCTCGGACTGACCGCGGTCTGCGTGCTGTTCGCGCAGTTCGTGCTGTTCGGCCGGGCCCGGCAGGGCATCGTCGTGGACCCCTTCTCTTTCATCAGAGTCACCTGGAGCGAGCTGACCGGGGCCGCCGGGACGCCCGCCGGAGGCGTGCCGGGCATGGCCGCGGTCTACCTCGTCTGCTGGGTGGTCACCTGGCTCGGCATCGTCGGGCTGGCCGTCCGGCCGGCGCAGCTCGCCCGCCCGGCCGTCACCCTGATGCTCGGCGTCGGCGGCGCGGGCCTGGCCGCCGCGCTGCTGTTCGGCCATCCCGGCCGCAGCCAGCTCTTCTTCCTCTGGGGCGGGTACCCGTGCCTGGCGGCGGTCACCGCCTGGGGGCTGATCCTCCTGGTCCGGTGGGCCGGGCTCTCCTCGCGAGCGACGGCCGCCGCGGCCGGCGCCGGCCTGGCCGCCGCCTATCTCGTGCCCCTCCTGTGCGGCGTCACGATCCCGCTCGCCCCGGGGCTGGACCCCGGCCTGCTGTACCGGCCGTACCTGGTGCTGGTCGCCGCCGCGGTGACGGCGGCGGCCCTGCTGGCGGTGCGGCGGGGCGTCCGCGGCGCGGCCGCCCTGGTCGTGGTGGCGCTCGCCTCCGTCGGCCTGCCCGCCTACGGGCACGCCCGGGTGCTGTCGGCGCTCGACGGCTCCGTCACCCCCGCCCCCGCCCCCGCCCCCGCCCCCGCCAACGCCGACTCCGACGCCGCGCAGGCCACCCCCGCCACGCAGGCCACCACTCGGGGCGCGCAGGCGGCACAGCCGCCGGGGCGCGGGCCCGTGGCCGAGCGGGCGATCCCGGAGGGCGGCCTGGCCGCCGGCCGGTGGCTGCGCGCCCACTCCGCACCCGGCGACCTGGTCGCCACCAACGCGCACTGCCGCTGGGGCCGCGAGGACCCGTGCGACAGCCGCTTCCCCTGGGTGTCAGCGCTCGCGGAACGGCGCGTGCTCGTCGAGGGGTGGGCCTACACGGCCGCCAACCTGAACCGGTGGCGGCCCGGCCTGCCGCCCGAGAGCCTGCCGTTCTGGGACCCGGAGCTCCTCAGACTGAACGACGCCGCCTTCCGGGCCCCCTCGGCGGACGTCATGCGGCTGCTGCGCGAACGCCACGGGGTGCGCTGGCTGTTCGCCGAGGAACGCCCGGGGGCCTCCCTCGGCAGGATCGGCGACTTCGCCGCCCTGCGCTTCCGCTCCGGCGGCTACGCCGTCTACCTGCTGCCCGGCTCCTCCCCCACGTGAGGTAAGGCTTGCGCAATGCGTCACCCAGCGGCACCGGGGTGCGCGTGCCGGTGCCGGCGACGCGTTGTTCACTGCGTTCGTGCATGCGACTGGTGTGACGGTGGTCCCGTTCAACCGGACCCACATCTCGGACAACGAGCTCGACTACCTGGCGGAGGCCGTGCGGGGCCGCGCCACCTGCGGTGACGGCCCGTTCACGCGGCGGGCCGGCACCCTCCTTCGGGAGATCACCGGCGCGCGGCAGGCGCTGCTGACCACCTCCTGCACCCACGCGCTGGAGATGTCGGCGCTTCTGCTGGGCGTGCGGCCCGGCGACGAAGTGATCATGCCGTCCTTCACGTTCATGTCGACCGCCAATGCCTTCGCGCTGCGCGGCGCCGTGCCGGTGTTCGTCGACTGCCGCCCGGATACGCTGAACCTGGACGAGCGGCAGGTCGAAGCGGCGATCACCAGCCGTACCAGGGCCATCGTCGTGGTCCACTACGCGGGCGTCGCCTGCTCGATGGACGCGATCGGGGAGCTCGCCCGCCGGTACGGCCTGGCCGTCGTCGAGGACAACGCCCACGGGCTGGGCGGCCGCTACCGGGACCGCCCGCTCGGCTCGTTCGGCTGCCTGGCGACCCAGAGCTTCCACGAGACGAAGAACATCCAGTGCGGGGAGGCGGGCGCGCTGCTCGTCAACGACCCCGCCCTGATGGAGCGGGCGGAGGTCGTCCGGGAGAAGGGCACCGACCGGAGCCGGTTCTTCCGCGGCCAGGTGGACAAGTACCGGTGGATCGACATCGGGTCGAGCTACCTGCCCTCCGACGTGCTCGCGGCGCAGCTCACCGCCCAGCTCGAAGCGTTCGGCCGGATCCAGGAGCGCCGCCACGCGGTGTGGGCCGGCTACCACGAGCGGCTCGCCGACTGGGCGGCCGCGGGTGGCATCGCCCAGCCGACGGTGCCGGACGGCTGCGCGCACCCGGCGCACCTGTACTACCTGCTGCTTCCCGACCTGGACAACCGCCAGGCCTTCATCGGTCACCTCGCGCAGCGGGGCGTGCAGGCGGCGTTCCACTACCAGCCGCTGCACTCCTCCCCCGCCGGTCTGCGCCACGGACGGACCGCTCCCGGCGGCTGCCCGGTGACCGAGCAGGTCGCGGACCGCCTCGTGCGGCTGCCGCTCTTCGCCGACCTGGACGAGGCCGGCCTGACCCACGTGATCGACGCGGTCCGTACCTACGAGGTGAGCTGATGGCCTGGCACGACGTGATCGAGGCGCCCGCGCTGCGCGCCCAGCCCTCCCCCTTCGAGTCGGCGCGGTTCGGCCGCTCGGTGGAGCGGCTGACCGTGTCCGCCGGCGCCGGGACGGCGTTCGACGCGGTCCGCGAGGCGGTGCTCCGCTCGGACGCGGACGTCGTCGTGCTGCGCTACCCGGCCGAGCGGATCGGCTGGTTCGCCGGGTTGACCGCGCTCGGCCGGACCGCCGTCTTCGCCGACTCGCTGGTCTACTGGCGGCTGCCGGCGGGCCGGGGCCGGGCTCCGGAGCCCGCCGCCGGCCTGGTGGCCGCGCCGACGACCGACCCGGCGGCGGTGGACGCGCTGGTGGCCGACATCTTCGCCGCCTACGGCAGCCACTACCTGGCCAACCCGCTGTTCGACGCCGCCGCGGCGCTGGCCGGCTACCAGGAGTGGGCGCTGCGGTCGGCGGCGGCGGACCGGTGCCTGACGCTGCGGGACGGCGCGCGCCCGCTCGCGCTGGCCACGCTGGAGGAGGACGCCGACCGCACCGAGATCCTGCTCGCCGGCGTGGTGTCCGGCTGCCAGGGGCGCGGCCTGTACGCCCACCTGCTGAAGGCCGTCGAGGACCGGACGCTGGCCCGCGGCGCCACGGAGGTGGTCATCTCCACCCAGGGGCACAACACCCGGGTGCAGCGGGCCTGGGCGCGTTACGGGTTCGAGCCGGTGCAGACGATCCTCACGGCTCACCTGGTCCGGAGCTCGCTCCTGCCTGGACCGGAATGACCGGTCCGTCCGGGCACGGGTCCGTCACGCACGACGGACCCACCCGGTCTCGGACGACGTACGTCGGCCGGCCCATGCCGCTGCCGTGGATGCGGCCGACGTACTCGCCGAGCACGCCGATGGCGATGAGCTGCGCCGACGAGAAGAGCGCCACCATCGAGGCGATCGTGGTGAACCCGGCCACCGTCGTGTCGCCCGTGACGAACCGCCACAGCACCCCGGCGCCCAGCAGCAGGCCGACGACGCCGGCCAGGAACCCGAGGTAGCTGGCCGCCCGCAGCGGGGCCGTGCTGTATCCGACGAGCATGTTGACGGCGTGCCGGATCAGGCTGCGCGCCGTGTAGTTGGACCGCCCGTGGGCGCGCTGGTCCATGTGCACCCGGACGGACCCCACCTTCGCCGTCGCCCACGACAGCGCCACGTCGATCGAGGCGTGCGGGCCGGACAGCCCCTCGAACCCGTCACGCAGCCGGGTCCGGAACGCGCGGAAGGCGCTGATGTCCTGGGCGGCCCGGACGCCGAGCGCCCCGGCCATCCCGGCCTTGACCGAGCGGGACGCCAGGCTGCGCAGGAAGCCGTGCTCCTCCTCGTGCGACACGCCGTACACCAGGTCGAGCCGGTCGCCTTCGAGCGCGGCCAGCAGGTGGGGGATCTGCTCCGGCGGATGCTGCAGGTCGTCGTCCAGCGTGACGACGACGTCGTGGGCCGCCTCCCGGATGCCGGCGACCAGCGCGTTGTGCTGCCCGTAGTTGCGGGAGAGGTGCAGGGCGCGCACGGCCTCGATCCCCCGGGCCAGCCGCGCGGCCGTCTCCCACGTGTCGTCCGGGCTGCCGTCGACCACCAGCAGGATCTCGTGGCGGACGTTCGCCTGGCGCAACGTCGAGACGATCCTGCTCACCAGCGTGGGCAGGGTGCGCGCGGACCGGTAACAGGGAATTACCACCGACACCGACATCGATCCCCCGATCATCCAGTGTTCACCGGTTACACTCATGCCGCCCCCACCACGCGATCAGAAGCGGAGTGCGGGCCACATGGTCGATCTGAGAAGCCGGACCAAGCGCGGCGAAGAAGCGTCATTCGGATGGCGGGCCCTGATCACGGCTCTTGGTGCACACCGCATCACATATCTGCTGGCCGGCGCCATGACGGCGGTGGTCTATTACGTTCTCCTTGGCCTAGCATTGCTGGCCGCGGACGATGCGGCTCCCTATCTTGTGCTGGTCGTGGCCAGCCACTTCGTCACCGTGGTCCTCGTCTATCCGGTGTACCGGCTCGTCGTCTTCCGCGTCTCGGGCGAATCCTGGCTGACCGGGTATCTGCGTTTCTACGCGGTCGGGCTGAGCTTCCTCGGGGCCTCGCTCGCCGGGCTCCCCCTCCTGGTGGAGGTCGCCGGGATGCCGCTGATGCTCGCCCAGGGCCTGATCATCCTGGCCAGCCCGTCGCTGAGCTACCTGATACACCGCACGTGGACGTTCCGCGACCGGGCGAACGTCTAGTCTCGGCAACGTCCCGGACGTGCTTGGACAAGCGCGTCCGGCCGCGGGCCGGTACGCCCGCACCCTGCATAAACTCCTGCGAGCAGGCGGCCGTCACGGCCACGTCCTCTTCGCGGAAGGACCGACGTACCTGATGAAGGCACTCGTACTGGCGGGTGGCAAGGGGACGAGGCTACGCCCGCTCACCCATACCTCGGCCAAGCAGCTCGTCCCCGTGGCCAACAAGCCGGTGCTCTACTACGGCCTCGAAGCGCTGCGCGACGCCGGCATCACCAGCGTCGGCATCGTCACCGGCGACACCGGCCCGGAGGTGCGCGAGGCCGTCGGCGACGGTTCGCGGTTCGGCCTGGAGGTGGAGTACATCCCCCAGGAGGCTCCGCTGGGGCTGGCCCACTGCGTCCTCATCGCCAGGGACTTCCTCGGCGACGAGCCGTTCGTCATGTACCTGGGCGACAACTTCCTGGTCGGCGGCATCCGCGACCTGGTGGAGTCCTACCGGGCGGCCGGCCACGACGCGCAGATCCTGCTCACCAGGGTGGCCGAGCCGCAGTTCTACGGAGTCGCCGAGCTGGGGCCGTCGGGTGAGATCCTCCGCCTGGAGGAGAAGCCGGAGCACCCGCGCAGCGACCTGGCCATCGTCGGGGTCTACATCTTCTCCCCCGCCATCCACGAGGCCGTCCGGGCGATCGGCCCGTCGGCGCGCGGCGAGCTGGAGATCACCGACGCGATCGGCTGGCTGATCGAGCGCGGCCACCGCGTCCACAGCCACCTGGTCAGCGGCTACTGGAAGGACACCGGCCGGTTGCAGGACATGCTGGAGTGCAACCGCATCGTCCTCGAACAGGTGGAGCCCGAGGTCAACGGCACCGTCGACGGCCTGAGCGAGATCACCGGACGGGTCGTCATCGAGCGCGGCGCGGTGGTGGAGAACTCCGTGCTGCGCGGGCCCATCGTGGTCGGCGCCAACGCCAAGATCGTCTCCTCCTACCTCGGCCCGTTCACCTCGATCGGGCCCGACTGCGTGGTGGCGGACGCCGAGATCGAGTACTCCATCGTGCTCGACGGCTCCTCGGTGGTCGGCGTCTCCCGCATCGGGCATTCGCTCATCGGGCGCAACGTGGAGGTGACCGGCGCCACCGGCGCCCCCAACACCCACCAGCTCATGGTGGGCGACCACAGCAAGATCAAGGTGCGCGCGTGAACATCCTCGTCACCGGCGGCGCCGGTTTCATCGGCTCCCACTACGTGCGGTCCCTGCTGCTCGGGGCGTACCCGGGCTACGAGGACGCGCGCGTCACCGTGCTGGACAAGCTCACCTACGCCGGCAACCTCGCCAACCTGGAGCCCGTGTCGGGCCATCCCCGCTACGCGTTCCGGCAGGGGGACATCGCCGACGCCCGGCTGCTGGCCGAGGTCGTGCCGGGATTCGACGTGGTGGTGAACTTCGCGGCCGAGACGCACGTGGACCGGTCCATCGCGGGGGCCGGCGACTTCGTGACGACCAACGTGCTCGGCACGCAGCGGCTGTTGCAGGCGGCGCTGGAGGCCGGCACCGGCACGGTCGTCCACGTCTCCACCGACGAGGTGTACGGCTCGATCGCCGAGGGGTCCTGGACCGAGGAGGAGCCGCTGCTCCCGAACTCGCCGTACTCGGCGGCCAAGGCGGGCGCCGACCTGTTGTGCCGCGCCTATCACCGCACGTACGGGCTGGACGTGCGCGTGACGCGCTGCTCCAACAACTACGGCCCGTACCAGTACCCGGAGAAGCTGATCCCGCTGTTCGTCACCAACCTCATCGACGGGAAGCCTGTCCCGCTGTACGGCGACGGGCGCAACGTGCGCGACTGGCTGCACGTCGACGACCACTGCCGCGGCGTCCAGCTCGTGCTGGACAAGGGTTCGCCGGGCGAGGTCTACAACATCGGCGGCGGCACCGAGCTGACCAACAGGGAGCTGACCGGCCTGCTGCTGGAGGCCTTCGGTCTGGGCTGGGACCTGGTCCGGCAGGTGCCCGACCGCCTGGGGCACGACCTGCGCTACTCCGTCGACTGCGGCAAGCTGCGGGGGCTCGGCTACGAGCCGCGTACGAGCTTCGAGCAGGGCCTTGCCGAGGTGGTCCGCTGGTACGCGGACAACGAGTCCTGGTGGCGGCCGCTCAGGGCGCGCTCCGCCTGACGCGGCGGCCGGGGGGCGCGCAGGGGGGAGCGTGCGCGTCCCTCAGCCGGCGAGCACGACCTGGAACACCGGCTGCGACTCGCTGCCGGCGTGGTGCACCGGGTCCTCGTCCTGGAAGGTGTCGCCGCCGAGATAGACGGCGTTGATCCGGTGCTGCCCCCGGGGCAGGTTGGAGATCACGAAGGTGGCCTGGCCCGTGGCGTTGAGGAAGGTGGCGCCGAGGATGACCGAGCGCCGCCTGAGCAGCACCTCGCCCTGGGGCACGAGCGTGCCGTTCACCGGCTGCACCGTGGCGGTGAAGGTGACGGGCTGGCCGACCACCGAGGGGTTGGGATCCGAGGTCAGCGTGGTGATGGTGGGTGGCTCGTCGGGCAGGCCGATCCGGGTGACGACCGAGGTGTTCTCGGTGCCGGTGATGGTGACGCTGTGGACGAAGGTGAAGACCCTGCCGATCACGTTCGCGCCGAAGTCGACGGCCGCCCAGTCGTCCACCAGGAGCGTGCCGCGGAAGGTGGAGTACACGCCTAGGCGGGCGGAATGGCCGATCTGCCAGAAGACGTTCTCGGTCTTCGCTCCCCGGATCATGCTGATGTTGCTGACCCTGGCGGTGTTGAGCGTCTCGGCCCGGAAGATGAAGACCGCGTCGGGGTCTCCTTGCGCGTCCAGGGTGAGTGACCCGTCGATGAGGAAGGCCCCGGTCTGCGAGTCGTAGACGCCCGGCCCCCGCGTCGTGCCGCCGAGCTGCTGGGGCAGGCTGCCGGTCGGGACGCGCGAGACGATGTCGTTGTAGGCGTTGACCGCGGCGATCCGGGCGTTGGCGGCGGTCGCGTCGCCGATGTGCCGGTCGCCGTCGACCACGCCGGGCGGGAAGCCGGTCACCAAGCTCCCCGGGCTCACCCCCAGGTCACCGGTGACCCGGGTGGCGTGCCTGTTGTCGACGGACGCCCCGCCGAAGACGGCGAACGGCCGCGCGGCGCCGAGGTCCACCGGCTCCTCCGCGTGCGCGGCGGGTGACAGGGCGACGAGCGTGCTCGCCACCATGGCCGTCACCACGGCCACCGGCTTCACGGAACGCCATGCCCTCGGCAGGACGCCGGAAAAGCGGAATTGCAGCATGAGTGTATCCTTGCTAATTCGGACTACTCTGTGCATTTGACAGTACCGGCCGCCGGTGGCGTCCGACGGAAATGACATGCGGACACGGCGGGCCCGCCGGAGGAATTCATTGTCCACCCGGCGGGCCCGCGTGTCGTCTTATGGGCGGAATATGACGTCGACCCAGTAGTTCGTCGCCTGGAAACTGCTCGTCGGGAAGGCGCTCGACGAGCCGTAGGCGTAGACGCCGTTGCCGCCGGCGGAATGCGCCGGAGCGGTGAGCGGGCTGTTGACGTACGCCGAGGTGAAATAGGGCCGGGTTATCGAATAGAACCCCGAGGTCGTGTGGTAGGCCGCTATGTAGGTGGTGCCGGCGGTGACGGGGACGGGGGTCGGGAAGTTCACTTCCTGCCAGCCGGTGGCCGTCTCGTGGACGAAAGGCGTGCTGGCCAGCAATGTGCCGGTGGCGCTCCACAGGCTCGCGACATGGGTGCCGGTGTTTTGGGAGCCCTTGTAGAAGCGGACCCCGTACACCGCGCCGGCCGTCGACGACTCGAACTTCGTGCCCACCGTGATCGGCTGGTTGTCGGGGTGGGACTGCACGGCCGGCGTCGCCGCCTTGTTCCACAGGCTGTCGGACGGCTGGAAGACGACGTCGACCCAGTAGTTGGTGGCCTGGTAGGTCTCCGTCGGGAAGGCGTTGGCGGCGCCGTAGGTGTAGACGCCGTTGCCGCCGGCGGCGCCGCTCGACGGCGCGGTGAGCGGTCCGTTGGTGAAGGCCGACGTGAAGTACGGACGGGTGATCGAGTAGCGTCCCACGGTCGTGTGGTAGGACGCGACGTAGGTGGTGTTCGCCTGGATCTCGACGGGCGGAGAGAAGCTCACCTCCTGCCAGCCGGAGGCGCTCTCGTCGGTGAAGGTCGCGTTGGCCAGCAGGGCGCCGGCCGCGCTCCACAGGCTGCCGACATGGGTGCCGGTGTTCTGCGGGCCCTTGTAGAACCGGACGCCGGAGACGGTGCCCTTCGTCGACGCCCGGAACTTCACGCCGAGCGTGACGGCCTGCGTGTCGGGCTGCGACACGACCGCGGGGGTGGCCTGCCGGTTCCACAGGCTGTCCTCCACGGTATGGGAGACCGTGGGCGAGGTGCTGGGCGCGAAGTGGATCAGCGCCTCGTTGTCGAAGGTGTCGCCTCCCAGATAGACGGCGGTGAGCTGGCGCTGCCCGCCGGGCAGCGTCGTGGTGGTGAACACCGCGGGCCCCTCGCTGCTGTGGAAGGCGGAGCCGAGGACCGTCGAGCCGTCCTTGAACACGACCTCGCCGAACGGGACGACGTCGCCGCTCACCGGCTGCACCGTGGCGGTCAGGGTGACCGGCTCGCCCTTCCAGGAGGGGTCGGGGGACGTGGTCAGGGACGTGGTGGTCGGCGGGTCGTCCGGCAGGGAGATGCGGGTGTGCGGGGTGCCGTCGGTGCCGGTGATGTTGACCGAGCTGCCGAGGGAGAACAGCCGCCCGTCCACGTCGGCCCCCCACGCCACCGCGACGGAGCCCTGCGCCAGCACGGTGCCGCGGAACGTGGCCCACATGCCGAGGCTGGCGTTGCCGCTGATCTGCCAGAAGATGTTGTCGGGCTGCGCCCCACGCGCCAGCGCGACGTTGCCCGTCTGGGCGACGGACAGCGTGGGGGCGCGGAAGACGAAGACGGCGTCGGGGTCGCCCTGGGCGTCGAGGGTGAGCGTGCCGTTGACGGCGAACGAGCCGCCGGTCGGCTCGTAGACGCCGGGTCCTCTGACGGTGCCGCCCAGTTGCGAGGCGATGGTGGCGGTGGTCGCGCGCCCGCTGAGCTCGGTGTAGACGTCTTCGGCGTCGTCCATGGCGGCGGCCGCGGTGGCGTTGCCCAGGTGCCTGGTGCCGTTGACCACGCCGGGCGGGAAGCCCGTCAACGTGCTGCCGGGGCTGATGCCGAGGTTGCCGGTGACCGTGGTCAGGTTGGTGTTGGTGACGGACGTGCCGGCCAGGACCGCGAACGGCTCGGCGTCGCCGAGGTCGACGGGCTGCGCGGCGAGCGCGCCGCCCGGCACGACGAGCGTGCCCGCCGCGAGCAGGGTGGCGAGCAGCGCCCGCCGCCACCGACGACGGGCAGCTTTTACCCCTTTTGTGATGTTCTGCCGATGATGTGCGCCGGGTGCCCGGTCGGGCGCATCGCGATGTGATGAGAACATGCGCCACAACTCCTTAGTTCATCGTGAGGTTGACCGGGCGATCGGGTGGGTTGAGGGGTGTTCACGGGCGCTCGTCCGGTTTTTGCCATTTGTCACGCTATTTGCGAAACGTGAGCCGTACGGGAAAGACGCTAGGGCATCAGGAGGGCGCCACCAGCGCAACGACGGCCACCGAAACGCATATATGATCAACAAAAGCCGGGGCTCATGCGCTATTGGCCCGCACTTTACCCAGGAATGCTCTCCATCAATACTTACTCCGAAGCGCCAAAAAGGTCCCGAATCTCCGGTGAACGGCGACACGCCGAGACAGTCGCCGAATCGGCGTTCCGCGAAGGATGGGCTCCTACAGTCAGGTGATATCTCATCTCGAAGTGACGGGGGTCCAGATATGGGAGAGAAACTGGTGGTCGTCGGCCAGGGCTACGTCGGCCTGCCGCTGGCGATGCGCGCGGTCGAGGCCGGGTTCGACGTCGTGGGGATCGACGTCGACGAGTGGCGCGTCAAGCGGCTCAACGCCGGCGAGTCGTTCGTCGAGGACATCGGCGACGAGCAGGTGGCGGCCGCCCTGCGCCACGGCCGCTACCTCGCGAGCACCGACTACGCCGACGCCGCCGGCTTCGACGTGTGCGTCATCACCGTGCCGACACCCTTGTGCGAGGGCGCCCCCGACCTCCGGCACATCGCCTCGGCGGGGCAGTGCGTCGCACCGCTGCTGCGGCCCGGCGCCACGGTGGTCCTGGAGTCCACCACCTATCCCGGCACCACCGAGGAGTACCTGCTGCCGATCCTGGAGGAAGGGTCCGGGCTGCGCGCGCCGGAGGACTTCCTGCTCGGCTACAGCCCCGAGCGGATCGACCCGGGCAACCCCGTGTGGCGGCTGGAGAACACCCCGAAGGTGGTCTCGGGCCTCGACGAGGCGTCGCTGCGGCGGATCCGCGCCTTCTACGAGCAGGTCGTCGACCATGTCGTGCCGGTCTCCTCACTGCAGGTGGCGGAGCTGTGCAAGCTCCTTGAGAACACCTTCAGGCACGTCAACATCGCCCTGGTCAACGAGCTGTCCATGTTCGCCGGGCAGCTCGGGATCGACGTGTGGGAGGCCATCGACGCGGCCTCGACCAAGCCGTTCGGGTTCATGCGGTTCACGCCCGGGCCCGGGGTCGGCGGGCACTGCCTGCCGATCGACCCGTCCTACCTGTCGTGGAAGGTCAAGCGGAGCCTGGGGCACAACTTCCGGTTCGTGGAGCTGGCCAACGACATCAACGACCACATGCCCGACCACGTCGTCCACCGGCTGGTCCTCGCGCTCAACCGGCGGGGGAAGCCGATCAACGGCAGCCGGGTGGTCACCCTGGGCCTGGCCTACAAGAAGAACGCCGGCGACTGCCGCGAGTCGCCCGCCATCGAGGTGGTCAGGTCGCTGCACAAGCTCGGCGCGCGGGTGCGGGCCGCCGACCCCCACGTGGAGGACTACCCGCTGCCCGCCGGCGTCGAGATCATCGAGGTGACGCGCCGGGAGCTGGCCGAGGCGGACGCCGTGGTGGTGCTCACCGACCACGACCGCTTCGACTACCGGCTCGTCGAGGAGGCCAGCCCGTACGTCTTCGACACGCGCAACCGCTGCCGGGGACCGAACGTCGAGCTGATCTGACCGTCGCGCCCGATGGGCCCTCCGGGAGCTCCCGGAGGGCCCGCCGCGTGTTCAGCCGAGCCCCGTTCAGCCGAGCCCGCCGTTCAGCCGAGCCCGCCGTTCAGCCGAGCCCCGCCGCGATGGCGGTGAGGCCGTGGTCGACGTCGTCGTCGGTGATGTTGAGCGCCGGGCGCAGCCGGACCGAGCGGGGGCCGCAGGCCAGCACCAGGACGCCGCGCTCCTCCCGCAGCCGGGTGACGAAGGTGTCGCGGGCGGCGCGGTCGGGCAGGTCGAAGGCGCACATCAGACCGCGACCGCGTACGCCCGACACGGCGTCGGGCCGTTCGGCCTGCAGCTTGGTGAGCCGCTCGACCAGGTGCTCGCCGAGCACGGCGGCGCGCCGGATGAGGCGGTCGCCCTCGATGATCTCCAGCAGGGCGCGCGAGCGGACCATGTCCACCAGGCCGCCGCCCCAGGTCGAGTTGATCCGGCCGCTGACCTGGAAGACGTTGTCGGGCACCAGGTCCACCCTGCGGCCTGCCATGATGCCGCCGACCTGCACCTTCTTGGCGAAAGCGACAATGTCGGGCGCCAGGCCGAGCTGCTGGTAGGCCCACGGGGTGCCGGTCGTGCCGCCGCCCGTCTGCACCTCGTCCAGCACGAACAGCGCGTCGTGCTCGTGGCACAGGCGCTGCATGGCCTGCAGGAACTCGGGCCGCATGTGGTTGTCGCCGCCCTCGCCCTGGATGGGCTCGGCGATGAAGCAGGCGATGTCGTGCGGGTGGCGCTCGAACGCCTCCCGCGCCTGCGCCAGCGCGCGGGCCTCGGCTGCCTCGACGTCGCCGAGGTGGACGGCGGGCACGTCGATGCGCGGCCAGTCGAACTTGGGGAAGCGGTCGGTCTTGCCGGGCTCGGTGTTGGTGAGGCTGAGCGTGTAGCCGCTGCGGCCGTGGAAGGCGCGGGTCAGGTGCATGACGCGGGTGCCGAGGTCGGGCGAGCGGCCGGCCGCCTCGTTGCGGCGGCTCTTCCAGTCGAACGCCGTCTTCAACGCGTTCTCCACGGCCAGCGCGCCGCCCTCCACGAAGAACAGGTGGGGCAGGTCCGGGTCGCCGAGCACGCGGGTGAAAGTCTCGACGAAGTCGGCGAGGTGCTCGGTGTACATGTCGGGGTTGGCGGGCTTGTTGCGCGCGACCCGGCCGAGCAGCTCGGCGGTCTGCGGGGAGAAGGGCGGGTTCACGCCGAGGGGGGCGGAGGCGAAGAACGTGTAGAAGTCGAGGTAGCGGCGGCCGTCACGGGCGTCGACGAGCCAGGACCCCTGGCTGCGCTCCAGGTCGAGCACGAGCCGGTAGCCGTCGACGAGCAGATGCCGGGCGAGGCGGGCGTGTACGTCCATGTGTCCTCCACGTTGAGCAGACACGGCATACGTTCCCCACACTAACCGGCTTTCATCCGGAAAATTTCCGGAATCTAGTGCTGGGGCGCGAGCTTTTTTATCCTGAATGACAGGAAGACCGTGGCCAGGCCGTACAGGATGGCGAAGACGCCGACCAGCCAGACGAGCGTGAGCAGGCCCGCGCCCGGCCAGACCAGCAACAGGATGCCGAAGATGACCGACAGCGCCCCGCCCAGGATGAGCGCCCACTCGTTCTCGATGACCTTGCGCATCTGGATGCCGGCCACGATCTCCGAGACGCCGGTGAAGATGGCCCAGAACGCCACGACGTAGAGCAGTGCCAGCGACGTGATGCCGGGCCAGACCAGCGCCACGATGCCCGCGAGGATGCTGATGATCCCGGAGAAGATCAGCCAGGCGCGGGACTTGGCGTCGTGCCGGAAGCCGGAGAACAGCGTGAAAAAGCCGTTCACCAGGGCGTACGCGCCGAAGAAGATCACGAGCACGAGGAGCGTGATCGCGGGCCAGATGAGCGCGAGGATGCCGAAGATGATCGCGGCGATGCCGCGGATCAGGACCATCCACCAGACTCGTGCGAGTTGTTCCATACTGGGCTGCTTTCCAGAAAGATCCCGAAAGCAGCCCATAGACCGGTCAAAACTCCGCGACCTGCTCCAGGCCTCTCAGGAAGTGGAGTAGACGACGATCGAGACCGCGACGTACTGCACCAGGTAGGCGGCGAGGGTGAACGCGTGGAACACCTCGTGGAAGCCGAACCAGCGGGGCGAGGGGTCGGGACGGCGCAGGCCGTAGACCACGGCTCCGGCGCTGTAGAAGACGCCGCCGACGGCCACCAAGACGACGGCCGCCACGCCCGCGCCCGCCAGGAGCTGGGGCATGACGAAGATCGCCGCCCAGCCGAGGGCCAGGTAGAGGACCGTGTAGAGCCAGCGCGGCGCGTTCATCCAGCACAACCGGAACACCACGCCGGCCAGGGCGCCGCCCCAGGTGACGGCCAGCACGGCCACCCGGGCCACCCCGTCCAGGGCGAGCAGCGCGAACGGGGTGTAGGTGCCCGCGATGATCAGATAGATGTTGGCGTGGTCGAACCGGCGCAGCACCTCGGCCAGCCGAGGGCCCAGCCGGCCGCGATGGTAGGTGGCCGAGATGCCGAAGAGCAGGGCCGAGGTCACGGCGTAGATCGCCGAGGCGATCCGGGCCTGGAGGGTGGGTCCGAGCGCCACGAGCACGAACCCGGCGACGAGCGTCACGGGCAGCGCTCCGGTGTGCAACCAGCCACGGAGGAGGGGCTTCGCGGTGATGGCCGTCATGAAACCTACGGTACCGTAGGTTACGTCATCCGGGGGACCGCGCACCCGTCCCGCCCAAGGTCAGAGTCCGTTGACGAAGCGGGCGCTGATCGGCAGGGCGGCCGACCGGCCGGAACCGCCGTGCCGCACGAAGACGCAGAAGGCCACGTCGTCGCGATACCCGATGAACCAGCCGTGATCCGGCCCGCCCTCCGTCTCGGCCGTCCCCGTCTTGCCGGAGACACCTCGGGGCAGGCCCGCCCCGCTCGCCGTCCCGTGGTCCACGACCGCCGCCATCATGTCGCGCAGCGCGGCGACGACCCCGGCGTCCAGGGTCACCGGCTCCAGCGGCGGGAAGCCCTCCACCCGGCGCACCTCGTCGGCCGCCAGCAGCCGCGGCGGGCGCCACGTGCCGTCGCTGACCGCCGCCGCGACCGCGGCCATGCACAGCGGGCTGGCCACGACCGAACCCTGACCGATGGCGTTCGCGCCGAACCAGTCCAGGCCCGCCGGGTCCTCCAGCGCTCCGCACCTGCCGCCCACCCCGGTCGGCAGGGTCCGGTGGAAACCCCACTCCTCGGCCGTCTCGCGCAGGTCCTCCTCGTCCAGCCGGGCGACGGCCTCCCGCACGAACGTGGTGTTGCAGGAGTGGGCGAAGGCGTCGGCGAACGACAGGGCGCCGCGGTCGGACGCGCCCGCGTTGGTGAAGGACCGGTGGAAGGGGATCGTGTACGCGGCGGGGCAGCTCACCTCCGCCGCCGGGTCGAGCCCGGCCTCCAGCAGCGCCGCCGCAGTGATCGTCTTGAACGTGGAACCCGGCGGGAAGAGGTCGTGGAAGGCGCTGTGGCCGGCCCGTAACCGGTCGGCCACCGCCAGCACCTCGCCGGTGCCGGGCCGTACCGCGACGATGGCGGCGTCCTCCACGCCGTCCAGCGCCCGCGCGGCGGCCGCCTGCACCGGCCGCGACAGGGTGGTGCGCCGGGTGTCCGGCTCGGGCTCCACCGCCAGCAGCCGCCGCTCGGCCCCTCCGGGCACCGCGGCGACCAGCGCCACGCCCTCCCCGGCCGGCTCGAACTCCGCCCTGAGCCGGTCGAGGTAGGCGTCGGCGTAGCTGTTGCGCGGGATCGGCTCGCCCTCGCGGGTGACCAGCGCGGCCGGAGGTCCCTCGAACGCGGCCAGGTCCAGGGTGCCGCCGTCCTTCAGCAGCGGGTGCAGCGTCTCGGGCGTCCACAGCACCCTCCACTCCCGCTCCCGCACACCGAGGCGCAGCGTCGCGGCGAACGGCCACGGCCCGAGGTCGCGCAGCCGCCGGACACCGGTGAACGCCACCTCCGCCGTCTCCCCGCCGGTGCCGCGGACCGGGCCCGGCCGCAGCTCGATGGCCTCGACACGCAGCCTCTCGCTGAACTCGACATGGCGGCTGACGAAGTCGGGCGGCGGCCGGTGCACCAGGCCGGCCATCCCCCGCACGTCCGCCGCGCGCCAGGCGCGGAAGTAGGCCGCCGCGACCTGCTCGGCACTCCCCCGAACGCGCTGGGCCGCGACGACCGCGAAGCCGTACGCTGCGATGATCGCCGTCACCGCGATGGCCAGCGCGATCAGCCTTCGTCGTCGCATACGGTTCTCCCTGGGAGGGAACAGCGTGGCACGAGCACAGCGGGAGCCGATGCCCGGCCTGTACCCGGTGACGTTCGGCGAGATCGAGCTTCTCCGGGATCTGGACCGGCAGGACGGCTGGGTGCTGTCCAAAGATGGCGTACCTCAGTCGTACGTCGATCTACAAGACCCCACATACCTGGACTTCGAGTACGTACGGCTGATGGCGGACGTGATCGACCTCATCCCGGACGGGCCGTTGAGCTGCGTCCACGTCGGCGGCGGGGCCTGCACGATCCCCCGCTACGTCGCCACGACCCGGCCCGGTTCGCGGCACATCGTGATCGAGCCCGACGGCCTGCTCGTCGACCTGGTCCGCGAGCAGCTCGCCCTGCGCTCGGTGCCGCGGCTGAAGGTCATGGTGCTCGACGGGCGCGAGGGGATCGCGAGGGTGTGGGACGACACGGCCGACCTGGTCGTGCTCGACGCGTTCGCGGGGGCGACCATGCCTGTCGAGCTGGCCACGGCCGAATACCTGAACGACCTCTCCCGGGTGCTGCGCCCGGCGGGGACGCTGCTGGTCAACCTGGCCGACGGCAAGGGGCTCGCGTTCGCCCGGCGACTGGTGGCCACGGTGCGCGGCACGTTCGGCGACGTGGCGCTGCTGGCGGAGCCGGGCGTGCTGCGGGGCCGCCGGTTCGGCAACCTCATCGTGGCCGCCTCACGTTCGGGGCTGCCGGTGGACCTGCTCACGCGGCGCGCCGCCGGCGGCCTCACCCAGGCGCGCTGCCTGCACGGCGAGGAGCTGACCAGGTTCGTCGCGGGCGCCGCGCCGATGCGGGACGGTGAGCCGATCTCCGCTCCCGTCCCGCCGCCCGCGGTCTTCGGCTGATCCGTTCGCGGGATTCAGGGGTGCAGGAAGGCGTCGTGGGCGAGGTCCACGAAGAGGGCGGCCGACCAGCCGAAGCCGCTCGTCGCCCGGCCCGCCCGGCGGCCGGTCAGCGGGTTCCAGTACTCGTACAGGCCGCCGCCGTCGCGCACCATCGCCAGGGTGCGGTCACGCAGCTCGCGGGCGGTCTCCCCGTGGCCGGACCGGCGCAGGCCGTCGATCAGCAGGTAGTTGACGTTCAGCCAGACCGGGCCCCGCCACATGGCGTCGGGGTCGAAGCGGGGGTCGTCGAACGCGACCGTCGGCACCGGCCGCTCGCCCCAGAAGCTGGGCGAGCGCAGGTCGGCGACGAGCCGGTCGGCGATGCCGGCCGGCAGCCGCCCGGTCAGCAGCGGCAGCAGCTCCAGCGGGGTGCGCACGTCCGTCTCCCGGCCGCCGACCAGGGTGACGAACCGGCTGCCGGTCCACCGGCGCGCCACCATGAGGTCCACCAGCGCGCCCGCCTCGGCCCGCCGGACGGCGGGGTCCTGGCCGAGCGCGGCGGCGATGTCGCCGAGCCGGTCGTACTGCAGGGCGAGGTAGGAGTTGAGGTCCGGCGGCTCGGCGCGCGGCCCGGCGTCCCAGACGGGGCTGTCGTCCAGGCCGGAGGAGTACGGGTGGAGGTATTCGGCCAGGCCGTCGCCGTCGGGGTCGGAGTGGGCGAACCACCACGCCTGTGAGCGGGCCAGCGGTTCGTACACCTCGGCCAGGAAGTCCAGGTCGGGGTCCACCTCGTGGATCTTCCAGACGGCCCAGGCGGTGAGCGGCGGCTTGGTGACGGGCACGACCTCGCGGACCGGCTCGCCGCCCACGTGCTGGGCCAGCCGGGCCAGGTCGGAGCGGGGCAGGTCGGTGGTCTCGGCGAGCGACCCGTGGTCGTGCACCACGTCGGGGATCAGGCCGTCCGGGCGCTGGTGGTCGAGGAGGATGCGGATCTGCTCCCTGGCCAGCGCCGGGTCGGCGTGCCGGAGGGCGATCGCGTGGAAGTAGGAGTCCCAGTTCCACAGACCGACGTAGCCGTACTTGGACGGGATGAGCGACTCGCGGCCCCGGATGGTCACCAGGTTGACGGCGAGTGTCCACCACGCCTGTTCGGCGCGTTCCCGCAGGTCGGCGGGGACCGCGGGCATCCGGGCGAACCAGTCGCGCCAGCGCGCTTCGGCCGCCCGCAGCACCGCCGGCCCGTCGGGCCGCGGCCCGCCAGGCCCGACGACGTACGGGGGGCGCCCGGCGGTCGGGGTGTCCACGCCGGTCGGGGTGTCCACGCCGGTCGGGGTGTCCACGCCGGTCGGGGGACCCACCAGCACGAGGCAGCCGACGAGGTCGGCCTGGCCGCCGTCCCACACGGCCCGTGCGGCGGCGCCGACGAGCACGATCGCGTCCGGGCCGGCGAAGGCCATGGACACCCCGTCACCCAGCCCGGCGGCCGCCCCACCCGTGTCGCCGGCCGCGAAGTCGACGCGGTCCGGCAGGGCACGCCGCACCGGGAGCTCCCGGCCGTCGGCGAAGATCCGCAGGCCCGTCAGCAGGGTCGTGTCGCGGAGCGGGGTCTCGTAGCGGGCGGCCGCGACCTGGAGGGAGCCGTCGTCAGCCGCCATCACCACCAGCCGCGAGCCGCGGTCGGTGAACGGTCGTTCGCGCAGGTCCAGCATCATCGCCCACCCAGTCCGGAGGCCGCCATCGAGTTGATGATCCGCCGCTGGCCGATCAGGAAGGCGATCAGCGTGGGCACCACCGCGATCGCGGAGGCGGCCAGGATGAGCCCGTAGTCGACCGCCGAGCGGTGCCCGGAGAACTGGCTGAGCAGCAGCGGCACGGTCGCCAGCTCCGGGGAGTTCAGGAAGATCAGCGGGAAGAAGAAGGAGTTCCAGGAGGTCAGGAAGGCGATGATGCCGAGCGCGCCGAGGCCGGGCCGGATGTTCGGCAGCACGACGCTCCAGAAGCACCGCCAGCGACCGGCGCCGTCCATCCTGGCCGCCTCCTCCAGCTCGACCGGCACCGCCCTGATGAACTGGCGCAGCAGGAACACCGCGAACGGGTTGGCCACGGCCGGCAGGATCAGCGACAGGTGCGAGTCGATCCAGCCGAACTCGGCCAGCATCAGGTAGAGCGGCACGATCGTGACCTGCGCCGGCACCATCTGCGTGGCCAGGAACAGCACGAACAGCGCCTCCGAGCCCCTGAACCTGATCCGCGCGAAGGCGTAGGCGGCCATGGCCGAGGTGAGCAGCGTCAGCGTGACGGTCAGCGCGGCGATGTAGAAGCTGTTCCAGTACGCGGTGCCGAACGGCATCGCCCCGAGGGCGTCGGGATAGTTCTCCCAGCGCCACGGGTCGGGCAGCCAGTCGGTCGGATTGTTCAGCATCTGCCGCACGCCCTTGAAGGACGTCAGCAGCATCCAGACGAAGGGGAACAGCATCGCCAGCCCGCCGAGGGTGAGCGCGGCGTGCAGGGCCACCTGCCGGGGTCGCATCGGGGCTCCCCTCACGAGTCGTAGTGGACGAGGCGCTTCTGCGCGGCGAACTGGACGAGCGTCACGAGCAGCGTCAGCGCCAGCAGGATCAGGGCGGCGGCGCTGCTCATGCCGAACTGGAAGTCCTTGAACCCCAGCTCGTAGACCTGGTAGACGATCGTGCGCGCCCCCTCGTTGTGCTCGGGGTTCACCAGCACGTAGATCTGGTCGAACGCCTGGAACGAGCTGATCACCGCGACCACCGTGGAGAAGAAGATCGTGGGCGACAGCATGGGCAGCGTGACCGAGCGGAAGACCCGCAGGCCGCTCGCGCCGTCCACCCGGGCGGCCTCCACGACCTGCGGCGGGATCGTCTGCAGCCCGGCCAGGAAGATCACCACGTTGAGTCCGAGCGACGACCAGATCGTCACGACCGCGATGGCCACGATCACCCAGCCGGGGTCGCCGAGCCAGTCGGGCGCCTCGACGCCGAACCAGCGGGCCAGCGAGGTGTTGAGCACGCCGTACTCGTCGCCGGCCAGGATGACCTGCCACATCAGCGCGACCGCGACCGAGCTGGTGACCACCGGCATGAAGTACAGCACCCGGTAGAAGCCGCTGCCGCGGACGCTGTTGAGGGCGATCGCGATGAGCAGCGCGAGGGCGAGCCCGAACGGCACGGTCAGCAGGGCGAGCTTGATCGTGTTCCACACCGCCACCCCGAACTCGGGGTCGGACAGCTGGGCGGCGAAGTTGTCCAGCCCGGCCCACTCCGTCGCGCCGAGCCCGTCCCACCGCATGAACGCGAGCACGAGCGCGAACCCGAGCGGGAAGAGCAGGAACACGGCCAGCGCCGCGAGCTGGGGCGTCAGGAAGAACGCGGCCCACCAGCCGTCGTGGTTGCGCACGCCCGCGGCCGGGCGGGCGAGGCCCGGCCGCGGGTCCCGCCGGGGGCGGGTGAGGACGGCCACGGCTAGCCCAGCTTGCTCTCGACGAGCCGGGCCAGCTCCGCCATGCCCTGGTCGAAGTCCACCTTCCCGGTCCACACCGTCATCAGGTGCTCGTTGATGGCGGCGGTCAGGCCCGGCACGGCGACCTCCTCGGGGTAGTTCGCGAAGCCGGTGTCGCGCACGTCGAGGAAGGTCTGCGCGTGGGCGGGGTAGCCGTCTTCCAGGACGACCTGCTCGGCGCCCTTGACGGACGGCACGGCGCCGCCGCCCTTGAGCCGCAGCAGTTGCCCGTCCTTGCCGACGAACTCGGTGAGGAAGGTGAAGGCCTCCTTCGGCACCTTCGTCTCCTTGTTCATCGCCAGGTAGGAGGCGGCGACGGCGCCGGGCATCGGCTCGCCGGTCTGCGAGGGGAACGGCACGATGTCGTAGTCGTCCAGTTCGCCGCCCTTGCGCAGGGAGTCGATCACCCAGCGGCCGCCGGCGTAGAAGCCGGCCTTGTGCTTGAGGAACTGGGTGCTCGCGCCGTTGCTGCTGGGCAGGATGTCGGCGCTCAGGAAGGTCTTGTCCTGGTAGCCCTTGGCGAGGGTGCGCAGCGCCTCCAGCGACTTGGGGTCGGTGGTGGCGACGAACTTCCCGCCGTCCCACACCTTGCCGCCGAAGCCGTTGATCATCGAGTAGGTGGAGCCGTACCAGTTCCAGAAGATCGATCCGGCCTTGCCCGCCGCCTTGAGCTTGGCGTTCATGTCCAGATATTTCGCCATCGTCCACTGTTTGGCCTCGTGGAGGGCGGCCGGGTCCTCGGTGATCCCGGCGGCCTTCAGGGCCTTCTTGTCGAACCAGAGGACCTCGGGGTTGGTGTCGTTGGGGACACCGTAGATCTGGCCGTCCCGCCGGGCGCCGCCGTACACGCCGTCGAAGAAGTCCTCGGGCCGGCTCTTCGAGTCGGGCCCGGCCAGCTTGTCGTTGAGCGGGGTGAGCACGCCGGCGGAGACGAACTTGCCGATGTTGTCGTCACCCACGAAGAACACGTCGGGCGCCGTCTTGCTGGTGAGCTGGGTGAGCAGCTTGGGGTGGTAGTCCTCGTACTTCGCGACGGACTCCAGCTTGAGCCTGATGCCGGGGTGCCGCCGGTGGAAGTCCTCGGTGAACTTCTCGTACAGCTTCAGGTCCTCTGCCGAGCCCCAGGTGGACCAGCGGACGGTGACCTGGCCGCCGCTCGTTCCGGGAACGTTCCCGCCGCCGCTGCCGCTGCAGGCGGTGGTGGCGAGGGTGAGGACGCCGAGGATGGCTAGCGCACGCTTCATGGTGGTTCCTTTGGTTCTTGCGGGGGGTGGTGCAGGCGCGGGTCAGGCGAGCCCGCCGCCGTCGACGACGAGGGCGGAGCCGGTGATGTAGCTCGCGGCGTCACCGGCCAGGAACAGGACCGCCTGGGCGATCTCGTCCGGCGTCCCGGCCCGGCCCATCGGCCGGTCGGCGGCGTCGCTCGCGAAGGCGGCCCAGTCCTCGCCGAGCTGGCGGGCCTCGTCCCGTAGCATGGGCGTGTCGGTGTCGCCGGGGTTGACGGAGTTGACCCGGATGCCGGCCCGGGCGTGGTCGATGGCGAGGGCCCGGGTCATGTTGACCACGGCGGCCTTGGAGGCGCAGTAGGAGATCGCGTTGCCGCCGCCCTTGAGACCCCACCCGGAGCCCGTGTTGACGATGGAGCCGCCCTCCGTCATGGCGGGGATGGCGTACTTGCACATGAGGAAGACGGAGCGGACGTTGACCGCCATCACCCGGTCCCACTCGTCCACGTCGAGGTCGAGCGCGGTGGTGCGCCGGATGATGCCCGCGTTGTTGAACAGCACGTGCAGCCCGCCGAACGTGTCGACGGCCGCCCGCACGATCCGCGCGCAGTCCTCGGGCCGCGACGCGTCCCCCTGCACCGCCACGGCACCGCCCGCCGGGGCGGCCTGCGCGGCGGCCTGCGCGGCCGTCGCCTCGGCGGCCGCGCCGTCGATGTCGGCCACGACCACCCGGGCGCCCTCCCGGGCGAACAGCAGGGCGGTGGCCCGGCCGATGCCCGAGGCGCCCCCCGTGACGATCGCGACCTTGCCCGCGAGCGTGTTCATCCGTACTCCTCACTTGCCGCGCGCACGCGGTAGATCGTGCTCTCGCGGTGTCCGGTGATCACCTGGACGTGTCCGCCGAGCTTGCTGTCGAGTTCCTCGTCGCCGGTGTCGGCGAGCAGCGGCCGCCCGCCCAGCGCGGCCAGCTTGTGCGGGGTGGCCAGCACGAGCATCCCGGTCAGCGCGTCCAGCACGCGGGGGGAAACCTGCTGGTTGCCGCGGCCGAGCACGAACCCCTGCCCGCCGATGACCGACAGTACGGCCACCGCCTCCGTGCCCGTGACCAGGTCGTACAGCTCCGCTTCCGAGACGTCCGCGGCCACCAGCCGGTGCGGGTCGCCGAACTCGGCCACGTCCACGCCGAGCAGCGTGGTCGCGAGCCCGAGCGCGCGGCCGACGGCCTGCGTGGTGGCGCCCGGCCCGAGGACGTAGCGGACGCCGGGCCGCATCCGCGCCACGACCTCCCGCGCGATCCCGTCGACCGTGCCGGGCGCCGTGCCGGACGAGCCGGCCTTGCGCCCGGACAGGGCGACCGGGGCGGCGGGGACGCGCAGGCTCCCGTACAGCCGGGGGCTCACCAGTCCGCGCCGGTAGGCCTCCTCGTCGAGATCGACCACCTCGGCCTCCACCGTCCGCCCGCCGGCGGCCTGCGCCCGCCCGTGCAGGAAGTCGGCGGCGAGGAACCCGGCGGCGGCCGGTCCGACGGCGAAGCAGCCCGAGTAGACCTTTACCCCGGCCGGGATGCCGAGCACGGCCGGGGCCCGGTCGCCGAGTTCCCGGATCGCGTCGAGCACGTCCCGGGCCGTCCCGTCGCCTCCGGCGAACAGCAGCAGGTCCACGTCGGCGAGCGCGGCCACCGCCCGGCGCGTGTCCCGCGCCGTCGTCCCACCGGCCACCCCGCCGGACGCGTCACTCGCCGTTCCGCCCGCCGCCCGCCCGGCCGGCCTGTCCGGCGGCCCGCTCACCCGCTCGCCCGGCACCAGGTCGTACGCGGCCTCATGGGCGCGCACGCTGTCCTCGCCCATGGGGCCGGGCACCGTGAGCAGCCGCGTGCCGGGGCGACGGGCGAGCAGGGTGCGGACGGCCCGCGCCGCCCGCTCCCCCGCCCGCGGCGTCGCGCCCCGGGCCAGCGCCGCGCGCTGGGTGCCGGCGCCGTCGCTGCCCTTGAGTCCCGCCGGGCCGCCCAGCCCGGCGACCGGGTTCACGACCAGCCCGACCACCCCGGGAGGCGGCGCCGCAGCCCGCCCGGTCATGGGCGGTGCTTGCGGACGTAGGCGCGCCAGGTGGGCGCCCACGCCTTCGGGTCGTCGAGCGGCGTCGGGTCGATCTTGTGGATGGTCTGGTTGTACGGCGCGCCCTTGACGAACTCCGGGTCCCGGCGGGCCTCCTCGGCCACGTGGGCCAGGATGGCGGCGTACTCGTCCAGGTCCTCCTTGGAGTACGACTCCGTGGGCTCCAGGGTGAAGGGCTCCGGCACCAGGTACGGGTGGTGGCTGGTCCAGTAGTGCACGCCGAAGTCGGCCGCCCGGACGCCGATCTCCTCGGAGTGCACCCCGGTCTCCTCCGACAGCTCCTGCCAGGAGTAGCGCGCCTGCTCGATGCGCCGCCTGCCCCAGGGCGCGGACGCGCCGCTGATCTGCAGGACCTTGTGCATGAGGTAGTTGTTGTTCAGCGCGGCGGTCTCGGCCACCTGGCGCAGGCCGTCGGCGCCCAGGGCCATGATCCAGGCGTACGCCCGGACGATGTTCGGGGTGACGCCGAGGAACGGCCGGATCTTGCCGATCGAGCGCGGCGGCGTCTCCAGCCGGTAGGTGTCGCCGTCGCGGGCGACGACGGGGCCGGGCAGGAACGGGGCCAGTTCGGCCGAGACGCCGCAGGCGCCGGCCGCCGGCCCCCCGCAGGAGTGCGGGGTGGAGAAGGTCTTGTGCAGGTTGAAGTGGCACAGGTCGAACCCGGCGTCGCGGGCGCGGGTGATGCCGAGGATGCCGTTGGCGTTGGCCTGGTCGTAGCAGGCCAGGCCGCCCGCCTGGTGCACCAGGTCGACGAACTCCTGGATGCGCGGGTTGAAGATGCCGGTGTCCTCCGGGTTGGTGATCATGAGGGCGGCGGTGCGTGGGCCGACGGCGGCGCGCAGCGCCTCGATGTCCGGCAGGCCGTCGGCGTCCGGCATGAGGGTGATGACCTCGTAGCCGGCGGTCTTGGCGCAGGCCGCGTTCGACGGGTGGGAGAACATCGTGGTGATGACCTGGTCCCTGGCCGCGCCGCCGGTGGCCGCGTGGTAGGCGCGGATCATGGCGATGTTGGCGTAGATGGCCGCCGACCCGGAGCCCGGCTGGAGGGAGACGCGGGACATGCCGGAGATCTCGGCCAGCATCTGTTCGAGCCGCCAGTAGATCTCCAGGACGCCCTGCACGGTGTCCTCGTGCTGCAGCGGGTGCACCTCGGCGATCGCGGCGGCGAACTGGTCGTTGACCTTGGGGCTGTACTTCATCGTGCAGGTGCCCTGGCCGACGTCGATGTTGAGGTCGGCCCCGAGGTTCTCCTGCGACAGGCGCAGGTAGTGGCGCAGCACGAGCTGCTGCGCCAGCTCGGGCAGCCGGGGCGGCTCGGCGCGCCGCACGGACTCCGGCAGTTCCACGCGCGCTGCGCCGGGTTCGGGGACGGCGAGGCCGCGGCGGCCCGGCGTGGACAGCTCGAAGATGATCGGTTCGTCCCAGCGGGCCTGGTGGAAGCGGCGCAGCGGCGGCTTCGGCGCGACGGGGAGCTCGGCGAAGGACTCCGCGGTGTTCACAGCACCTCCTGGACGGCTGCGGCGAGACGGTCGATGTCGGCGATGGAGTGGCGTTCGGTCACGCAGACGAGCACCGTGCGGGCGTCCAGCGGGACGCCGCCGTAGATGCCGCGCTCGCGCAGCGCGTCGAGCAGCGCCGAGCTGGAGGGCACCTCGATCGCGAACTCGCGGAAGTGGATCGCGTCCGGGTGCAGCACGGTGACGGACCGGGCGAGGGCGTCCATGGCGTAGCGGGTGCGGGCGAGGATCGTCTCGCCCAGCTCGCGCAGGCCGTTCGGGCCCAGCAGCGCGAGGTAGACGCCGGCCGTGATGCCCCAGAGTGCGGCTGCGGTGCCCACCCACTCCTTGCCCTCCTCGCGGTGGGCGAAGGAGGTGCGGTCGTAGAAGACGTCGCCGAAGCCGTACTCGCCGGGGACCTTGGTGGGCGCGATGCCGAACAGCCGGGAGGGGAACTCGGCGACCAGCGGCTCGTGGTCGTGGGTGGCGATGTAACCGGCGTGGCCGCCGCCGAAGCTCTGGTGCATGCCGAGCGACTGGATGTCGCCGCAGGCGATGTCGGCCCCGTAGGCGGCGGGCGGGGCGAGCACGCCGAGCGAGATCGGGTCGGCGCCGACGACGAGCAGCGCGCCGTGGGCGTGGGCCATGTCGGCCAGCTCCCGCCCGCGGGTCTCCACGACGCCGTACACGTTGGGCGTCTCCAGGTAGATCGCGGCGAAGGCGGCGTCGAAGGCCGGGACGGCGATCTCGCCGTCCTCGCCCGCCGGGGCGAGCACGATCTCGATGTCGGGGGCGAGGAAGTCGCGCAGCTTGCTCAGCTTGTCGGCGCTGACGGCCGCGCTGACCAGCACCTTGGACCGCCCGGTGTGCCGGCAGGCCATCCGCAGCGCGGTGCCCGCCGCCTGGAAGCCGTCGTAGGTCGGGACGTTGACGACGTCCATCTCGAGCAGCTCGCCCATCATGCTGACGTACTCGAACAGCGCCTGGAAGCGGCCGTGGTCCTCGTACGGCTCCCCGGCGTACGCGGTCAGGAACTCGCTGCGGGAGTTGACCTCGTCGCAGACGGCCGGCACGTGGTGCGGGTAGCAGCCGTGGCCGAGGAAGCTCAGCGCCTGCTCGGTGTCGGTCACCCGGTCAAGCAGGCCCTTCATGTGGCGTACCAGGTCCTGCTCGGCCGGCAGGGCCGGCGGCAGGTCCAGCGGGCGGTCGAGGAGCAGCCCGGCCGGGATGTCGGCGTAGAACTCCTCGACGCTCCGCGCGCCGACGGCGGCGAGCATCTCGGCCCGCACGCGTGGTTCGGCGTTCGGGATGTAGGGGTGGGTCACGTGTCTCCTTCGATCCTGAGCACGACGGCGTCGCGCGGGGCGAGCCCGACCGTGCCGCGCAGCTCGGTGTCGGTGAGCAGGTCCCTGCCGGAGTACGGCAGGGTGACCCGCTGCTGGTCGGTGGTGTGGTTGAGCAGGAAGAGGTGCCGGCCCCGCCTGACGGCCTCCACCCCGGGGGGCACGGGCAGCTCGCGGACGCCGGCGAGCACCTGGTCGAGGACGGGGGTGACGTCGTCGAGCAGGCAGCTCACGTAGGTGGCGCGGCCTTTGCGGGTGACGGCGGGCAGCCCGTCGAGGTCGCCGCCCTCGTAGCGGGCCAGCACCGCCGTGCCGTCGTCCGGGCGCAGCCACTCGGCCCAGGTCCGGGCCCGGCCGGCGGGGCCGTCGGCGTGGCGCACGCGCTGGACGGCGCCGTCGGGCAGCGGCCAGAACTCGTCCACCGCGACGCCGAGCAGGTCGCGCAGCGGGCCGGGGGCGCCTCCGGGGTGGACCTGGTCCGCCTCGTCCACGACCCCGCTGAACGGGCCGACGACGAGTTCCCCGGTGACGGCGGCGAGGGCCTCGGCCTGCCCGGCCGTGCACAGGTAGAGGTTCGGGACGATGACCACGCGGTAGGCCGACAGGTCGCGGTCCGGTGGCGCCAGGTCCACGGCGATCCCGCGGGCGTGCAGCGGGGCGTACCAGGCGAGCAGCAGGTCCTTGAGCCGGAGCCGGTTGGACGGCATCGACTCCGGCGCCTCCAGGCCCCACCAGCTCTCCCAGCCGAGGACGAGTGCCACCTCGGCCTCCGTGGCGGCGTCCGCCACCTCCGCCAGCCGCCGCAGGTCGGCGCCGAGCCGCAGCGTGTCCTGCCAGCCGCGGGTGTGGACGCCGCCGTGCGGCAGCAGGGCGGAGTGGAACTTCTCCGGGCCGTACCTGGCCTGGCGCCACTGGAAGAACATCACTCCGTCGGCGCCGTGGGCGACCGCCTGGAGGCTGTGCAGGCGCATCATGCCGGGCGGCTTGGGGACGTTGACCTCGCGCCACGACACCGCCGACGGCGCCGACTCCAGCAGCAGCCACGGCCGCTGCCTGAGCGAGCGCATGAGGTCGTAGCTGAGCGCGACGGCGACGTGCGAGCCGGGGTCGGCCGGGTCGGGGTAGGCGTCGTCGCTCACCAGGTCCTCTTCCGCCGCCCACGCCCAGTAGTCGAGGCCGTGCAGCAGGCTCATGAAGTTCGTGGTGACGGGGACGTCGGGGGTGAGCTCGCGCAGCGCGTCGCGCTCGGCGGCGAACAGCTCCAGCAGGGCGTCGCTGCAGAAGCGCCGCCAGTCGAGGAGCTGGCCGGGGTTGACCGGTCCGGGCGCCTTGCGCGGCGGCTCCACCTGGTCGAATGAGGTGTAGTGCTGGCCCCAGCAGGAGGTGCCCCAGGCGGTGTTGAGCGCGTCGACGGTGCCGTGGCGGGCGCGCAGCCAGGCGCGGAAGTGCCGGGCCGACTCGGGGCAGAAGCACTCCAGGGTGTGGTCGGCGTACTCGTTTCCGACGTGCCACATCGCCAGCGCCGGGTGTCCGCCGTAGCGGGTGGCCAGGGCGGTCGCCAGCCGTACGGCGTGCTCGCGGAAGACTGGCGAGCTGGGGCAGTAGCCCTGGCGGGAGCCGAACTCCAGCCGCACGCCCGCGGCGTCCACCGGCATGACCTCGGGGTGGTCGCGGACCAGCCACGGCGGCGGGGTGGCGGTGGCGGTGGCCAGGTCGGCGGCCACCCCGTGCTCGTGCAGCAGGTCGAGGACGCGGTCGAGCCAGGAGAAGTCGTACGCGCCGGGCGCGGGCTCCAGGCGGGACCAGGCGAACACGGCGACGGTGGCCATGGTGACCCCGGCCTCGGCCATGAGCCGGACGTCCTCGGCCCAGACCTCCTCCGGCCACTGCTCGGGGTTGTAGTCGCCGCCGAACAGCAACCCGGGCACTCGGGTCAGGCTCACACTCACTCCCTCCGGTATGTTTTGTATTCAGAATTCATAGTGCAGTATTTTGAACCACGTCAAGAGCCACGTTGTGGCCCGACCGAAACCGGAGGCGTCATGCCGATCGACCGGCGACCGCTACGCGAGCAGATCCGGGAAGAGCTGCTGAGCCGGCTCGATCGGGGGGAGTTCGCCGCCGGCACCGACATCAACGAGGCCGCGCTGGCGGCCGAGCTGGGCGTCAGCCGCACCCCACTGCGCGAGGCGCTGATCACGCTGGCGGGCGAAGGGGTGCTGCAGAGCAACCAGGGCCGGGGATTCCGGTTCGCGCCGGTGAGCCGGAAGGAGTTCCGGGAGCTGTGCGAGATCGTCGCGGGCCTTGAGTCGCTGGCGCTCGACTGCTCCGACCCCGCCTACCTGCGCGAGATCGCGCCGGAGCTGCTCCGGCTGGCCCGCGACTTCCCCGACCGGATCGCCGAGCAGCAGGTGATAGAGCGCCACGACGACGAGTGGCACGACCTGCTGCTGAGCGGCTGCCGCAACGAGCGGCTGCTCGACCTCGTCACCAGCGTCAAGGCGGGGCTGCGCCGCTACGCCCACCTGGTCGCCGGCGACGAGACGCCGCTCGAACGGGAGGCCGCCGAGCACTGCCGGGTGGCCGAGCTGCTCATGAGCGGCGACCTGGCCGGCGCCGGTCAGGCGCTGCGCGACAACTGGGTCAACGGCATGGAGCGGATGATGTCCCGCATCCCCACGTCCTGACGGCCCCAGGAGACGGCGGGTCGCCGGCGAACCTCGTCGATCCGTGGCCGAGGACACGTCCTGGAAGGGATCGCGAGAAAACCTGAGTGGTTTCTCGACGTGTGCGAGTCCGGCGTGATGTCCAGGGAACGGATTGCCGCCGGATGATCCGGGTGCGAGACGCCGGCGGCCCGGAGAATGTCCGCGCAACCGTCCGGCGCGCCATTCCGGGCGAATCTCCGTGAGGCTTTTCCCGCTTCATCCAACGGCCGGAAGCGCCAGGGGTCGTGGCAGGTCACCGAGCACAGCGTCCCGCGCCCTGCCGACATTCCGGACATCACCGGACACCGGGCCGAAACGTCGTCCCGGATCTCCGCCCCGTTCGGTCGGATCGCCATGAAGCCCCCTTGACTTTCCATGGCCGGCCCCGGGCCGGACGCGCCGTGGACCAGATCCGCGACGGCCTTCGGGCGCTAGAAGAAATGCTCCGACGACCCCCTTGAAAAATGTCCGGAAGGGGGGGCCGAATACCTGAACACCGGCAGGCGCCTGGCCGCTCGCCGCGTCGGCCAGTGGGCGTTCTCCCCGCCCCGTCGACGGTCAGAACAAGATCTTGACCCTCCTGAAGATCGCGTGAGATAGTCCCATCGATCTTGATCGTGCCTCGCGACCGGGCTCGGCACGTACGCACCTCTTTCGCAGCGCAAACAGCACGCGAACCCTATTCGGCGTGCCCTTCTCCCCCCTTCGCGGAAGGCGACGACAATGCACGTGCGTGCACCCAACGGACAGACTCTCACCGTCGACGGAAACCCCCAGCCCTTCATCGGCGGCTGGGCCTATCTCATCTGGGCCCACGGCCTGAGCGGCGGCATGCGCTTCCAGGTCACCCCGGCCGGCTCCGCCGAGCTCGTCTCCAAGCAACTGGGCGACTGGCCGCGGTTCACCGTGCGTGAGGCCCAGTGGAACGGCGGCCGCCTCCTGTCCCTGGAGGACCCGGAGAGCGGCACCAACATGGTGTGGGTAGGACCGCACCACGAGGTCGCCACCTTCATCACCGGCACGGCAGTCCCCTTCGAAACCTTCATGGACATCCTGGCCAAGTTCGACATCCAGGACACGCCGGAAGGGCTCACCATGCTGCCCCGCGCCGGATCGGGCCTGACCCTCGGCAACCTGCTGGCGGTCAACACCATCGACCAGGTCTGCAACGTCCAGGTCAAGCCGATCGCGGAGAGCTCGGAGGCGGTCCCCCGCTCCTCGGGCAAGCGGGTGCGCGGCGGCGCGATGTGGCGCGTCGACGAGCGGGACGAGTCCGGCGCCGTGAAGACCCGCTCGGTCTTCGTGGTCAACGAGACCGCCGCCACGACCGTCGTCGCCGCCAACCCCGACGACAGCCGGTTCATCAGCGTCGTGGAGTCCATCTCGTGCAGGCTGAGCTAGACCGGTGAGGGCCTTCCTCGATTCGCTGGCGGTTCTGTCCTTCCTGGGGACGGTGCTGCTGCTCTTCGCCTTCGCCTCGCTGCTCGGCATGGTCCGCGAGCTGCAGGGCAAGCTGCTGCGCGCGCAGGCGGCCGCGCCTGCGGCGCCGGCCGTCAGATCGGTGCCCAGGTTCGGCTCCGACGACGGCCTGCCCACCTACGTCCTGGTGGTGTCCGAGCACTGCCCCAACTGCCGGGAACGCGCCCGGCGCCTCGCCGACACGGCCGGGCCCGACCAGCCCTGGCACGCCGTGGTGCTCGGCTCCGCCGACCGTTGCGCCGAGTGGGTGGCGGGCAGCCAGGTCCTTCCCGTCATCGACTCCGCCCTCGTCGGCACGGTCGCCGTCGGCGCGACCCCGTCACTGGTCAGGTACTCCCCCGACGGGACGGAGGAGTGGCGCAGGGTCGTCGGCTCCGACGAGGACCTCGACACCTTCCTCACCGTCAGCCCCGCAGAGAGGTCAAACGCATGACCGTCGATGTCGACCGTTACTGGGCCGACGTGCCCTCCGTCGAGGACGAGCCGGACAGCGGCACGCACCAGCGCCCCGCCCGGACGGCGCCCTCCCGCAGAACCGTCTTCAAGACCATGGGCGTGCTGGGCGGCGCGCTGGCCCTGAACGTGCTGTCCGCCCTCCCCGGCCGGAACAACAGCGCCCACGCGGCCGTGGGCACCGAGTACACCGACTGCGCCGGATACAGCAACTTCTCCGGCTACAACAACAACACCAAGGCCTGCGTCGGCGCCCCGTACTCCCGCAGCTACTGCGGCGGCGACGGCTGGTTCCTGCGCTCCTCCGGCACCTGCTACAACAGCTACGCGATCAAGGCCTGCGGCGCCGGCAGCCTGTCCGACCGCAACGCGTGGCGCTGGACACACAACGGCACCCGGTACCGCTGCGCCGACGGAAACGTCGCCACCTGCGGCGGGACCACCTTCTACATCTGCTCCTGGGCCAACCCCTGAGCATCGGATGACCAACACCTTCGCCGCCACCCGGGTCGCGCTCGGCATCACGCTGTGCGCGGCCCTGGTGATGGCCGCGCACCAGGTCTGGACCCCGTCGTTCACCCCGCTCGCCTGGACGTTGCTGGGGGTGACCGCCGGGTTCTCGCTGTCCGGCTCCGTTTGAAGCCTCAACTCAGCGGACCTGCTGACCTCGTCGGTCTGGCGAGGCAAGTTACCGGTATTCAGCATCGGACTCATGCTCGGCGCGCTGCTGGCCGGGCTCATCACAGGGGCGCTCGGCGGGCTGGCCTCGATCATCCCGCAAGGGGTGCGGCTGTGGACGCTCGTCCCGGTCGTCGTCGTCATCATGCTCTTCGAGCTGGCCGGACGGCCGCTCTCGCTGCCACAGAACCGCCGGCTCGTGCCGCAGGACGTCATCCCGCGCGCCGACTTCGCCGGGCCGCTGCAGTTCGGCTTCGAGATGGGCACGGGTGTGCGCACCTTCACCCCGACCGCGCTGCCCCAGTTGCTCGTCCTGGTCATCGTGCTGGCCGGAGGTCTGGGCCCGGGCCTGCTGGCCGGGCTGGGCTTCGGCGTGGGCAGGACGCTCATGCCGCTCTCCCGGGCGCTCAGCGGCGAACCGCGCCGGTGGGACACGAAGTTGCTGGCCTCGACGGCATGGGTGGGGCGCCTGTGCGCCACCGGGTTCCTGCTGTCGCTCGCGCTCCTTTGGACGTAGATGACGGTTTCAGACACGCTGCCGGCCTGCTTCGCCCTGGCGGGCTCCGTGCTGCTGGTGATCGCGGCGGTGCGCCGCCGCGACCTCACCTCGACGATCAGGACACACGACCTGCTGCCCGCCTTCCTGGTACGGCTCGCGCCGCTGTTCGGCCCCGCCGAGGGCCTGGCCGGCGCCGCCGTACTGGCAGGTTGGCTGACCGGGGAGGTCAGGCTGCTGCGGTTCGCCGCCGCGGCCGTGGCGCTCTGGTACCTGGCGCTGGCGGTGTACCTGGCCGTCCTGCTGCGGCACAGGGGCGGAGTGCCGTGCGGATGCCTGGACGAGACCAGCCCGGTCTCGCCCGCGAAGGTCGGCCGTGCCCTGCTCCTGGCTCTGGCGACGGCCCCGCTCGTCGCGGGATGGCCGCCCGTCCCGGCCGGGACGGGCGCCCGGCTGCTCACCTGCGGGCTGGCCGCCTTCGTGGCCGGGTTCGTGATCATCGCCGGTACGTTGGCCGATCTGCGGGGAACCTCCGCGGCCCACGGGCAGTAGTCACGGTGACGACCTCCGGAAGGGATCAGCCTTGAACCGCACCATCGTGACGCTCATCATGCTGCTCTGCGCCGCCTGCGGCACAGCCGCCCACGGGAAGACCGACCCCGCCTCGCCCCTCCTGGATCCGGACCAGCTCAAGGACGGCCGGACGTGGACGGTCGCGGGCACCTCGCACGGAACGTGGGGTGAGCTGGACGAGAGCCTGGTGCCCTGCGGCAAGCGGATCATCGCGCCGGCGGCGGCCGAGACCCGGTGGCGAACCTTCACGGCGACGGACGGGGCCACGGTGACGCAGGTCGTGGTGAGCGGGGTCGACGCCATGGACTCGTTCAAGGCCTTCTACGCGGAATGCGGCGTGGTCGGCAGCGTCGACTCGATCGCCGGGCCCGGGAACGTCGCGCGCCACGACGGCGAGGTGGAGGTGGCGGCGATGTCGAAGAACAGGTTCGTCGTGATCGGCGGCACCGCCTCCGAAACGCAGCTCCGGCAGTTCGCCGAGACCGCCCGCATCCACCTCGACGCCGTCGGTACGGGTACGGCCGGAGGAAGCTGACGGGCTCGTCGAGGTTCTGGAGTAATCCGGCGACCGCACCACGGTGCTGGAGTGCGACATCACGGGCAGGCAGGCATGACCAAGCGGAGGCGGACGGGAATCGAACCCGCCGCGCCGAGATGCTCGGCGCCACCGGTTTTGAAGACCGGGAGGGCCACCAGGCACCCAGTCGCCTCCGCGGCCCATCCTAGTGGGCCGCCCTCACCCGAGGATCACCCGATGGCTGTCGTCGACGCGGCGGGTGCGGCCCAGCCCGTCCAGGTACTGCAGCACCGCGAGCGCCACCCGGCGGGAGGTGCCCATCGCCTGTCGGGCCTGGGCGACGGTGAACGGCTGCGCCAGCCCGGCCAGGACCCGCCCGGCTTCCTCCGGCGCGCCCGGCAGCAGCACGACCCCCGGCTGCACCCGCAACAGCGCACCGGCGGCCTCGGCGATGGCCAGCGCCCTGGCGTCCAGGCCGAGCTCGGCCAGCCTGCCCGCGTCGGGCGCGGCGAAGGGGTCGCCGGCCAGGTCGCGTCGGACGGCGGCGACGGCGCCGCGCAGCCGGTCCGGCAGCACGGGCAGGGCGGCGGCCAGCCGGCCACGCCGGCGGCGCAGCGACGTCTCGGCGGCGAGCGCGTCGACGAGGGCACGGTCCGGCAGGCCGAGAGCCTGCCGGACGGCCTCGGGCGTCAGGCCCGGATCCTCGGGATGGGCCCTGTCGTGCTCCTCGACCAGCCGGAGCAGCCGATCGCGGAGCCCGGCCCAGTGCTCGCCGTCCGCGAGCCAGTCGCCCGCCACGGGTGGGCCGGGCGGTGCCGCGCCCATCGCCACCAGGTCGGCGCGCCGCATCAGCCCGCGTCGCCGCAGCTCGGCCGCGCCATCCGGCACGCCGGTCAGCGTGGCCAGCTCCGCGGCCCGGGCCCGCGCCGCGCCCCGGCGGCCGAGCGCGGGAGGCCGGACGTCCAGGAGCGTCGCCCCGTACACGTCGCGGTTGCCGGGGTCGCGCAGCAGCGCCCGGTCGCCCAGCCGGAGCGGGAGCGGGCGGCTCAGCGTGACACGGGCGGTGCCGGAGCCCAGTGGCCGGACCCTGGCCGGCACGGCTGCCGAGCCGATGTGCCAGACGAGCTGCCCGGGCACCCGCGCGACCGCGCCGTCCCCCCGGGCCGCCCGCGCCCGCGCGGCGGGCGCGCCGGTCTCGTCCAGCCGGACGTCCACCTCGCCGACCACCGCCCAGCGGCCCTGGTCGATCAGCGCGTCCCCCCGGCGCAGCCCGGCCGCCGCCCGCCCGCGCAGGTTCACCGCCACCCGCGCCGGCGCGCGGACCTCCTCATGGGCCACCTTCAGGCTGTGCAGGCCGCGCACCTCGACGAGCTCGCCGGTGCCGGCGATCTCCAGGGTCTGCGCCGTCGTGAGCGTGCCGCGACCCAGCGTCCCCGTCACGACGACGCCACGCCCGTCCACGGTGAACGCCCGGTCGATCCACAGCCGCACGTCCGCCGACGGGTCGGGGACGGGCAGGGCGACGGTGAGCCTGCCCAGCGCCGCCCGCAGCTCGGGCAGCCCCTGTCCGGTGACCGCGCTGACGGCCACCGCCTCGACCCCGCCCAGGCTCGTACGGCCGAGCCGCTCGGCCGCATCCGCCAGCACCGGGGCCGGGTCCGCGAGGTCGGCCCGCGACACCGCCAGCACCCCGTGCCGGATGCCGAGCGTGTCCAGCACCGCCAGGTGCTCCTCGGACTGCACCTGCCAGCCGCCGTCGGCGGCCACCACGAACAGCACGGCGGGGACCGGCCCCACCCCAGCGAGCATGTTCGACAGGAACCGTTCGTGGCCCGGCACGTCGACGAAGGCGACGTCCAGGTCGCTGGTCCACACGAAGCCCAGGTCGATGGTGAGGCCCCGGCGCCGCTCCTCCGCCCAGCGGTCGGGCTCCATCCCGGTCAGGGCGCGCAGCAGGGTGGACTTGCCGTGGTCCACGTGCCCGGCGGTCGCGATGACGTGCACCGTCGTTCCTCCCGCCTCGTCAGTCCGGCAGGCGATGGGCCACGGCCAGGACGGCGTCCAGCAACGTCTCGTCGTCGGCCTCCGGAACGGCGCGCAGGTCGAGGAGGCAGCGGCCGCGCTCCACCCGGCCGAGCACGGGCGGCTCGCCCCGGCGCAGCAGGGCGGCCAGGCGCTCGTCGAGGGCCACGGCCGCGCCACGCAGCCGCACCCCCGGCGCGCCACCCCCGCCGACCACGCCGTCGCTGTCCACCACCTCGGCGGCGATCGCCTTGTCCCGCAGCCGAGCCGCCAGTTCCCCGGCCCGGCGGCGCAGCCCGGCGGGGTCGGCGTGCAGCGCGTCGCGGATGGGCGTGCCGGGGCCGCCGACCGTCGCCTCCAGCGCGGCGAGGGTGAGCTTGTCCACCCGCAGCGCCCGTGCCAGCGGGTGGCGCCGCAACCGCTCGACCAGCTCCGCCCTGCCGAACACCAGCCCGCTCTGCGGGCCGCCCAGCAGCTTGTCACCGCTGCTGGTGACGAGGTCGGCGCCCTGGCGCAGCCAGGTGGCCACGTCGGGCTCGTCCGGCAGCAGCGGCTCCGGCCGCAGCAGCCCGGAGCCCGCGTCGCCCACCAGCGGGACCCCGCGCTTCCGGCAGAGCGCCCCCAGATCAGTGATCGGGACGGTCGCGGTGAAGCCCTCGATCCGGTAGTTGGACGGGTGCACCTTGAGCACCATCCCGGTGTCCGGGCCGATCGCCTCGGCGTAGTCGCGGACGGAGGTGCGGTTCGTGGTGCCCACCTCGCGCAGCCGTGCCCCGGTGGCGACGAGCAGGTCGGGCAGGCGGAAGCCGTCGCCGATCTCGATGAGCTCGCCCCGGCTGATGACGATCTCCCGGCCGGCGGCGAACGCGGTGGCCGCCAGGGCGAGGGCGGCCGCGTTGTTGTTGACGACGTGCACGGCCTCGGCCTCGGGTACGGCGGCGGCCAGCGTGTCCAGGGCCGTGCGCCCACGCCTGCCGCGTGCGCCCGTGTCGAGGTCCAGCTCGATGTCCGTGGCGCCGGCCGCCCGGTCCACCGCCTCGCGGGCGGCGGCCGACAGCGGGGCGCGGCCCAGGTTGGTGTGGAGCAGCACGCCGGTGGCGTTGATCACGCGTCGCAGCCCGGAGGCACTCGCCGGCAGCGCGGCCAGCGCCTCCGGCAGGACCTCCTCCGGCGAGATGGCCCCCTCCCTGGCGCGCCGCTGCGCGGCGACGACCACGCCCTTGACGCGCTCGGACCCCAGCCGCCGACGTGCCTCGGCCAGTCGCGGGTCCGCGAGCAGCACGTCGGTGCGCGGGATCGACCGGCGATGATCCACCATGCCCGGAAACCTACCCCCTCCGGCATTTCCTTTTTGCCCGGTGACGGCTCCCTGACCGTAGGTCACCGGACGGGTGATCCGGAAATCAATCCTTCCCGAATACCGTGCGGCTAAAGGGGCCAACCTGCGGGACGCCTCTTGATCATGTTCATGAGCGCCTGTAGATTCCTCACGAATCGCCTACGGAGCAGCGTTTTCCACCGGGCGCGGTCCCCCCTTTTCCCATGCCGGGTCCTATTCATGATGTCTTTCGTGAGGGGATAACGTTTTGCCGTTCTCACCACGCGTGACCCCCGAGCTCGCGGCAGTGATCGCCGATGTCGTGGCACCGGCCGCGGCCGAGGTCGACCGGAGCGGCGTCTTCCCCCGCGCGGGCGTCGACGCGCTGGGCAAGGCCGGCCTGCTCGGCCTGACCAGCGCCACCGAGGTGGGCGGCGCGGGGCAGGGCCTGGCCGCCGCGGCCGAGGCCGTCACGGCCCTGGCGTCGGCCTGCGGATCCACCGCCATGGTCACCCTCATGCACTACGCGGCCGCCGCCGTGATCGAGGCGCACGGCCCCGGCGAGGTCCGCCGCGCCATCGCCCGCGGCGAGTACCTGGCCACGCTCGCCTTCTCGGAGACCGGCTCGCGCAGCCACTTCTGGGCGCCGCTCGGCACGGCCACCGGGCACGGGGCCGACGTCCGGCTCGCGTCCCGGAAGAGCTTCGTCACCGCGGCCGGAGAGGCCGACGGGTACGTGTGGTCCAGCCGCCCCCTGGCCGCCTCCGGGCCGATGACGCTCTGGCTGGTGCCCGGCGGGGCGGCGGGGCTGTCGGTCAGCGGCGCGTTCGACGGGCTGGGCCTGCGCGGCAACGCCTCCAGCCCGATGACCGCCGACGACGTGCGGCCCGAGACGATGCTGGGCGCCGACGGCGCCGGGCTGGCCATCGCCCTGGACGCCGCGCTGCCCACGTTCCTCGTGCTCAACGCGGCGTTCTCGCTGGGCGTGATCGACGCGCTCGTCGACGGAGCCCGCGCGCACGTCGCCCGGACCCGGCTGGAACACCTCGGACAGACCCTGGCCGAGCAGCCCGGCGCCCGGTCCGCGTTCGCCCGGCTCGCCGCCCGGCGCGACCAGGTGCGGGTCTTCCTCGACGACGTCCTGGCCGCGCTGGAGGACGGCAGGGACGACGCGACGCTCCGCGTTCTGCAGGTCAAGGCCGTCGCTGCCGAGGCGGCCGTCGAGATCGCCGACGAGGTCATGCGGCTGTGCGGCGGTTCGGCGCTGCGCCGCGGCACGGGCGTCGAGCGACACTTCCGCGACGCGCTCGCGGCCCGGGTGATGGCCCCCACCACCGAGGCGCTGCACGACTTCGCCGGCCGGCTCGCCTTCGGCCTGCCGCTCTTCGACGGGAGCGGCTCATGACGCTCCTGATGGGGGCCGTGGCCTACGACGCCAAGGTGGTGACCATCTGGTCGGGGTTCCGCGCCTGGTTGCGGCGGCAGGGCCTGCCGTTCGACTTCGTGCTGTACTCCCACTACGAGCGCCAGGTCGAGGACCTGATCGCCGGGCGGATCCACGCCGCCTGGAACTCGCCGCTCGCCTGGGTGCGAGCGCGGCGGATGGGCGAGGCCCGCGGCGAGCCGGTGCGCCCGCTGGTGATGCGCGACACCGACTGCGACCTGCGGTCGGTCGTGGCGGTCCGCGCCGACTCGGGCATCGACACGGTCGCCGGGCTGAAGGGCGCGACCGTGGGCGCCGGAGCGGCCGACTCCCCGCAGGCCACCCTGCTGCCGCTGCGCCACCTGCGAGAGCTGGGCGCCACGGTCGAGGCGAGACTCTTCCAGGTGGGCGTCGGGCTGCACGGCGACCACGTCGGCGGCGAGCGGGACGCGGCGCGGGCGCTGCTGGCCGGCGAGGTGGCCGCGGCCTGCATGCTCGACGCCAACCACCTGCTCTTCACCCAGGAGGGCACCCTGCCCGCCGGTTCCACCCGGATCCTCACCATGACCGCCCCCTACGACCACTGCAACATGACGATCGCGGCGAACGCCCCCCGCGACCTGGTCGAGGAGTTCGGGGGCCTGCTGACCGGCATGTCCTACGCCGATCCCGAGGTGCGGCCCCTCCTCGACCTGGAAGGGCTCACGGATTGGCGGCCGGGCCGCGCCACCGGGTACGCGGCGCTCGAGGCCGCGGTGGACGCGACCGGCTTCTACGACCCGGTCGGCCGGGTCACCGCCACGGCCTACGACCCGTGACCTCGCGTGTCGCCGATCTGGCGGGCATCGGCTTCGACCAGGGAGCGCAGGTCATCCTGCGCAGGGAACTCGCGCTGCTCCCGCCCGGCGGCCGGCTCGGTGTCACCGGAACCCACGACGCCCTCGTCGTCCACCTCGCCGCCTGGTGCCGTCGGGAAGGCCACGCGCTCACGGTCCCGCCGGACGGCGACCCGGTCACGCCGGGCGTGCGTGCCTGGATCGTCCCCGGTCCCGCCACCCGCGCGAGGTGGGCCGGCGCGGAACGGGCCGGCGGCGTGGCCCCCTCCCAGGTGGTGGCCCACCCGGCCGCGCACTGGGGGCTGGCCGCCCGCGGCGCGCTGGTCGAGCCCGGCGGACCTCCCGCGCCGTTCGACCTCGACCGCAAGGAGGTCGTCTGGGCCGACCTCGCGCCCGCCCTGTACGCGCAGGCCGCGGCGCGGCAGTGGGACCCGGCCACCGCGATCGACTGGGACTGCGCCTTCGAACTGCCCGCCGAGGTCGAGGCGGCCGTCGTCCAGGTGATGACCTACCTGGTGGAGAACGAGCAGGCCGCCCTGGTCGTCCCGGCGCGGCTGCTGGCCCGGGTCCACCCGCACTTTCGCGAGGTGACGCAACTGCTCGCCGTCCAGGCGGCCGACGAGGCCCGGCACATCGAGGTGTTCAGCCGGCGCGCCACGCTGCGCGGCGAGGAACTGGGCACCTCCTCGGCCGGCGGGCGCGCCTCGCTGACGTCCCTGCTGGCCGAGCCGGACTTCTCGCTGGCGTCGTTCCTGCTCTCCGTACTGGGCGAGGGCACGTTCCTCAACCTGCTGTCGTTCCTCGACCGGCACGCGCCGGACCCGGTCACCCGCCGCATCGCCGCGCTGGCGCACCAGGACGAGGCCCGTCATGTCGCGTTCGGCGTCGCCCACCTCGCGGAGCAGGCCCGGCGCGATCCCGCTTTCCGTGGCAGGCTCAGAGGAGCGATCGAACACCGCCACGACGTGCTGGCGGACACCGCCGGCATCAACGAGCATGTGCTCGACGCCTTGACGCTGCTGGCCGCAGGCTCCTGGTCCCCGGGGGCCGTCGCCGACGGCCACGGGGCCGTCCAGCGGCTGCAGGCCGAGATGTTCGAAGGCCGCCGTAAGCGCCTCGTCCACCTGGGCTTCCCTGCGGACGAGGCGGCCGAGCTCGCTGCCCTGCACACACGTAACTTCATGTGAACGGGAGTCCACGATGCGGCTGACGCAGTACGCGCAGGGCGGCGGGTGCGCCTGCAAGATCCCGCCCGGGGAGCTGGAGGAGGTGCTCGCCGGCCTCGGCGCGCCCGCCCCTCGCGGAGCCGCCGGCGAGCTGCTGGTGGGCCTGGAGACCGGCGACGACGCCGCCGTGGTGCGGATCGAGCACGACACGGCCGTGGTGGCCACCGCCGACTTCTTCACCCCCGTGGTGGACGACCCCTACGACTGGGGCCGGATCGCCGCGGCCAACGCGCTCTCCGACGTGTACGCGATGGGCGGCCGGCCGCTGATCGGGGTCAACCTGCTGAGCTGGCCGAGGGACGTCCTGCCGTACGACGTCGCCCGCGAGGTGCTGCGCGGCGGCGCGGCCGTCGCGGCCCAGGCGGGATGCCACCTGGCGGGCGGGCACAGCGTCAACGACCCCGAACCCAAGTACGGCATGGCGGTGACCGGGATCGCCGACCCGGAGCGACTGCTGCGCAACGAGGCCGGGGAGGCCGGCCGGCCCCTCACGCTGACCAAGCCGCTCGGCCTCGGCGTGCTGAACAACCGGCACAAGGTGACGGGAGAGGTGTTCGCGGAGGCCGTCGAGGTCATGGCGCGGCTGAACGCCGAAGCCGGCCGGGCGGCGGTCGAGGCGGGCCTGCGCTGCGCCACGGACGTCACCGGGTTCGGGCTGCTCGGCCACCTGTACAAGCTGGCGCGGGCGTCAGGGGTGTCGGCGGTGGTGGACGTGGCCGCGGTGCCGTGCCTGGCGGGGGCCCGCGAGGCCGTGCGCGACGGCTACGTGCCCGGCGGAACCCGCCGCAACCTCGACTGGGTGGCCCCGCACACCGACTTTGGCCGCACGGACGAGGCGACCCGGCTGCTCCTGGCCGACGCGCAGACGTCGGGCGGCCTCCTGCTCGCCGGCGAGATCCCGGGCCACCCGGTGATCGGTGAGCTCGTGCCGAGGGCCGAGAGCGTCCTCATCCTGCGGTGACCGCGGTCAGGGCGGCCACGCCCCGCCCGGCACCTCGCCGGTCGGCGGCCCAGGCCGCCCCCTCAGGCCGGGCCGCCGCCGCAGGCCGGGCCGCCGCTCAGCCGAGTGTGAGGCAGGCCACCCGGGGACCGGCCGCGCCCCGGTCGGGCTTCTTGGCCTTGGTGCGCTCGGCGTGGATGACCAGCGAGCGGGGCAGCCGCTCGGAGGTGAGCAGCCACGGGTTGCGCGCGGAGGCGTTGGCCGAGCCGGTGCCGTCGGTGGTGAAGTCGAGCCACACCTCGTTCTTGGCGGTGACCTTGCCCGGCTTGTTCTGGTAGTGGGGGCCCGAGTCGTCGGGCTCGGCGCCGCACGGGTTGGCGTGCAGGTGGGCGCCGTACGTGCGGCCGGGCAGGAACCCCTCGACGACCAGGGACGAGCGGGTCTTGCCGGCCTCCAGCTCCGACTCGACGAGCAGGCTGGCCCGGGCCCCCTCGGGGGCGAGCTTGCGGTCGTAGACGATGGCCTGCGTGGCGTCGGGCGCGAAGTCGCCGCTGGCCGAGAGCGCGAGGTTGGGGTTGGCCGAAGGGCCGGCCGACGCGGAGCCGGCCGTGCCGCTCGGCGCCGGGGGCGCGCCGGTCTGGGCACATCCGGCCGCGGCCGCTAGCAGGGCGAGCAGGAGCGCGGGCAGGCGCATGAGAACCCCCAGAGTGGTGACAGTGCAGAAGCCGGTACGACAGGCTCGCGAAGGGCCACCACTCTAACGGGTAATCGACACGTCACACAGCGTGTTCGGCGACGATGCGGTCGATCGCGGCGGCCAGGGTGAAGTCCATGTCCGTCAAGCGTCCTTTGTCGTGCGTGGTGAGGGCGAGGTGGAGCGTCCGCCACCTGATGTCGATGTCGGGATGGTGGTTGAGCTCCTCGGCCCGGACCGCGATCTCGCCCACGATCCGGATGGCCGTGGGGAAGTCGGGCGCGGTGACCGTCCGCCGGATCTCCTCGCCCTCGCGGCGCCACTCGGGCACCTCGGCGAGCCTCTTGTCGATGTCCATCGGGTTCATGTGGCTCACGCTACTTCAGGGCGCGGCGGCGTCAGCCGAGGTGCGCGCGGGTCTCGGCGAAGGCCTGGTCGGTGCCCTCCAGGGCCCGCGCCACATCCTGTCGCGTGTGGGCGGCCGACAGGAACCAGTTGTGCCACGGGTGCAGGTAGACGCCGTGCCGCAGGCAGGCCTCGCTCCAGTACAGGGCCGTGGACAGGTCGGCGTCGCCGTCGAAGCTCAGCCACGGGATCGTCACCGGCCCGGTCTGGTTGACCGTGAACCCGTGCGCCTTGGCCTGCGCGTACAGGCCCTCGCGCAGCTGCGTGCCGGCGCGTTCCATGGCGGCGATGCCGTCGGTGTCGCGCAGCGTCTCGATGGTGGCCTTGGCCGCCGCCATGGCCACGGCCGAGAACCAGAACGAGCCGGTCGAGTAGAGCGACTGGGCGGCGCCGCGCAGCGCGTCGACGCCGGTGACGGCCGCGATGGCGTAGCCGTTGGCCATGGCCTTGGACCAGGCCGTGAGGTCGGGCCGCACCCCGTACGGCTCCCACGAGCCGCGCAGGTCGATGCGGAAGCCGGCCCGCACGTCGTCGATGACCAGCGCGGCCCCGATCCGGTCGGCCAGCGCCCGCGCGCCCCGCGCGAAGGCGGGCTCCACCAGCTCCTGGTCCTCGAACGAGTCGTGCTTGAACGGCGTCACGATGATCGCCGCAACGTCGCCCTCCACGGTGGCGGCGGCGGCCTCCAGCGACTCCAGCGAGTTGTAGGCGAACTCCACCAGGTCGGCCCGCTCGTTCGGGGTGGTGCCCGCGGTCGAGGGCGTGCACCACGGGTCGGCCCCGTGGTAGGCGCCGTGCGCCATCAGCACCTTGGTGCGGCCCGTCGCGGCCCTGGCCACCATGAGCGCCTGGGTGGTGGCGTCGGTGCCGTTCTTGGAGAACATCGCCCAGTCGGCGCTGGGCACGGTGTCCACGAGCAGCTCGGCCAGCTCGACCATGACGGCGCCGGGCCCGTTGAGGCAGTCGCCGAGGGCAAGTTGCCGGGCGGCGGCCTCCTCGACCTTCGGGTGCCGGTGCCCGAGCACGACGGGCCCCCAGCTGCACATGAGGTCGATGTACTCGCGCCCGTCGGCGTCCCACTGGCGGCAGCCCTCGCCGCGCTGGAAGAACTGGGGGTAGCCGGGGGCGAAGATGGCGGCGTTGAGGTGCCCGTACATGCCGCCGGGCACCACCTTGAGCGCGCGCTCGCGCAGCTCGGCGTCGGTCATGGGTCGGCCTTTCACGAGTCGGTGAGCAGGGCGAGCGTGGACGGCAGGTCGGTGATGCCGGCGTCGGAGCCGAGGCCGGTGGCCACGCGGGCGGCGGCGGCCGTGCCCCAGCGGGCGGCGGCCGGGGCGTCGCGGCCGTGCAGCAGGCCGGTGAGGAAGCCCGCGCAGTAGGCGTCGCCGCAGCCGGTCGTGTCGGCGACCTCCACCTTCAGCGCGGGGACGTGCTCCACCCCGGTCCCGGTGGCGACCAGGCTGCCCTGCGCGCCGAGCGTGACCAGCACGCCGCGCGGCCCCTCGGCGAGCAGCGCGAGCGCGGCGGCCCGGACGTCGTCCTCGCCGGTCATGTGCCGGGCCTGCGACTCGTTGGGCAGCACGTAGTCGACGTGCGGCAGGAAGGCGCGGGCCATGCCCAGCAGGTCGGGCAGCTCCGACAGCAGGTCCATGGTGACGACGACGCCGTCCTCGCGCAGTTCGTCGAGCAGCCCGAAGAAGGCCGGCTCGCCGAGCCCGAACGTCACGTCCACGCCGCCGAGGTGCACGGCCCGCGCGGCGCGCAGCGTCTCGACGTGCAGGTCGGCGAGCGTCACGCCCAGGTTGGCGCCCGGCACGTGGAAGCTGGGGCGGCCTCCGTCGGGGCGGATCGGCAGGATGGAGGCGGCGGTCTGCTCGCCCGGCCGGCGCGCCAGGCGCGAGACGTCCACGCCCCGCCGGGCCAGCACGGCCACGAGGAAGTCGCCGAGCTCGTCGTCGCCGACCGCCCCCATGGTGACGACGTCGTTGCCCAGCTTGACCAGGTCCACCGCCGTCCCGGCCGCTGCTCCCGCGGCGGTCAGGCGGATCTGGTCGACCAGCACGGTGTCCTGGCCCGGGGGGATGTGCTCGACGGGCCTGGCGAGGATGTCGACGATGTGCACGCCGACGGTGGCGACGGTCATGGTCTAAATAGACAGACGTCCGAATAAAAAGTCAATATGCTGGAACCGGTACGACGGAGGGAGCGCGATGCCGAAGATCGTTGACCACGACGAGCGCCGCAGGGAGCTGCTGTCGGCGGCCCGCCGAGTGATCGTCAGGGACGGCATCGACGCCGCCACCACCCGCGCCATCGCCAAGGAGGCGGGCTACAGCAACGGGGTGCTGGCCCACTACTTCGCCGACAAGGACGAGATCCTGCTGTCGGCGCTGCGCCAGTCGCACCAGCGCATCCGCGAGCGGCTGGCCGGCAAGGTCCACGGCGCCGGCGGGCTGGCCGCCCTGCGCGAGCTGCTGCTGGACAACCTCCCCCTCGACGCCGAGCGCACCCAGGAGACGCGTCTGGAGGTGAGCTTCTGGAGCCGCAGCCTCGCCTCCGAACGGCTGGCCGAGGTGCAGCGCGCCGAGGCCGGCGAGCTGCGCGCCGTCGTGCGGGGGCTGCTCGGCCAGGCGCGCGCGGCGGGCGAGCTGCGCGGCGACGACGACCTGGACGACGTGACCGAGCATCTGCTCGCCCTGGTGGACGGGCTCAGCCTGCACCTGCTGCTGTACCCGGGCCGGCTCAGGCGGGTGGACCTGGAGCGCATCATGCTCGCCCACCTCGACCGCCTCTAGCAGGGACGCCGTGCCGGCCGGGACCGGGGGCGACGGCCATCGCGACGGACGCGGGCACTGCTCCATCGAACGCCCAGGCCGCCGTCGAGCTCAGTCGGTGGTGCCGGTGAGCTCGTTCGGGGGCTGGGGCAGGGACGTGGTCCTGGTGACTTTCCCGGACGTGAGGTCGATCGCGTGCACCCGCTTGCCCGCCGGGTCGCTCACGTAGACGTTCTGGTCACGGACGAAGATGTTCGGCCGGGGCTGCTGCCACTCCAGCGGCTCCTTCCACTCCTCCACGACCTTGATGGTTCTGACGACCTTCGCCGCGTCCGGGTCGATGACGTGGACGGCGCCGTCGGTGCCCAGGACCAGGGCCTCGCCCTGGGGACCGCGGGCCAACGAGCGGAAGGTGTAGCTCGCGCCCAGGTCGACCAGCTTCAGCTTGCCGGTCTCGGTGTCGATGAGGGAGATCCGGGTGGGGCGTTCCAGCTCGGCGTCGGGGTCCTTCTTGTAGTCGCCCAGGACGATCGGCGAAAGGTCCGAACCGGACTGGTTACCGATGCGCCCGTACTCGTCGGGACTGTCGATCTTGCTGATCTTGCCGCCCTTGTAGAGCAGAACGCCGTTCTCGCAGCCGATCACGACAGCCTCGCCCTGGGCGGTGGCCTCGCCGTGCACACCGGGGCAGTCCTCACTGCGGGTGACCTCCTTGCGGTCCTTGTCGAGGACGACGATGCCGGTGCGCTTCTCTTCGGTGCCGAGGGTGACGACCAGCTCGCCGTTCTCGAGTTCGATGGCGACGCCGTGATGCGGCGCGGCCGCCTGGTACGTCTCGCCCTTCGGCAGACCTGTGGCGAGGTCATCGGGGTCGAACATGGTGACCTCGCCGGTTCCGTCGGAGAACAGGACGGTGGTTCCGGCGTGCCTGACCACGTGGCCCGGCTTGGTCCCCTTGAACTCGTCCTCCTTCAGCGTGGCGGAGGCGGCGTCCAGGACGCGGAACCCGGTCGAGGTGGAGACCAGGACGTGCCGTTCGTCCCCGGCGGGGTTGACGCGGTTGTATCCGGCGAGGGGGATGTCCTTGACCAGTTCCAGGCTCTGCCCGTCCAGGACGTACAGGCCGCCGGCGTACGTCATGACGATGGGGTCGGTCACCGTCTTCTGGGAGGTGGCGCGTGCGGGTGCGGCGCTCGCGGGCGCCCTCGGGGGCTCTTGGGCTCCGCAGGCGGTGAGGAGGAAGCTCGCTGCGAGCAGTGCGGTTGTCCGGGATCGGACGGTCATGTGTCGTGTGCCTTTCTGAGGAGGATGTCAACGGCCGTTGAGGCCGTCGGCCATGGCCTTGGTGTTGCTGCGGATCATGTCGAGGTACGTGGCGGCGCCCGGTGACCTGCGACTCAGGGACTCGGAGAACAGCGGGACCACCTCGACGTCCACGCCGGCTTCCGAGGCGAGCACCCGGGCGAGGCGCTCGGGCTGCGAGGAGTCGGCGAAGATCGCTTTGACGTGCGCCGACTTGATCGCGTCTCTCAGCGACTCCAGGTCAGAGGCACTCGGGGAGGCCAGGGTGGTGCCGCTGGGGATCACGGCGCCGATGACCTGGAAGCCGTATCGCTGAGCGAAGTAACCGAAGACGTGATGGTTGGTGACCAGGCGTCGGGAATCGGGCGGGATGGTGGCGACCTGCTGTTCAACCCAGGAGTCGAGCTGTTCGAGCTGGGCCCGGTAGCTCGCGGCGGCGGTCCGGACGGCGGCGGCGTCTATGCCGTCCACGTGCGTGACGACCTGCTCCGCGATCAGGTCCACGGCCTTGGCCATCCGCCGTGGGTCCGTCCAGAAGTGGGGATCGAGCTGCCCCGCCGTCTCGTCGGCGGCGAAGCGGATCGGGTCGACGCCCTCCCCCACAGCCAAGGCGGGCACGCCGGCCTGCTCGGCGGCCGCGACGTGGCGCAGCACGCCCTCCTCGAGGCCGAGCCCGTTGTAGACGATCAGGTCGGCGTCCTCGATCAGCGCGGCCTCCCGGGCGGAGACGCCGAAGGAGTGCGGATCCGAGTCCGGTTTCATCAGCACGGTGACCTCGGCCTGGTCACCGATGATGGTGTGCGTGACGTCACCGAGGATGTTGGTGGTGACGACCACCCTGGGGGCGTTCTCACCGGTGGCGGCGCATCCGGCCACCATCACGAACGCGATCGCCGTCACGAGCCGGGCCATCAGCAGGGTCATCGTCCGGTCTCCGTCATGTACGTGGGCGCGAAGCCGGGCCTGAACGTGCGGGCCCGCCGGAGATCGTCGTTGTAGTCGATCTCGTACACGGCCTTGCCGGCCGGGTCGTTGACGTAGGCGCGGCCGGTGTCCACCTGAATGTCGGGTGAGCCGGTCAGCGGTTCGGCCAGGAGCTTCGTGCCGGCGATCTCCTTGCCGGAGGCGGGATCGTGAGCGCGCAGGACGCCGTCCTCGGTCAGGGTCAGGACCGGCGCGTCCTCGCCCACGGCGGTCACCGCCACCACGGGGCCGGTTCTCAGGAGTTTCCACGTTCTGGCGGCGACGTCGAGCACCCACGTCCCCGAATCGCCGGCTTTGGCGGCCATGGTCGAGCTGCCCGGACGGTGCCGGAACGCCGTCGCCCGGTCGCTCGCGGGCGTCTTGTGCGGATATCGGATTTTCACGCCCTCGAACGCGCCGTCTTTCTCGGTGACCAGGAGGGCCCCGTCCGCGCACCCGAAGATCACGCCACGCCGCGTCACCGCCGTACCTGCCGCGTCCACGCAGGCGCCGACGCCGGCACCCCCTTCGACCCGTACGGCACCGCCTTCGGCGACCAGCAGGTGTCCTCGGTAGGGCAGGACGGCAGCGGCGTTCTCGATCTCTCCGGCCTCGACGAGCTCGCCCTGCTCCATGCGCGCGCGGTCGAGCAGCGTGATCGTGCCGTCGCCGGTCCGGACGGCGGTGGTCGCCGTGTCGGCAGTGGCCGCCGTGTCGGTGATGGTCGCCGTGTCGGCGGCGGCGTACGAGGGTCGCTCGGCGACGGCGCCGAGATCGCGGGCCGCGGTCCGGTAGTAGTGGAAGTGGTCCCCGTGATCGACGGCCCAGGCTCCGCTGTCGATCACGTGCAGGCCGCCCGCGCCGGCGGTGACATAGGCGAAGCGGCCGTCACCGGTGACTCCGCGCACGTCCTCGACGCGGGCCACCGCCGTGGTCTGCTCCGTGAGCAGGTCGAGCACGTGGACCGTGCCCGTCCCCCCGTCGGCCAGGACGAGACGGGACTGGGGCTCGGGCATCTCCTCGGCACCCTCGACGTACCCGTGCGGAACCTCTTCCGTCGCCCGCGGCACCGCGCCGTCGCCGCTCTCCTGAGCGCACCCTCCGAGCAGGACGACGAGGGCGAGCGCCCCGACTCCGCACGACCTCATACCTCGGCCGCCTTCCGGGAGAGCCGGTGGCGCAGCCCGTCGCCCAGCGCCGACAGGAAGAACAGGCCCACGGCCACGGCCGCGATCGTGGCGCCCGCCGCCGTGGCCGCGTGCCACGACACCACCAGTCCGATCACGGTCGAGGCGATGCCGAGCAGCGCGGCTCCGAGCATGATCATCGAAATGCGCCGGGCCCACAGCGCGGCGGCGGCCGGCGGTCCGATGAGCAGCCCGAACACCAGCAGCGTCCCCACGATGTGGAAGGAGGCCACGATCGCCAGCGTGACCAGGCCGAGCATCAGGACGTGTGCCGGCCGGGGACGCATGCCCAGCGTGTGTGCCTTGCGCGCGTCGAAGGCGAGCGCGACGAACGGCCGGTGCCCGAGCACCGCCACCAGCGCCGTCACCGCGAGCGCGACACCCAGCCCCGCAAGATCATGCTCCCCTACCGCCAGCACGTCACCGAAGAGGAATCCGGTCAGGTCCACCGCGAAGGACTGGGAGTGCGAGACCACGATCACGCCCAGCGACAACATCCCCGCGAACAGCAACCCGATGCTGGTGTCCTGCGACAGCCGGCCCGACCGGCCCAGCACGCTGACCCCCCACGCCATCCCGCCCGCACTCAACAGCGCGCCGAGCAGGACGTTCACCCCGGCCATCGCCGCGACCGCCACTCCCAGGAGCATGCCGTGGGACATCGCGTCGCCGAGGAAGGCCAGGCCGCGCAGCACCACCCAGGTGCCGGCAAGCGCGCAGAGCAGCGACACCAGGACGCCCGCCCACAGCGCATGCCGGACGAAAGTCACCTGAAAGGGGTCGAAGAACCAATCCATGACCTGGACCATACAATGAAAACCGTTGTCACTTTCACTTGGGGGTTTCATGATGGACGACGGAGTCGTGATCCGCGAGGTCACGGCGGGCTACGGCCGCAGGACGGTCCTGCACAGGCTCTCGGCGAGGTTGCCGCGCGCCGGCGTGACCGCCGTCGTCGGACCGAACGGATCCGGCAAGTCGACGCTGCTGGGCGTGCTCGCCGGGACCGTGCGCCTGTCAGGCGGCGCGGTCGGGCGTCCGACCACCGGCCGCCCCGGCTTCGTGGTCCAGCGTGACGCCGTCTCCGACTCCCTGCCGATCACAGCCCGGGACACGGTCGCGATGGGGCGCTGGGCCCTGCGTGGTCCGTGGCGGCGGCTCAGGCCGGACGACTGGGCGATCGTCGACGCCTGCATGACCGTGCTGGACGTCGCAGACCTGGCCCCGCGCCGGCTGGGCACGCTGTCAGGCGGACAGCGCCAGCGCGTCCTCGTCGCCCAGGGGCTCGCCCAGCAGCCCGACCTGCTCCTGCTGGACGAGCCGACGACCGGGGTGGACGCCAACGCCAGGCAGCACATCGTCGCCGCTCTCGACCGCGAGAAGGCGCGGGGCGTCACGGTCGTCCACGCCACGCACGACCTGGACCTCGCCATGCGTGCCGACCACTGCCTCCTCCTCGACGGAGGACGGCTCCTGGCGCAGGGCCCTCCCGACTCCGTCCTGACACCGCAAGCACTGGGCGATGACCGCCTGGCGGCGGGCGAGCGAAGCCTGCCAGCCGAGCGTTGATGTATTTCGGACGACCGACTACATTGCCGGTCATGAGCCTCCGCGAGCAGCTGTGCGCGTACGGCAGGCGCGCCGTCGAGCTGGGCCTGGTGATCGGCAGCTCGGGCAATCTGAGCGTGCGCGAGGGCGACCTCGTCGCCGTCACGCCGGCGGGCGCGGCGCTCGACCGGCTGACCCCGCAGATGTGCCCCATCGTGGACGTCGAGGGCCACCTGGTCGAAGGGGACCTGCAGCCGTCCTCGGAGACCCCCATGCACCTGGCGGTCTACGCGGCGACCGGCGCGGGCGCGGTGGTCCACACGCACTCGGTGTTCGGCACGGTGGTGGCCACGACGATGACCGAGCTGCCGCCCGTGCACTACAACGCGCTGCTGCTCGGCGGGGCGGTCCGGGTGGCCCCGTACGCCACCTACGGCACGCCCGAGCTGGCGGCGAACGTCCGGGAGGCGCTGGCGGGCCGGAAGGCGGCGCTGATGGCCAACCACGGCGGCGTGACCGTCGGCGCCACGCTGGAGGAGGCGTTCGAGGCCACCCGCCTGCTGGAGTGGCTGTGCGAGGTCTACGTGCGGGGGCTCGGCGTGGGCGCGCCGACCGTCCTCACCGGCGAGCAGCTCGACGCGGTGGTCGAGCGGGCGCTCAACCCGCCCGCCTTCCCTCGCCGGGCCTCGTCCTGATCCGCTACCTTCCCTCGCCGGGCCTCGTCCTGACCCGCTACCTTCCCGCGACGGCCTGCTCGGCCAGGCCGAGCGGGAGTCCGCCGGAGCCCGCGATCAGGTCGTGGAACGACTTCAGCGATCCGCCGTACGACTCCCGGATGCGGTCGATCTCAATGGCCCCGGTCAGGTAGGACGGCGCTTGGGTGGGCCAGGCGCAGTAGCGGTTCACCTCGCCCTTGGCCGTGCCGGGCGTCAGCGACGCCTTCGTGGCCATGAAGTGCTCGGCCTCCTCGATCGACATGTCGTCGCAGTGCAGCGCCGTGTCCACCACCATCCGGGCGGCCCGGAAGATCCGGCAGTCGAGGTGGGCCAGCTCCGTGGCCGGGGTGTCGAAGTAGCCCTGCTCGTGCAGCATCTTCTCGACGTAGAGGGCCCAGCCCTCGGTGAAGTACGGCGTGCGGAACACCTTGCGCACGGTCCGCGGGTTGCCGGCCATGTGCGACAGGTGCCAGTGGTGGCCGGGATAGGCCTCGTGCACGGCGATCGACGGCATCTGGGCGCGGGAGTTGGTGCGCAGGCGCTGGCGCACCTGCTCCTCGGTGAAGCCGTCCGGCGTGTACGGCACGAAGAAGACGCCGGTGCGCGAGCCGGTCAACGGCGGCGGCGCCAGGTAGTGGGCCACGGCCAGGATCGGCCTGATGAACTCCGCCGACGGCAGCACCAGGCACTCGTCCCCCTCCGGGAAGGTGACCAGGTCGCGGTCACGGACGAAGGCGCGGGCCCGCAGCGTCTCGGCCTCGTACTCCTCGCGCATGGCCGCGAGCGTCGGCGGATGGTCGTCCATCAGCGACTCCATCGCGGCCCGCCAGTCGCCGGTGCCGTTGACGCGCACGGCGACCTCGCGCATGCGCTCGTCCAGCTCGGCCCAGGCGGCCTTGCCCTTCTCGTGCAGTTCGGCCGCGCCGTAGCCGAGCAGCTCGCGCTCGCGCAGCAGCGTGGAGTAGAGGCTCTCCCCCATCCGCCAGGTGCCGCCGCAGCGGAAGCCCTCCAGGAACGCGACCAGCTCGTCGAAGGCCTGGCCGGCGGGCTCGGCGGCAGCGGCCAGCTTGGCCCGCAGGCCCTCGTCGCCCACCATCGACGGCACGGTCACAGTGAGGAACTGCCGCCCGGTGCGGGCCTGGCCGAGCCCGCGTTCGACGAGCAGCGGCGCGGCGAGGTCGGGGTCGAGATTGGCGCGGCAGGCGGCCAGCACGCCGGGGACCTCGGCCAGCCGGGAGATCGCGGCGGCCACCAGCTCCGGCTCCGGCTTGAGCCGCTGCTGGAACGGCGTGAACATGGCGGCGAAGATCGGCGACAGGTACGCGGCCGGGTCGCGGCGCCACTCGGGCCAGGACGCCGGCGCCAGCCAGCCCCGTAGCTGCGCCAGCACGAGGTCCCGGTCGATCGCGTCGTCCGGCGTGGCGGCCTCCAGCCGGGAGAGCCGAGCGAGCCAGCGCTGCTGCTCACCGACCCTGGCGGTGAAGGCGGTGGCGGAGAAGTCGCCGAGCGTGTGGTCGTAGCCGTCCGCCCCGAGCAGGCTGGCAGTGACGGGATTTCCGGAAAAGTACCACGTGAGAAACTCGTCCACCGCCGCACCCTATCCTGAGGGCATGCCCCTCCAGATCACCGGCGCGCTCGGCGACCCCGACCTCCTCAGCCTGCCCTGGGACGTCCCGCTGGCCGAATGGCCGCAGCACCACCTGGTCGACCTGCCCCGTGGCATCTCCCGGCACGTGGTGCGCTTCGCCCGGCTCTCGGGCAAGGTGTACGCGATCAAGGAGATCAGCGAGCGGTACGCCAAGCGCGAGTACCAGCTTCTGTGGGACCTGGCCAGGCTGGACGCCCCCGCCGTGGAACCGGTCGCCTACGTCACCGGCCGGGAGGAGGGGCTCGACGCCGCACTGATCACCCGGCACCTGCAGTTCTCGCTCCCCTACCGGGCCGTCATGTCGGGCACGCTGCGGCCCGACACGCTGACCCGCCTGCTGGACGCCCTGGCCGTGCTCCTCGTGCGGCTGCACCTGAACGGTTTCTACTGGGGCGACTGCTCGCTGTCCAACACGCTGTTCCGCAGGGACGCCGGCGCGTTCGCCGCGTACCTGGTGGACGCGGAGACCGGCGAGATGCACCCCATGATCAGCGAGGGGCAGCGGCTGGGCGACATCGACAACGCCCACACCAACATCTTCGGCGAGATGCTCGACCTGGAGGCCGGCGGGCTGCTGCACCCCTCGGTGGACCCGATGGAGACCGCCGAGGACATCGTCGCCCGCTACCACCGGCTGTGGGCCGAGATCACCCAGGACGAGATCATCGAGGAGGTCGACTGGCACCGGGTGGAGCAGCGGATCAGGCGGCTCAACCTGCTGGGGTTCGACGTGGCCGAGATGATGGTGCGGCGCAAGGTCGGCACCGGGCGGCTCATCGTCCGGCCCAAGGTGGTCGACGCCGGGCACCACCAGCGGCGGCTGCTCCGCCTGACCGGGCTGGACGTGGAGGAGAACCAGGCGCGGCGGCTGCTCAACGACCTCGACGGGTTCCGGGTGGCCAAGGGGCTCCGGCACGAGGACGAGGCGATCGTGGCGCACCGGTGGCTGGCCGAGGTCTTCCAGCCGACGGTCGCGGCGCTGCCCGCCGAGCTGCGCGGCAAGCTGGAGCCCGCCCAGCTCTTCCACGAGGTGCTGGACCACCGGTGGTACCTGTCGGAGGCGGCGGGCGGCGACGTGGGGCTGCCCGCGGCCGTGAAGTCGTACATCGCGAACGTGCTGGTCCACAAGCCCGACGAGAAGGCGGTGCTCCCGGACGAGCCCGGGTGACCCGCCCCGAGGGGCCCGTCGCGGCCCGTCCGAGGCCCGCGTCGACGCTCTCGCGGCGGTGAACGCCGCGAGGGCGTCCCCGGTGCGGGGACGCCCTCGTGACGGACCGCTGCCGTGAGGGGGTCGGATCAGCGGCGGACCAGCTTGCGGAGGCGGTCGCGGCCCACGACGGCGCCGCCGCCGATCGCGGCCAGGGCGACGGCCGCGGCCACGCCGGCCGCGCTGCCGTCGGAGTTCTCGGCCGCCGGCTGGGCGGCCGCCGAGGTGGTGACGTGCGCGGCGGGGGCGACCTGGAGGGTGCTGCCGGCGGTGGCCCGCTGCTCGGCGGCGCCGGCCTTCTCCGACACGGTCTGCGTGGCGGGCGCCTTCTTCTTGGCCAGGACCTGCGGCGGCTTGGCCGGGTTGTTGTCCACCCGGGCGTAGGCGCGGGTCGCGAACGGCACCGGGTGGTTCTTCTTGCCGGGACCCTTGCCCCACTTGGTGATGACGTACTCGATCTTGATGTGGCCCATGCCGCCGTTGCCGTTGACGTGCAGCGTGTTGGTGTTGAAGGTGCCGCCGGTCAGCTCGGCGAACGTCTTGCCGTCGAGGTCCAGCATGATGCCGCGGTTGGACGGCTCGCCGGGACCGCGGTCGCCGACGAAGAAGGGCATCTTCTTGCCCTTGTAGACGACGTAGCCCTCGGTCAGCAGCGGCCAGCTCGGGCTGGCGGCCATCCCCTTCTGCATCGGCTTGCCACTGGCCGGCAGGCCGGTGTCACCAGCGCGGCCGGAGGCGTCGTCCCAGAAGTAGGAGGCGGTGGTGGAGCCCTTGAGCAGGACCTGCCGGTCCTCGGGCACATCGGCGTGGGCGGCGGTGCCGCCGATCGTCAGCGAGCCGGCCACGGTGGCGGTGAGCAGAGCGAGGGAACGCATGCCGAAACGGGGAGACATGAAGCGGTGAAGTCCTTTACCTGGGCAACGGGAGAGTCGCGCTCGCACAGCAGGGCGTAGCCGGGCAGGGGCCGAACGGTCGCTACGCGCGGGAGCGCGGAAAAGGTCTGTGGTGGGGGCCGCTCAGCAGGCGGCGGATGACGCTACGCAGTCGGGGGATACGCGGTAGTGCATCTGGGAAGGTGTCCTCTCCATCTCGCCTACCGGGTTAGCTGACGGGTTCGGGCGTGGAGATGCCCTACCGACGCGTGGTGGTCGGATTCACCCCAGGAGATGGGTCCCCGGTTCCCGCCGTGCGGGATTCGGCGCCGGTCAGCCGCCTCTTCCTGGTGAAGGGCTGGTCACTGACCGGTAACGCGCATGACTCTAGCGTGCAAATCGGACATAGGCAAAGGTAAGGCCATGAATCGGGCGAAGATCTACCTAAGACGGCAAAGAAAAAGGGGGCACGGCATGCCGTGCCCCTGGGTGTGGTGTGCCTCAGCCACCGCTCTTACGCCGGAAGGAACGCTTGCTGGCGGCCGGACCGTGCGCCCCGTGGATCTTCGAAGCGTCGGCGCCCCTGCCACCCGCGCCCGCGCCGGCCTGCTGGCCGCGCTTGCGCTCCAGCGCCTCGCGGAACTTGCGCTTCATCTCGTCCTCGGGAGTTTCGCTGACTTCCGGCTCCGGTGTTTCGGCCATGAGGACCTCCTGGTGTTGGGGACATCCACAGCTTCGCATGGTCCCGCACGTGACGCGAAACCGGGTGATTCCGGCGTGTCCACCGAGGACGCGCGGGGCCGGCGGGCTCGCCACGAGCCGGGCGCGCCTCCCCCGGGGCTCAGCGGCCCTCCGGCTCGGCGAGGAGCCGCTGGGTGACGGCGAGGGTCTGGCCGGTGACGTCCTCCTCGGCCTGCCGGGCCGCCTCCATGATCGCCTCGGCCAGTTCCTCGGACCCGAGCCGCATCGCGCGGGGGGCGATGCGCACAGCGGCGAGCCCGCCGCTGGGCAGCACCTCCACCCGCACCAGGCCGTCCGCCGCCTCTCCGTGCCCCCGCGCCGCCTCCAGGCCGCGGCCCACCTCCTCCAGCAACTCCGTCTGCTCGGCGAGCTGGGCGAGCATGCGATCGATCTCCGGATCGCCGCTGCGCGGTGTGGTCATGACTGCTCCTCCTTGTCCGTGAGTGCTCGGCCGTCCGTGCCCTCGGTGTCCGTGCCCTCGGGGCGTTCCCGTCCGCGCGCGGCTGATGCGTCCTCGCCCGCTCGGGGGCCCGTCCCGGCGGCCGTCCTAGCGGTGCAGCAGGAACGCGCGGGGCGCGTGCGCGAGGGCGGAGCGCAGGGCGCCCTCGTCGCTCATCTCCCCGCTCGCGACCAGCGCGTACAGGGTGGAGGCGGACGTGGTGCGGCGGAAGAACGCGCCCATCGGGCCCGTGCCGAGCATGGTCTCGGTGAACTTGCTGGCCGGCACGAACCTGCGCACGTCCCGCAGGCCCTTGATGCCGGCGTTGTAGGTCATCTCGGCGGCGAAGTGCTTGCCCGCGTACACCCAGAGGTTGCCCATGTCCTGGCCCGAGGCGGCGGAGCTGACGGCGTGCACCGCCGTCTTCCCGGCGGCCCACACCACCGAGTCGGCCAGCGCGTCCAGCCCTTCGCGCACCGCGTACGTGCCGACGTCGAACCTGCCGATCCGCCGGCTGAGGACCGCCTGCGTCACCTTCTGGAAGATCGTCCTTTCCAGTCTGGCCCGCGCCACCAGCCACTTGAACACCGCCTCGGCGGCGACCCTGGCCGCCGGGTAGAGGTAACCGAACAGCATCGTGAACGCCATGGCGGCGAGCTGCGTACCGATGATCGTGAGCTGCTCGCGGTGCTCCTCGACGACGTCCGCGTACTCGTCGCAGCCCTCGGCCAGCTCGGTCAGCGCGGCGCGCATGTTGGCGTAGCGGGGGGCCAGCTCGGCCGCCCACAGGGCGGCGAACCGCTCCACGGTGCGGCTGTCGTTCGCCAGCAGCGCCGCCTCGATCGCCTCCCGCGTGCCGCGGGCGACCGCGTCGACGTCGTCGGCCAGGGCGCGCAGGTCACGGGCGCGGGCGCGCAGGTTGGACACGTCGGCCTCGGGGACGTGCACGCCGGCGAACCAGGCGAGGGCCTGGAAGGGGTCGAGCATCACGCGCCTTCCTGGTGCGGGGGTGGCGGGGGGATCGGCGGCTCCGAGAGGTCCGGGATCTCCGGCAGGGACGCGATGATCTTCTGTTCGAGGAGGTCCCAGAGCATCTCGAAGTCCCGCGCCGTCGTCGCGGCGGTGAAGCTCGTGTCGGCGACCCGGTTCATCGAGCCGGTCAGCTCGTCGTAGCCGCGGACGTACCACTCGGCGAACGCGCGGCCGTCCTCGTCGTCGCCCACGAGGGACGACGTGCCGCCCAGGGGGCCGGCGAGGCGTAGTGCCCGGACCACGTCGTCGCCCGCCTTGTCGAACAGCCGCGCCAGCTCCCGGACGGACGCCCAGTCGACGGCCACCTGATCGCCCTGTCCCGGCCTCGGCGGTGGGGCGGGCGTGGGGGTGTACGAGGGCGGCGGGGCCGGTGGCGCAGGCGGGTCGGAGGGGCTGGGGGTGGGCGTGCCGGAGGGGCCTGGGGTGCCCGAGGGGCTGGGCGTGGGCGTGTCCGAGGGGCTCGGGGTGCCCGATGGGCTGGGGGTCGGCGTGTCCGAGGGGCTCGGGGTGCCCGAGGGGCTGGGGGTCGGCGTGTCCGAGGGGCTCGGGGTGCCCGAGGGGCTGGGGGTCGGCGTGTCCGAGGGGCTCGGGGTGCCCGAGGGGCTGGGGTCCGAAGGGGTGGGGGAGGGGGTTCCGGAAGGGGTGGGGCTCGGCGCCGGGCTGCCCGACGGAGTCGGGGTGGGTGACGAGGTAGGGGTCGGGGTGCCCGACGGCGTGGGCGCCGGTGTGCCTGTCGGTGTGTATGTCGGGGTCGGTGTCGTGGTTTCGCCCATCAGGCCCCTCCCCCTCTCCTACGCCCGCAAAGCACCCGATCAAGGACGACAAGACATTAACGATCACAAATTTCACTCGTGTAACGGCAGGTGAAGGCACGTTAACTTACGAACACGAAACGTTCATCCACCGCGGCAGGTCCCGAAACTCCTCGTCGAGCCGGCCGAGGAGGTCCGGGTCCCGGTCGCCCCGGCGGGCCAGATCCTCGACGCGGCGGCACAGGTCGGCCGCGCCGGTGGCCCCCACGGTCGCGCAACTGCCGGCCAGCCGGTGCGCCAGCCCCGCCGCCCGGTCCAGGTCGCCCTCGTCCACGGCCTGCCGCAGCTCGTCCAGCGTCCGGCCGGCCGTCGCGTGGAACGCGGCGGCGATCTCCCTGACGTCGTCCGGCGACAGGCCCTCCAGTTCCGGCGGCAGGCCGGGCGCCGCGATCCAGTCGGGCACCTGGGCGAGGACGTGCTGCCAGTTCACCGGCTTGGTGAGGTGGTCGTCCATGCCCGCCGCCAGGCAGCGCACCCGGTCGGCCGGCAGGGCGGCCGCGGTCATGGCGATGATCGGGACGCGCCGTTCCTCGTGGAGCCTGATCTCCTCGGTCGCCGCCAGGCCGTCGAGGACCGGGAGCTGGCAGTCCATGAAGACCAGGTCGTAGGCGCCGGAGAGCGCGGCGGTGACCGCCTGCCTGCCGTCGTCCACCGCCTCGACGTGGTGGCCGGCCTTGCGCAGCACGATCGTGGCGACGTTCCGGCTCACCTCGTCGTCCTCGGCCAGCAGGATCCGCGCCCTGACCGGTGCGGCCACGCCCGGAACGTCGAGGAGGGTCGGCGAGTCCTCACCGGACGGGGCGGCGGCCGGCGGCTGAGCCGGGCGGGGCCGGGGCGACGGCGGCGCGCCGACACCGAGGGCGTTCTCCACGGCGGCGAGCAGGCGGCGGCGGCTCAACGGCCGGGTGATCGGCTGCACCGCCCGATCGGCCGAGGCGATCGGCCAGGCGACGCCCGGCCGGCCGGGCGTGACGAGCACGACCACGCTGGTGTCGCACGGCGGCGGGTCGGCCAGGATCGCGGCGCCCACCTCCAGGTCGGCGACGGCCAGGTCGAAGGGCCGCCCCTCGGCGGCGGCCGCCCGCAGCGCCTCCAGCGCCGACCGCTCGTCCGCCGCCTCCTCGACCCGCAGCCCGGCGTCCCGCAGGATCCGCGCGGCCAGCCCGGCGTCTGCCCGCCCACCGCCGAGCCCGCCGCCGCGCCCGCCGCCAAGCCCGCCGCCGCGCCCGTTCGCCTCGTGACCGCGCACCGAGTCTCCCCGGGTGTCGGTCACGAGGGCGCGGCGGCCGCGCAGCGCCGGTGCGGCCGGGTGCGACCAGGTGACCACGTCCACCGGCAGCCGCACCCAGAACCGGCTGCCCACCCCCTCGACGCTGTCGAGCCCGATCCGCCCGCCCATCAGTTCGGTGAGCTGCCGGCTGATCGCCAGTCCGAGGCCGCTGCCGCCGGTCCTGCGAGTGATCGGCGAGTCCACCTGCCGGAAGATGGCGAAGACCCGCTCGCGGTCCTCCGGCGCGACCCCGACGCCCGTGTCGGTGACCGTGAAGCGCAGCGTGACCCGCTCGTCGCCGGCGTTCCCCTCCTCCAGCTCCACCTCCAGGCCGACGCCGCCCTGGTCGGTGAACTTCAGCGCGTTCCCCACCACGTTGGTGAGCACCTGCCCGAGGCGTACCGGATCTCCGACGACCCGCTGCGGGACGCTGTCGCCGAGGCGGAGCGTGAGCCACAGCCCCTGCCGGTAGGCGTGCGGCGCGAACGGCGCGACCACCTCGTCGCACAGCCGCGGCAGGTCGAAGGGGACGGCCTCGACCTCCAGGTGCCCGGCCTCGATCTTCGACAGGTCGAGGAAGTCGTCGAGCAGCCGCAGCAGGCTCTGCGCCGACTCCCGGGCCGTGCCGGCGTAGTGGCGTTGCTCGTCGTCCAGCGGCGTGTCCAGGAGCAGGGTGTTCATGCCCAGGACGCCGTTGATCGGGGTGCGGATCTCGTGGCTGATCTTGGCGAGGAACTCGGTCTTGGCCTCCGACGCCTTGACCGCCTCGTCTCGGGCGGCGGCGAGGGCGTCGGCGTACCCGGCGAGCTTCTGCTGGGCCCGGCGGCGCCCGCGCGTGGTGTGCAGCTGCACCGCGAGGCCGATGAGGATGAGCAGGGCGAGCACGGCGGCGATGGCGAGCACACGCACCCGGAGCTGGCCGGCGGAGGCGAGCGCGGTGGCGGCGGGCACCTCGGCGGTGACGGTCCAGCCGATGTCGGGGATCGGCTCGGAGGCCGACAGCACGGTCCCGTCGGCGCCCCGGTGGGTGGTGAACCACGTGCGGCCGGCCAGCGCGGCGTCCACCCGCGGGTCCTCGCGCAGCGAGGTGAGCGCGTACAGCTTCCTGCCGGGGTCGGCCACCAGCACGCCCGACTGGTCGGTGATGAGCAGCCTGATCCCCTGCGCGTCGGCGGCCTGGGAGGCGAGGTCCTGGATGGCGTCGAGGCTGTAGACGACGGCGACGACGCCGAGCAGCCTCTTGCCGTCGGCGCTGGAGACGGGCGCCGCGGCGGCGATGGCCCGCGACACGCCGGGCATCGGCGGCGTGTACGCCTGGGAGATGTAGGGCCGGCGCTGGTTGTGCACGGTGACGTACCAGTCGGTGTTGCGGACGTCCTGCGGCAGCACGCTCTGCGGCCGGGCGCCGACCATGTCGCCGCGCGGGCCGATGACGATCATGCCGCTGACGCCGCCGCGCATCCGGGCCAGCTCGGCGTGGAAGCGTTCCATCGTCGCCGCGGGCGCGGGCTCGCCCGAGGTGACGGCCTGCAGCACCTCCGGGCGCTGGGCGTACGCGCTGACGAGCTGCTTCAGCGAGCTCATCTGCTGTTCGACCACGACGCGGCTGACGGAGGCGGTGGTCCTGACCCGGTCGCCGACCTCGTCGTGCACCGCGTCCTGGGACAGCGTGATGCTGGAGGAGGTGAGCAGCGCCAGCGGGAGCAGGCCGAGCAGGATCCACAGGGCGGTCACGGCCAGCACCCATCCGCGGTCGCCTCGCACCGGCGCGCACCTCCCCCTCCGACCTCGACGGCCTGCGTGCGGGTACACAGTAGGAGGGTTTGGTCGCCGGTGGAGCGCCCCGGTGAGCAAAATGAGCAGAATGCGTTTTGCTGTAACAAAGCGTGCCTAAGATGCGCGCGTCGGCCCAACCTGACGAGGAGCGTGGTGGCCATGCCCGGGGCGGCGGAGCACACCGTCCTCATCGTGGACGACGACCCGGTCGTCACCACCGCGCTGCACGCCCAGGTGAACCGGGTGCCCGGCTTCAGGGTGGTCGGCATCGCCCACACCGGGCAGGTGGCGCTCGCCGCGGCGCAGCGGTTCGCGCCCCGGCTGGTGCTGCTCGACCTGCACCTGCCTGATCTGCCGGGACTGGAGGTGGCCCACCGGCTGCGCCGGCCCGACCAGCCGCCGGCGGACGTCATCGTGATCTCCGGCCGCAGGGAGTCGGCCGCGGTACGTGCCGCCATGCAGCGCGGCGCCCTGTACTACCTGGTCAAGCCCACCCGGGCGGCGGTCCTGGAGCAGACGCTGCAGCGCTACGCCGCCACGGTGGCGCAGCTCGGCCCGGACGGGAGCTTCGTGGAGCAGCAGGAGATCGACCGCGTCTTCCGCTCGCTGCACCTCGACACGGCGCCGCGCGCCAAGAGCATCGCCGCCGCCACCGAGCGGGCCGTGCTCGACGCCCTGGCGGCCGCCGAGGACGACCTGTCGGCGTACGAGCTGGCCGAGACCGTGGGCATCAGCCGGGCGACCGCCCGCCGCTACCTGGAGCACCTCGCCGAGTGCGGGCAGGTGGAGGCGCGGCTGAGATACGGTCCGACGGGCCGGCCGCAGCACCGGTACTGGGTACGGTGAGGCCGGTCCGGGCGCTGCTGGCCGTCCTGGCCTGCCTGGCGCTGACCGCTGCCTGCGGCGGGACGGACGCGGCGGCGTTCCCCGAGGGCTCCACCATGGAGCGCATCCGGGAGCGCGGGGTGCTCACCGTGGGGATCAAGTTCGACTATCCGCTGCTGGGGTTCAAGGAGCCGGCGTCGGGACGGATCACCGGGTTCGACGCGGAGATCGCGCGGCTGGTGGCCCGGGACCTGACGGGTAGCGAGCGGGGCATCCGCTTCGTGGAGACCATGCCGGCCAACCGGGAGCACTTCCTGAGGGAGGGCGTGGTCGACATCGTCGTCGCCACGTACTCGATCACACCGGCCCGGCAGGCGATGGTGGGCTTCACCGACCCCTACTACGTGGCCGCGCAGGATCTGCTCGTCAGGGCGGGCGAGACGGACATCGACGACGTCGGCGACCTCGACGGGCGGGCGGTGTGCACCGCCACCGGCTCCACCTCGGTCGACCGGCTGCGCAGTCTCGTGCCCGGCGCCGAGCTCGTCGTCGTGGACACCTACAGCGAGTGCGTGCCCGCCCTCGTCGCGGGCCGGATCGACGCCGTCAGCACCGACGACACCATCCTGCTCGGGCTGCTCGACCGCAATCCCGAAGGGCTCAGGCTGGTCGGCAGGCCGTTCGGGCGCGAGCCGTACGGGATCGGCGTGCGGAAGGACGACGTCGTCTTCCGCGCGTACCTCAACGGGCTCATCGCCCGCTACCTGCGCGACGGCCGGTGGGACCGCGCCTTCCGCGACACGATCGGCACGGCGGGCGCCACCCCTGAGCGGGGCCGGCCGACGCCCGCCCCGGCCGGATCCGCGCGCTGATCCCTGAGCAGAACGCGCACAACCCTTTCCCGGAAACGTCCGGCTCCTACGGTTACGCCATCCACCGCAACCCAGCCGCCTGCGCGGACGGACGGAAGGAGCGCGCACCGTGCCCGACCAGGAGCTGGTCGTCCTCGACCAGGTCAACAAGCGCTTCGGCGATCACCACGTGCTCAGGGACGTCAGCCTGAGCGTCCGGCGGGGCGAGGTCGTGGTCGTCATCGGCCCGTCCGGCGCCGGCAAGTCCACCCTGTGCCGCGCGATCAACCGGCTGGAGACCGTCGACTCCGGCACGATCAGCGTGGACGGCGTGCCGCTGCCCGCCGAGGGGCGCGCGCTGGCCCGGCTGCGCGCCGAGGTCGGCATGGTGTTCCAGTCGTTCAATCTGTTCTCCCACAAGACGGTGCTGGAGAACGTCGTGCTCGGCCAGGTCCACGTGCTGAAGAAGCGCCGTGACGCCGCCGAGCGCCGGGCCCGCGAGCTGCTCGACCGGGTCGGCATCGGCGCGCAGGCGGCCAAGTTCCCCGCCCAGCTCTCGGGCGGCCAGCAGCAGCGCGTGGCCATCGCCCGGGCCCTGGCGATGGACCCGAAGGTGATGCTGTTCGACGAGCCCACCTCCGCCCTCGACCCCGAGATGGTCAACGAGGTGCTCGACGTGATGACGTCGCTGGCCCGCGACGGCATGACCATGATCGTCGTCACGCACGAGATGGGCTTCGCCCGCCGGGCCGCGGACCGGGTCGTGTTCATGGCCGACGGCGAGATCGTCGAGCAGAACGGCCCGGACGACTTCTTCGGGACGCCGCGCACCGAGCGCGCCAGGTCCTTCCTCGCCAAGATCCTCACCCACTAAGGACGGCAACCATGTTCGGAAGATCCCGCTACGCCGTGTTCGCCCTGGTCGCGCTCACCGTCACCGCCTGCGGGAGCGGCGAGGAGACGTACGCGTCGATCGTGGACAAGGCCAAGAACGACAAGAAGCTCGTCATCGGCGTGAAGGCCGACCAGCCCGGTCTCGGGCTGCGCACCCCCGACGGGAGCTTCAGCGGCTTCGACGTCGAGGTGGCCAGGTACGTGGCCAAGCAGCTCGGCGTCGAGGCGAAGGACATCACGTTCAAGGAGACCGTGTCGGCCAACCGGGAGGCGTTCCTGCAGCAGGGCCAGGTCGACATGGTGGTGGCGACGTACTCCATCAACGACGCGCGCAAGGAGAAGGTGTCGTTCGCCGGGCCGTACTTCGTGGCCGGGCAGGACCTGCTGGTGCGCGCGGACGACACGAGCCTCACCGGGCCGGAGGCGCTCAACGGCAAGAAGCTCTGCTCGGTGGCGGGCTCGACGCCGGCGCAGAAGGTCAAGGAGAGCTACGCCAAGCAGGTGCAGCTCCAGGAGGAGCGCACGTACTCGGCCTGCGTCGACCGGATCCTCGGCGGGCAGCTCGACGCCCTCACCACCGACAACGTGATCCTCGCCGGGTACGCCGCCCAGCACGGCGGCAAGCTCAAGGTCGTCGGCAAGACGTTCAGCACGGAGAAGTACGGCATCGGCCTGAAGAAGGACGACAAGCAGGGCCGCGACGCGGTGAACGACGCGCTGGAGAAGATGTTCGCCGACGGGAGCTGGAAGAAGGCGCTGGAGGGCAGCGTCGGCGCCGCCGGCTTCGCCGTGCCGCAGGCCCCGCAGCTGGAGCGGTACTGACCGTGGACGCGCTGCTGAGCGAGTGGCCGACGATCACCCTCGCCTTCTGGATGACGGTCAAGCTGGCCGTGGTCAGCGCGGTCGGCTCGCTGGTGCTCGGCACGGCGCTGACCGCCATGCGGGTGGCGCCGCTCGCCGCCCTGCGCGGCGCCGCCGGCACGTACGTGACCGTCGCCAGGAACACCCCGCTGACGCTGGTGCTGCTGTTCACCGGCCTCGGCGTGGGGGCGAACCTGGGCGTCGAACTGTCGTCCGACATCGCGACCAACAACTTCTGGCTCGCCACGATCGGGCTGACCGCCTACACCTCCGCGTTCGTCTGCGAGGCGCTGCGTTCCGGGATCAACACGGTGCCGGTCGGCCAGGCGGAGGCCGCGCGGTCGCTCGGGCTGAGCTTCGTCAGGACGCTCGCGCTGATCACGCTGCCGCAGGCGTTCCGGGCGGTGATCGCGCCGCTCGGCAGCATCCTCATCGCGCTGACCAAGAACACCACGATCGCGCTGGTCGTCGGCGTCAGCGAGGCGTCGGTGCGGATGCGTGAGCTGATCGAGACCTACGGGGACCAGGTGCTGCAGATCTTCTTGGGGTTCGCGCTCGGGTTCGTGGTGCTGTGCCTGCCGACCGGGCTGCTGTTCGGCTGGCTGTCGCGCCGCCTGGCGGTGGCGCGATGAGCTACGCGAACCTGTACGAGGCGCCGGGGCCGCGCGGCGTCCGCCGCAACCGGGTGCTGGGGGCGCTCATCGCGCTCGCCCTGCTGGGCGTGGCGTACGCGGTCTACGCGCGCTTCGACGAGAAGGACCAGTGGGCGGCCGAGAAGTGGACGCCGCTGCTGCGGGCCGACGTCTGGAGCACGTTCATCCTGCCCGGCCTGGCCGGGACGCTGCTGGCGGCGGTGGCGGGGGTTGTGCTGGCCGGGGTGTTCGGGATGGTGTTCGCCGCGGCCCGGCTGTCGGAGCATCGGTGGGTGCGGGTGCCCGCGGGGGCCGTGGTCGAGTTCTTCCGGGCCGTGCCGCTGCTGTTGCTGATCTTCTTCGCGTTCTTCGGCTCGTACGTGCTCATCGGGGTGAACGTCTCGGCCTTCGCCGCCGTGGTGTTCGGGCTGACCGTCTACAACGGGTCGGTGATCGCCGAGATCATCCGGGCGGGGGTGCTCAGCCTGCCGCGGGGCCAGTCGGAGGCGGCGTACGCGGTGGGCATGCGCAAGAGCCAGGTGATGCGGCTGGTGCTGCTGCCGCAGGCGCTGCGGGCCATGCTGCCGGCGGTCGTCTCGCAGTTCATCGTGCTGCTGAAGGACTCGGCGCTGGGGCTCATCGTGGGGTACGACGAGCTGGTGGACCGGGGGCTGAACGGCATCGCGGCCAACTTCTCCAACGTGATCCCGGCGGCCATCCTGATCGCCGCGATCTTCATCCTGATCAACCTGTCGCTGGACCGCCTCGCCCACTGGCTGAACGACCGCCGGTCGGCGAGGGCCCGCTGACCCGGCGGGCTCAGGCGGCTCCCGTCCCGGACACGACCTGTCACCGGGCGGGAGCCGCCACACCAAGCAAGGGCTTGCTACGAATCCGCTTCCGATCTACGGTGAACCCCGGAGCCGGAGGAGGAGCCGCATGACCACGTTCCAGGTCGGGGCGGTCAGCGTGACCGAGGTCGTCGAGACCGCCATGCCTGTCCCGGTCCCCCTCGCGTTCCGCGGCCCGGACGGGGACGCAGACCAGGTCGACGCGGATCAGGTCGCCGCGCTCCGCGCCCGCTACCCGGCCGCCCTCTTCACCGCCGGCGGCGACCCGCTGCTCGTCTTCCGCAGCCACGTCCTGCGCACCCCGTCCAGCGTGATCGTGCTGGACACCTGCTGGGGCAACCACAAGGAACGGCTGCTCGACCCGTACGCGCACCGGCTCCACACCCCCTACCTCGACCGCCTGGCTGCGGCCGGGACCGACCCGGCAGAGGTGGACTACGTCTTCTGCACCCACCTGCACCAGGACCACGTCGGCTGGAACACCCGCCTGGTGGACGGCACGTGGGTGCCCACCTTCCCGAACGCCGCCTACCTGTTCGTCGCCGCCGAGTACGAGCACTTCAGCACGGTGCCGGCGGGCACGCACGGCCACGACTCGTTCGCCGACAGCGTCCTGCCCGTCGTCACCGCCGGGCGGCACCGCCTGGTCGAACCCGGCTTCGCCATCGACGACACGGTACGGATCGAACCGCTGCCCGGTCACACCCCCGGCCACAGCGGCCTGCACGTCACCTCCGGCTCCCAGGAGGCCGTCTTCACCGGCGACCTCTTCCACGTCGCCCACCAGTTCGCCCGCCCCTCCTGGCACATCGTGTCCGAGCACGACGCGGCCCGGGCCACCCAGACCCGCCGCGCCTTCCTCGCCCGGTACGCGGACACGGGCGTCCGGGTCGTCCCCGCCCACTTCAACCTGCCGGCGGGCGGCTACCTGGAGTCCCGGCCCGGCGGGTACGCGTACGCGCCCGCCTGACAACCGGTCTCCGAGCGCGCCCGGGGCCGGCACGACGGCCGGACCCGACTCCCGGCGGTCCCCCGATATCCGGTGGCAGCCGTACCCGCCGGCCCGGAACAATGGCGGAGCATGCGTCACTGGCCACTCTTCGACCTCCGGCTGACCACGCCCCGTCTCGAACTGCGCCTGCCCGGCCCCGACGACCTCGACGAGCTCGCGGACCGCGCCCTCGAAGGGGTGCACGACCCCGAGCGGATGCCGTTCTTCGTGCCGTGGACCGACCTGCCGTCCGACGAGCTCGGCAGCCAGGTGGTCCGCTACCAGCTCGACGTCATGTCCCGGTGGCGGCCCGAGCGGTGGAGCTGCAATTTCGCCGTCGCGCACGAGGGTCGGGTGATCGGCGTCCAGGAGTTGTCCGCCACCGATTACGCGGTCACGCGCGAGGTGTCCAGCGGTTCGTGGCTCGGCCTGCGATACCAGGGGCGGGGGCTCGGCACGGAGATGCGGGCCGCCGTGCTGCACCTGGCCTTCGCCGGGCTGGACGCGTTGACGGCCGTCTCCAGCGCGTTCACCGACAATCCGGCCTCGCTGGCCGTCTCGCGCAAGCTCGGATATCGGCCCGACGGCCTGTCGGTGCAGGCCAGGCGCGGTGAGCGGGCCGTCCAGCAGCGCCTGCGCCTCGACCGCGCGGACTTCGCCTGCCCGGTGCCGGTGACGATCACGGGGCTGGAGCCCTGCCTGCCGCACTTCGGCCTCCCCGCGGGTGCGGCGGGCCGCGGATGAGCTACCGGCGGCGGGCCCGCGCCACCTGCCGGAGCCGCGCATGCCAGGCTGTGCCGTGCAACGCAGCCGTCCAGATCGGAACAGCACATGAGGTATGCGGACCCCGTCTTCGCCGGCCCCACCGACCCCACCGTGGTGCGCGACGGCGACCGCTGGCTGATGTACTACACCAGCCGCCGCGCCAACGTGCCGGACCTGCCCGGCCACTCGTGGGTGTTCGGCACGCCCATCGGGGTGACTCCTCCGCTCCCTGAAGGGAGCGGCTTCTCGCTAAGCCGCTTGGGCAGCCTGGCGAAGGGCAAGCCCTGCCCTCAGGATGTTGATCGCCGCGTTCACGTCGGCGTGCGCGGTGTGCCCGCACGCCGTACAGGCGAATGCGGCCTGGGTGAGGCGGTTCTCCTTCGCCACGTGCCCGCAGCGGGCGCACGTGCGGGAGGTGTTGCGGGGATCGACTGCGATCAGCTCTCGACCGGCGCTTTCAGCCTT
>NZ_JBIDCC010000018.1:0-148191 GCF_043204415.1 Nonomuraea sp. NPDC047897 | reverse complement strand
GGGTGGGGTGTTGCGCGGTGCGGTGCGGGGGGGTTAGGCGGGGGGGGGGGGGGGGGGGTTGGGGGGGGGCGGGCGGCGGGGGGGGGGGGGGGGGGGGGGCCCCCCCCCCCCCCCCCCCCCCCGCCCCCCTTGAGGTCAGTCCCCGCAGAGATCAGGCCGTCGGCGCCTGGCCGGCGTCCTGCCGCGCCGCCCGGCTGTGGCGGTAGCCGTAGGCGAAGTAGAGCACGGCGCCGAGCACCATCCAGATCAGGAACCTCAGCCACGTCTCGACCGGCAGGTTGAGCATGAGGTAGAGGCAGGCCAGCACCGACAGGATGGGCAGCAGCGGCACCATCGGCGTGCGGAACGCGCGCGGCAGGTCGGGCCGGGTCCGTCGCAGGATGATCACCCCGGCGGAGACGACGACGAACGCGAAGAGCGTGCCGATGTTCACCAGCTCGGCCAGCGCTCCCAGCGAGATGAAGCCCGACAGCAGCGCCGACACCACGCCGATGATGACGGTGAGCCGGGCGGGCGTGCCGAACTTCGGGTGCACCCTGGCCATCCTGCGGGGCAGCAGCCCGTCGCGGCACATGGCGAACAGCACCCGGGTCTGCCCCATCATGAGGATCATGACGACGCTGGTGAGCCCCGCGATCGCGCCCAGGCTGATCAGCCCGGCCGCCCAGTTCTGGCCGACGGCGGTGAACGCGTCGGCGAGCGGCGCGGACGTGCTCAGCTCGGTGTACTTCTGCATGCCGACCACGACGAGCGAGACCGCCACGTACAGGATCGTGCAGATGACCAGCGACCCGATGATGCCGCGCGGCATGTCGCGCTGCGGGTTGATGGTCTCCTCGGCGGCGGTGGCGACGATGTCGAAGCCGATGAAGGCGAAGAACACGATCGCCGCGGCGGAGAAGATGCCGATCACGCCGAACGACACGGGCGTGATGCCGAACAGCACCTGGATGAGCGGCGCCTTCAGGCCCGCCACCTGCTCGGTCGGGACGGAGGGCGGGATGAACGGCGTGTAGTTGGCCACCTTGACGAAGAACAGGCCCGCCAGGATGACCAGCAGGATCACGCCGACCTTGATGGCCACGATCACCGTGTTGACCCGCGACGACAGCTTGATGCCGGCCACCAGCACCGCGGTCAGGATGAACACGATGACCATGGCCGGCACGTTCACCACCGGATCGTCGCCGGCGATGGCGGCGGGCAGCGGCAGCCCGATCGAGTTCAGCAGCGAGGCGAAGTAGCCGGACCAGCCGACCGCGACCACCGCGGCCGCCAGCGCCATCTCGAGCATCAGGTCCCAGCCGATGATCCACGCGGGGAACTCGCCGAGCGTGGCGAAGGAGAAGGTGTAGGCGGATCCGGCCACGGGGATCGTCGAGGCGAACTCCGCGTAGCACAGGGCCGCCAGGCCGCACACGACGCCCGCCACGACGAACGAGAGGGCGACGGCCGGACCGGCCGTCAGCTTGGCCACCTGGCCGGTCAGCACGAAGATGCCCGTGCCGATGATCACGCCGATGCCGAAGATGGTCAGGTCGACCGCGGTCAGCCTCTTGCGCAGCTGGTGCTCCGGAGCCTCGGTGTCACGAATGGACTGCTCGACGGATTTGGTGCGAAGGATGTCCACGATCTGTGACCCTTCCCACACCGGAGGTGTCCATGCGCCTCCGGAGCACCGCGCTCGCGGCTAGCGGCGGGCGGGCGGGGTCTCGACCTGCTGGCTGCGCCTGGCGACCGCCTCGGTGATGCGGCGGGCGAGGTCCTGTCCGGTCAGCCCGATCCGGCCGAGGATGACGGCCCGCTTGGCGTGGTCGAGGAACTCCTGCGGGATGCCGAAGGTGCGCACCGGCACGTCGACGTCGGCGTCGCGCAGCAGCCGCGCCACCGCGTCGCCGACCCCGCCGACGCGGCCGTTGTCCTCGACCACGGCGACCAGCTTGTGGGCGCCGGCGGCCAGGACGAGCGCCTCGTCGAGCGGCTTGACCCAGCGCGGGTCGACGACGGTGGCCGTGATGCCCTGGGCGTCGAGCAGGGTGGCCGCCTCCAGGCAGGTCTGCGCCATCGGGCCCACGCCGACGAGGAGCACGTCGGGCTCGCCGGTGGCGGCGCGCAGCACGTCCATCTCGCCCAGCTTGCCGACCGCCTCGACGGACGCGGCGACCGGGCCCTTGGGGAAGCGGACCACGGTGGGGCCGTCGGAGACGGCGAAGGCCTCGCCGAGCAGCTCGGTCAGCCGCTCGCCGTCGCGTGGCACCGCGATGCGCAGGCCGGGCACGACCTGCAGGATCGACAGGTCCCACATGCCGTTGTGGCTGGCGCCGTCGTCGCCGGTGACGCCCGCCCGGTCGAGCACCACGGTGACCGGCAGCCGGTGCAGGGCCACGTCCATGAGCAACTGGTCGAAGGCGCGGTTGAGGAACGTCGCGTAGACGGCGACGACCGGGTGCAGCCCGCCGAGCGCGAGCCCGGCCGCGCTGGTCAGCGCGTGCTGCTCGGCGATGCCGACGTCGTAGACCCGGTCGGGGAAGGCGTCGGCGAAGGCGGCCAGGCCGGTCGGGTGCAGCATGGCCGCGGTGATGGCGACGATGTCCTCGCGGTCCTTGCCGAGCCGGACGAGCTCCTCGCTGAACACGTCGGTCCAGATGCGGCCCTTGGGCTTCTCCGCGCCGGTGGCCCGGTCGAAGGCGCCGGGCGAGTGGAACTGGTCCTCGTCGTGGTTCTCGGCCGGGGAGTAGCCGCGGCCCTTCTGGGTGAGGGCGTGCACGATGACCGGGCCGCGGAAGTCGCGGGCGGTGCGCAGCGCCGCCTCCATCGCCTGCTCGTCGTGGCCGTCGACGGGGCCGATGTACTTGAGCCCGAGGTCCTCGAACATGATCTGCGGGGCCAGGACGTCCTTGACGCCCTTCTTGAAGCCGTGCAGCGCGTCGTAGACGACCGGGACGTTGCCGATCTTGTCCTTGACGTAGTCGAGGAAGTCCTCGTAGCGGCGGGTGACCCGCAGCTTCGACAGGTGCGAGGCGAGGCCGCCGATGGTCGGCGAGTAGGAGCGGCCGTTGTCGTTGACGACGATGACGACCGGCAGGTCCTTGACGCCCGCGATGTTGTTGAGCGCCTCCCAGGCCATGCCGCCGGTCAGCGCGCCGTCGCCGATGACCGCGACCACGGTGCGGTCGCGCTCGCCGCGCAGTTTGAAGGCCTTGGCCAGGCCGTCGGCGTAGGACAGCGCGGTGGAGGCGTGGGAGTTCTCGACGAAGTCGTGCTCGGACTCGGTCTGGCTCGGGTAGCCCGACAGGCCGCCCTCCTGCTTGAGCGCGCCGAAGCCGGCCAGCCGGCCGGTGAGCAGCTTGTGCACGTACGCCTGGTGGCCGGTGTCCCAGATGACGGGATCGTGCGGCGAGTCGAAGACCCGGTGCACGGCGATCGTGAGCTCGACCACGCCGAGGTTGGGCCCGAGGTGGCCGCCGAACCGGGAGCAGCAGTCGACGAGCAGGTCGCGGATCTCGCCCGCCAGCTCCGGGAGCTGCTCGGCATCGAGCCGTTTGACGTCGTGCGGTCCCTCTACCGAGTCCAGCAACCCGCTCACGGACGCGTTCCCCTCTGCTTCTTTGCACCGACGGGGTGAAGTCTAGTTCGTGGCGGGCCGCCTGACCCCATCGAGTCAAATCGCTCACATTTGTCCAATCTTGACCTAGTCTTTCCCTCACTATGAACACTCTCCCCATGAGAAGACTGACGTCACTGGTGGCCGCAGGCGTGATCGTGACGCTGGCGGGCGCCGGCACGGCGACGTCGGCCCAGGCCCAAACCCTCACCCAGAAGGAGCAGGCACAGCAGCAGGTCAGGCAGCAGGCCCAGCCGCTCGCGGCGCCGCCGCGCGGCAAGGCCGCCGCGACGGCCAACCCGCTGTACAAGACGGGGCGGCTGGCGGGCTCCAACTGCTCGCCCGGCGACCTGCCCCGCGGCAGCACCGTCGCCTACAAGCGCTTCCTGACGCGGGTGACGAGCTGTCTCAACCGGTCGTGGGCCACGCAGTTCCGCAAGGCGGGGCTGTCGTTCAGCAAGCCGCGCCTGCGGATCATCACCCGTAAGGTGCGCACGCCCTGCGGCCCGTGGGCGTCCGGCGCCGACGGCGTCTACTGCTCCACCGACCGCACGATGTACATGCTGATCACCAAGACGCAGCTGCGCAATCCGTTCGCGCTGGGCATCACCCGCCTGATGGCCCACGAGTACGGTCACCACGTGCAGGCCGTGTCCGGCATCTGGAACTACTGGGCGGTCGCCCGGACGCAGACCGGCAACTCTGGCCGGCTGCTGCTGTCGCGCCGCTCGGAGCTGCAGGCCGAGTGCTTCTCGTCGGTCTTCATGAGCACCGTCAAGGACACGCTGCCGATCAACCCCGCCGAGTGGGACGCCACCGTCGAGTGGTTCCGCAAGAACGGCCACAAGGGCTGGGCGCAGAACGACCACGGCAAGGGCTCCTCGCAGGCCTTCTGGATGAAGCGCGGTTACGCCTCCGCCTCGCCGGGCTCCTGCAACACCTGGTCCGTGTCCCCCCGCTACGTCGCCTGACCGCACATCCGCACGACCGGCGCGGTCGCGTCCCTCGGGGCGCGGCCGCGCCGCCGTTTCCGGCGCGGCCCGCGAGGTAAAGGACTGACCAACAAAACACCATGAAGTGGTCTAAGATCCGCGATCGTGCGTATTCCCCTTGTCGCAACGTCCGTCTGCGTGGCCGTGGGCCTGGCCCTGCCGGGTACGGCCGGCGCCGAGACGGCCCGGCCGGTCGCGAACGCCACGGCCGCGGCGCCGCCGGCCGTGCTGGCCAAGAACCGGATCTACCGGTCGGGCACGGCCTCCCCCCTGGCGTGCGCCGTCCCGGCGATCCGGGAAGGCAGCGCCGCCTCGGTCAAGGCGTTCCACCGGGCGATGGCGCGGTGCGCGAACCGCTTCTGGGCCGCCCGGTTCAAGGCGGCCGGCCTGCGCTACACCCCGCCCCGGCTGCAGGTCACCACGGGCAGCTCGTCGGTCTGCGGCAGGATCACCGGCAACGGCGCGCAGTACTGCAACGGCCACCGCACGGTCGCGATCCGGATCATGAAGCGGGACCTGAAGGACCCGTTCCGGATGAACATCGCACACTCCGTCGCCCACGAATGGGGCCACCACGTGCAGCAGCTCACCGGCATCCTGGACGAGTTCAACCGGCAGTACTGGCGCGCCCGCGGCTCGGGCCGCTCCCTCGTCAGCCACCGCCTGGAGATGCAGGCCGAGTGCTTCGCCGGCGTCTTCTACAGCGCCGCGCTCGACTCGATCGCCCCGGACGTCGGCTGGGCCGACTGGATCGACGCGGTCGGCGACTCGCGCGAGAGCAAGGCGCACGGCAAGCCCCGCAACCTCGCCTACTGGCAGGACCGCGGCTACACCGGCGGCTCGGCCCGCGCCTGCAACACCTGGACGGCGCCGTCGGCCCGGGTCCGCTGAGCAGGAACCTGCACGGCGCCGTCGACCCCCCGCTGAGCAGCAGGAACCTGGACGGCGCCGTCGGCCCTCCGCTGAGCAGGAGCCGGGCCGACGGGGCCGGTCGACCGCGAAGGAGGGCAGGCGGGAGGCGCCGGTCAGCCGCTGACGCGGGCCAGCGCCTCCAGCGGGTCGGCCAGCACATGGGCGAAGGCCAGCTCGGCCGCCCCCACGAGCGTCGCGTCGTCGGCCAGCGCCGAGGTCCGCAGCCGCAGCTTCTCGCGCTGCGGCGCCATCGCGTGCAGCGCCAGCCTGCTGCGCACCTGCGCCGCCGAGCCCAGGTACACCTCGCGCAGCATGCCCCCGAAGATCACCATCTTGGGGTTGAAGATGTTGACCAGGTTGGCCACGCCGAGCCCCAGCCAGTCGCCGACCCGGCCGAGCGCCTCCTGCGCCACGATGTCGCCCCGGTCCGCCGCGTCCACCACGGCCCGCACGGCGTCGCGGCCGTGCTGGGCCGCCCCGTGCCGGCCGAGCCGGCCCGCGGCCTCCAGCAGCGCCCGCTCCCCCACCTCCGCCTCCAGACAGCCCGACGAGCCGCAGCCGCAGGCCCGCCCGCCCGGGTTGACGACCATGTGGCCGACCTCGCCGCCGTAGCCGTCGTGGCCGCCCAGCAGGTGGCCGCCCGCGATGATGCCGCCCCCGATGCCGACGTCGCCGTGCAGGTAGATGAGGTCGCGCACGCCCAGGCCGACGCCTCGGCTGTGCTCGGCCAGCGCCGCCAGGTTGGCGTCGTTGCCGACGGTGACCGGCAGCCCGAGGCCGAGCCTGCGGCCCAGCTCCTCACCGAACGGCACCTCGTCGGCCCGCAGGTTGGGCCCGAACCTGATGACGCCGTCGCTCTTGCGCACGCCGCCGGACACGGCCGCGGCGGCGCCCACGCACACCGTGTCGTCGCGGGTCTTGCGCCGCATCTGCCGCGCGAAGCCGGCCAGCGCCCCGGCCAGCTCCTCCAGCCGGAACGGGCCGCGCTCACGCGCCGCCTCGCGGCGGTCGAGGATGGCGCCTCCCAGCCCCACCCGGGCCGCGGCCAGCCGGTCGGGGCCGACGTCGAAGGCGAAGACGTAGACGCGCGACGACTCCGGGCGCACCACGAGCGAGGGCCGGCCCGCGCGGCCGGTCTCGCGCGGCAGCTCCTCGCGCACCAGTCCGGCCGCCGTCAGGTCGGAGGTGAGCGCCATGATCGTGCTGCGGTTGAGCCCCATCCGCGTGGTGAGCTCGGCCCGCGAGATCGGCCCGCCCAGATGGACATGACGGAGCAGGGCGCCGAGGTTGTGGCGCCTGATGTCCTCCTGGGACGGGCCGGCACGCATCTTCTGGGGTTCCTTCGATGGCGGGAATTCGGTGCTCACCTTAGACCAGCGGCGGCCGCCCTCTTGCGCGCGAGGGCGTCCACGCCGGCCGCCAGCAGCAGCACGAACCCGGTGACCAGGTACTTGACGCTGGCGCCGTACTGCATGAGGGCCATGCCGTTGTCGATGACGGCGATGACGGCGCCGCCGAGGACGGCGTCGAGCACCCGGCCCTTGCCGCCGAACAGGCTGGTGCCGCCGATCACGGCCGCGCCCACGGCGTAGAGCAGCACGGAGCTGCCGCCGGTGTTGGGGTCGACCGAGCTGGCCCGCGACGCGGCGATGACGCCGCCGACGGCCGCCATCGACGAGCAGATCATGAACGCGCTGACCTTGATCCGGTCCACCGCGATGCCGGCCCGGCGGGCCGCCTCGGCGTTGCCGCCGACGGCGTACAGATGCCGGCCGAACGCGGTGCGGCGCAGCACGAACGTCCACAGCACGAGCAGCGCGACGATGATCGGCACCACGATGGGCACGCCGCTGAGCGAGGCGAACGCCGGGTTGAGGCTGCGCTCCAGGTTGAGCAGGTAGACGGCGGCCCCGGCGAGGACGGCCAGCGCGCCGACACGGGCGGCGATCAGCGACACCGGCTCCGCCACCAGGCCGCGGGCGGCCCGCTTGCGCGCCCGCAGGAGCTGCACCAGCGCGTAGCTCACCACGCAGGCCGCGTACAGGGCCCAGCCCAGCGCGGGCGGCAGGTTCCGCTGCGCGACGGCCTTGATGACCGGGTCGCTGATGGAGATGTTGGTGCCCTCGTTCACCAGGACCAGCACGAGACCCTGGAAGGCGAGGAACGCGGCGAGCGTCACCACGAACGACGGGATGCCGATCTTGGCGACCAGGCCGCCGAGCACGGAGCCGATGACCGTCCCGGTCACGATGGCCGCGAGCACGCCCACGTACCACGGCATGCCCATGTTGGTCAGCACGACCGCGAGGACGGCGGCGCAGACGCCGCTGGTGAAGCCGGCCGACAGGTCGATCTCGCCGAGCAGCAGGACGAAGACCAGACCCATCGCGATCACGGTGATCGCGGCGCCCTGGGTGAAGAGGTTGGCGAAGTTGATGGCGGTGACGAAGGACGGCCGGGCGACGGCGAAGGCCGTGCACAGGACGAGCAGGCCGAGCACGGCGGGCAGCGCGCCCATGTCGCCGCGGCGGACCCGCTCGGTGTAGGCGCGGGCGGTGTTGCCGATCGACGGCCGCCGGACGGCCTCGACGATGGCCTCGTCGGTCAGTTCGGTGGTCTTGCTCATCGGGTGACCCCGTTCTTCAGGCCGAGGTCCCCGCTTCGGCCGGCGGTGATCAGTTCGACGACCTGGGCGTGCGTCACGTCGGCGGTCCTGACCTGGGCGGCCATCCTGCCGAGGTAGAGCGCCGCGATCCGGTCGGAGACGGCGAAGACGTCGTTCATGTTGTGGGAGATGAGGACGACCGCCAGGCCGGTGTCGGCGAGCCTGCGGACGAGCTCCAGCACCTGGGCGGTCTGGGCGACGCCCAGCGCGGCGGTGGGCTCGTCGAGGATGACGACCTTGCTGTTCCACAGGACGGCCTTGGCGATGGCGACGGTCTGCCGCTGGCCGCCCGACAGGCTGGAGACCTGCTGCCTGATGGACTTGACGGTGCGCACGGAAAGGCCGCTCAGCGTCTGCTGGGCCAGCTCCTCCATCGTGGCCTCGTCGAGGACCAGGCCGCTGCGGCGCTCCCTGCCGAGGAACATGTTCTGGACGATGTCGAGGTTGTCGCAGAGCGCGAGGTCCTGGTAGACGATCTCGATGCCGAGCTCGCCCGCGTCGCGCGGACCGTGCACCTGCACGGGCTTGCCGTCGAAGAAGATCTCTCCGGCGTCGATGGGGTGGATGCCGCCGATGCACTTGACGAGCGTCGACTTGCCGGCGCCGTTGTCGCCGACGAGCGCGGTCACCTCGCCGGCATGGGCCTGGAACGTGACGTCGTGCAGGACCTGCACCGGGCCGAAGCTCTTGTCGATCCCGCGCACTTCGAGCAGGGGGGTCATGGGTCTCCCTCGGGGAGGGGCACGGCCGGGCCCGGCGGCGCCGGCCGTACCCCGTTCCGCTTGTTACTGGATTCCTGCTTCCGTGCACTTGGCGGCGAACTCACCGGTGCACAGCTCCTCCTTGGTGACGTACCCGTCGGCCACGACGTCCTTGACGTTCTCGATCGTGATGGCCTGCGGGTCCAGCAGCTCGGCCGGGACGTCCTTGCCGGTCTCCGGGTCCTTGACGCTGCCGCTCGCCTGGGGCTTGTCGCCCTTGGCCAGCGCCACGGCGAGCTTGGCCGCGGCGTCGGCCTCCTTCTTGACGGCCTTGTAGACGGTCATGCACTGGTCGCCCGCGAGGATGTTCTGCAGGCCCTGGACGGTGGCGTCCTGGCCGGTGACCGGCACCTTGCCGTTGAGGTTGTTCTTCTTCAGCACCGTGATGGCGGCGTTGCCGAGGCCGTCGTTGGCGGCCAGCACACCGGCGATCTTGGGCTGGCTGGTCAGCATCTGCTCGAAGATCGTGCCGGCCTGGGCGTTGTCCCAGTCGGGCACGGCCTGGTCGGGGCCCTTGACGTACTCGCCGGAGTCGAACTTCGGCTTGAGCACGCCGTCGTAGCCCTGCTTGAACAGGGTGGCGTTGTTGTCCGTCGGCGAGCCGTTGAGGTAGGCCACGATCGGCTTGTCGGCCTTCTTGTCCGCCAGGCACGCGGCCAGCCCCTCGCCCTGCAGGGTGCCGACCTTGGTGTTGTCGAAGCTGACGTAGTAGGCGGCGTTCCCGCCCAGCGTGAGCCGGTCGTAGTCGATCGTGACCACGCCCTGCGACCTGGCCTTCTCGATGACGGTCTTGCCGGTGCCGCTGTCCAGGTTGACGATCATCAGGACGGTCGCGCCGTTGGTCATCATCTGGTCGGCGATGGTCTGGAAGGCGGTCTTGTCGTTCTGGGCGTTCTGGATGTCGTACTGCACCCCGGCGGCCTTGAACGCCTCTTCCAGGTACTTGCGGTCCGCCGTCTCCCAGCGGGCCGAGGACTTGCTGTCGGGCAGGATTACGCCGATCTTGCCGGCCTTCTGCTGCGGTGAGCTCTGTGCGGTGGCGCCGGTCGTGGTCTGACCGCTGTCGCCCCCGCAGGCGGTGAGACCGAGGGCGAGCGCGGCGGCCGCGGCGGTCATGCTGAGGATCCCCTTGCGCATGTGCAGGGTCCTTTCTTCCGGAGGGGCCCGGATGAATGTTGTTTGCGGCAACGTAATCCGCGGTGGCCTGCTTGGGAAGACCCAGCGAAGGGGGAGTTTGTTGTTGCAGGTAACAATCAGGAAACACGCGGTCAACATCCCGGCCCCTCCGCGCCCCCCGCTCGCGGGCGACTGACGGTCAACCCCGGAAGCACCGGGTGACCGTTTTCCCGACGGCCGCACCACGTCGGCGTCGCGCCTGCGGACGACGGCGATCGCACGACCGCGCAGACCACGGCATGCGACGGCGATCGCATCGGCCGCGGCTGCCGCGGCGACCGCGGCGGGCGACGGCAGGCGACGGCAGGCGGCGGCGGACGACGGCGGACGACGGCGGCGGCGCCCCGGTCCGGCGGCACACCCCTGACTGCCGGGCGGAGCGGACGCGCCGCCAGACGTCCGGCGGGGACAGCCCGGTCGCCGGACCGGGCGAACGCGCCGCCGGGTCCCTACACGTCAGCGCCTCTCGTGCGAGGCGAACCGCCTCGTGTGATCGTGCGCGGAGGGCCGGCCCTCGTGAGGCGAGGAACCCCTCGTGTGAGCGGAATGGTCCGACGGAAGGCGCCGGGCCGAGAGTCGCGTACGGCGATGACGTCTTCCTCGCGACCGATCCCCCACCGAGGCAGGCGAAAGGATGGGCGGGTGCTCACCGGGCGGTGCGAACATGTGCCGCGCCGGCATGGCCTGTTGACCGAGCGCTGTGCGCGCCGGCGGATGGCACGAACGGCCTCCGGGAGGTGCGGGAACGGGCACGCACATCCGATTCCGGGACGCACCGGAGCGGGCGAGGGTATCGGGGTCAGCCGGGGGGCGCGCTGCCGGCCGGGGGGTGGGCCCGGCCGGGGGGTGGGTCCGGCCGGGGACGTAGGGGCCGCGGCTCTTCGGCCGCGGCCTCGGGGCGATCGGGGCTACTCGACGTGGGCGAGGATGTCGCTCAGCGCGGCGACCGCCTGGTGGGCGTCGGGCCCGGTGGCCCGTACGGTCACCGCGCTGCCGGCCGTGGCCCCCAGTGCCATGACGCCGAGGACTCCGGTGGGATTGACCGTCCTGCCGTTGCAGTCCAGCTCGACGGTGCTGGAGAACTGGTGTGCGGCGCGGGCGAGGTGACCCGCGGGGCGGGCGTGGAGGTTCGCGGGAAGCACCACGGTCACCTCGTGGCGGACGGCGCCGGCGGCGTCAGAGCTTGCGGACATGGCGGGCCTCCTCGGCGGAGCCGGCGACGGCGTGCAGGTCGGCACCGGACGCGGCGGCGACCACCGCGGCGACGGCGCCCTCGACGAAGGGAGCGTCGACGAGGACGACGTCGGGACGGGGGTGGTCGTCCAGGACGGCGCGGGTGGTCAGCACGGAGCTGCCGAGATCGGGCAGGATCAGGACGCCGGCGCCCCGGTCGGCGTCCTTGATCGCGTTGAGAACGAGCTCGTAGCTGGTGCCGATCCCGCCGTCGCCGGTTCCGGCCGCGGTGACGACGGGAACGGCGTCGGAGCCGATCTGCTCCACCAGCAGGCGCAGTCCTGCAGCAAGCTCGGCGCTGTGGGACACGAGTACGATGCCGACGGGTGTGCTCATGAACCGCAACACTAATTGTCGGAACGCTGTTCAGCAATACTGAATCGGAGAGCTCAATGGTCCAGGCCGTGCACAGAGCAGTGCAGATCTTGCGAGAGCTCGCCTCCGGCGGTCCCCGGCTGGGCGTGACCGAGCTGGCCGACCGGCTGGGCGTCGCCAAGCCCACGGTTCACGCACTGCTGCGCACGCTGGAGACCGAGGGCCTGGTCGCGCAGGACCGGGACAGCTCGAAGTACCAGCTCGGGCCGAACCTCGTGCAGCTGGGCAACGCCTATCTGGACACGCACGAGCTGCGGACAAGGTCCCTGGCCTGGGCGGACGGGCTGGCCAAGCGAACCGGGGAGGCCGTGTGGGTGGGGGTCCTCATGGGCGACCACGTGCTGATCCTGCACCACGCGTTCCGCCCCGAGGGCGCGGTGCAGATCCTCGAGGTGGGCGCCAGCATCCCGTGGAACACGTGCGCCCTGGGCAAGGCCATCGCCGCGTCGTCGCCGGCGGACGTGCGCGAACGCCTGCTCGCCGGGGAGCTGGCGGTGCTCACCGGCGCCAGCATGACCGACCGGAAGGAACTGGCGGGCCACCTGGAGGAGGTCATCAGGGCCGGCTACGCGGTCGAGGACCAGGAGGCGGCCATCGGGGACGCGGGCATCGCCTCGCCGGTCTTCGACCGCTCCGGCGAGGTGGCGGGCGCCATCGGCATCGTCGGCCCGGTGGAGCGCATGCTGGGCGGATCGACGCGCCAGGAGTTCGCCGTGGCGGTGCGGGAGACCGCACGCAACCTGTCCCGGGACCTGGGAGCCCCGCGCCGGGCCGCCTACACCCTGGGCGCCTAGCCGGGCGCGGTCCCGCAGCACAGTCTCGCGGCGCGGTCCCGCAGCACGGGCCCGCAGCACGGGCCCGCAGCACAGTCTCGCGGCGCGGTCCCGCGGCACGGTCCGTCCCGGCGCGGCTTGCGGCCCACCATGTGTCGAACCTCTTGACAGGCATGAAACGTGGGCTTAACTTCCGAAACAACGTTCAGCAATGATGAACGCCTGCCGGAGAGTGGATCGTCCGGTTCCCACCTGGCCGCCCAGGGTTCCGCCCGAGCAGGAGGACGCGGCGGCCCCTCCCCTGAACAGCCCGCATCACATGGAGGAGGTGAAGCGCCCCTGCCAGCGTCGGCACCGGGCGCCGTCCGATGGAAGAGAACTCCTACCCGCAAAAACTCCTCGCCGAGACGCTGGGCACCGCCGTGCTGGTGTTCATAGGCGTCGGGTCCGTCCCCGCGGCCGCGATCATCGGCGGTGACGCCCCGTTCACCATGGCGCAGCTCGGAATGATCTCGCTCGCGTTCGCCACCGCGGTCATCGCGATGGTCTACGCGATCGGCCACGTCTCCGGTTGCCACATCAACCCGGCCATCACCGTGGCCCTCGCCGCCACGCGGAACCTGCCCTGGCGCCTCGTCCCCGGCTACATCGCGGCCCAGGTCGTCGGGGCCGTGCTCGGTTCGCTCGCGATCGTGGGGGTGCTGGGGACCGAAGCGGTCGACGCGGGCCTCGGCATCGCCGCCTACGGCGAGGGAGTCGGGGCCGGCCAGGCCTTCTTCGCCGAAGCGGTGGGCACGTTCATCCTTGCCCTGGTCGTCTTCGGCGCCATCGACCGTCGTGCGGTCGGCGGCTTCGCCGGCCTGGCCATCGGCCTGGCCGTGTTCGCCATCATCATCCCGGTGGCCCCCGTCACCGGAAGCTCCATCAACCCCGCCAGAACGCTGGGTCCGATGCTCACCGGCGAGCTGTTCGGCGGCACGGTGCACTGGACGCAACTGCCCGTCTACCTGGTGGCCGAGCTGGTCGGTGCCGTCGTCGCCGGCGTCGTCTACAGCGCACTCAAGGCTCGTCCCGCGGCAGCCCCGAGCCAGGCGACCGCACCTGTCGTCTCCGAAGGAGTGCCGTCGTGAAGAAGCTCGTCAACCGGCCCGAGTCCGTCCTCGACGACGCGCTGGCCGGAATCGCGGCCGCACATCCCGAGCTGGCCGTCGATGTCGCAGGCAGGGTGATCGCCCGCGCGGGTGGCCCGAGACCGGGCAAGGTCGCCGTCGTCTCCGGCGGCGGTTCGGGACATGAGCCCCTGCACGGCGGTTTCGTCGGACCGGGCATGCTGGACGCCGCATGCCCTGGCGAGGTGTTCACCTCTCCCGTGCCGGACCAGATGCTCACCGCGGCCAAGGCCGTCGACAGCGGCGCCGGGGTGCTGTTCGTCGTGAAGAACTACACCGGTGACCGCCTCAACTTCCAGCTCGCAGCCGAACTCGCCGAGGACAAAGGCATCACGGTGGAGACCGTCCTGGTCGACGACGACGTCGCGGTGCAGGACTCCACGTGGACCGCCGGGCGGCGCGGCACGGGGGCCACCGTCTTCGTCGAGAAGATCGCCGGCGCGCTGGCCGAGCGGGGCGCCGATCTCGCGACCGTGGCGGCGACGGCCAGACGGGTCAACGCCGCGTCACGGTCGTTCGCCGTGGCGCTGACCGCCTGCACCGCCCCGGCCGTGGGGAAGCCCGGCTTCGACCTGCCGGACGACGAGATGGAGGTCGGCGTCGGCATCCACGGCGAGCCCGGCCGTCGCCGCGAGAAGATGCGCTCCGCCGCGGACATCGTCGCCACCTGCATGGACGCGATCCTCGACGACCAGCCTCTGGCCGCCGGTGAGGAGACCATCGTCATGGTCAACGGGCTGGGCGCGACCCCGCTCATCGAGTTGTACGTGGTGTTCAACGAGGTGGCGGGCGTACTCGCCGCGAAGGACGTGACCATCGCCCGCAGCCTGGTGGGCAACTACGTGACCAGCCTGGACATGGCGGGCGTCTCCATCACCGTGTGCCGGGCGGACGTCGACATGCTGTCTCTGTGGGACGCGCCCGTGAACACCCCCGCCCTACGCTGGGGGGCCTGAACCGGGTGGGGCGGGGCTGCGCATGAGGCACGGCCCAGGGGAGGCAGCCGTGCGAACCGCGCTCCGCCCCCGACCTTTCACCATCGACCCGTATGCACCGATCATCGAACGGAGACTCCCCATGGACATCGACCTCGCCCGTGCGTGGGTGCGGGCCATCGCCGTCGCCGTGGGCCGGCACAGGGATCACCTCACCCAGCTCGACTCGGCGATCGGCGACGCCGACCACGGGACCAACCTGGATCGCGGGTTCACCGCCGCTGTCGCCGCCCTGTCGGACCTCACCCCGGACACCGTCGGAGCCGTGCTCACCAAGACCGGCACCACCCTCATCTCCAGCATCGGGGGCGCCTCGGGGCCGCTGTACGGGGGCGCGTTCCGCGCCCTGGGCAAAGCGCTGGACACTCCCCTCGCCGACCCGCCCGCGTTCGCTCAGGCACTCGCCGCCGGCCTGGCGAGCATCCAGAAGCTGGGGACAGCCGCACCCGGCGACAAGACGATGATCGACGCGTATGCGCCCGCCGTGGCCGCCTTCGAGGAACGGGCTCGCCACGGAACCGGCTTCGCCGCCGCCGCGGCGGCTGCCGCGGACGCCGCCGAAGAGGGCATGCGCGCCACCACCCCCCTGCAGGCACGTAAGGGCCGCGCCTCCTATCTCGGGGCGCGCAGCGTCGGCCACCAGGACCCGGGAGCCACCTCGACCGCCCTGATCTTCCGTGCCCTCGCCGACACGGTGGCGAAGCCGTGACCGACCGTCGCGTCTACCCCGGGCGTCAGGCGGCTCCCGGCGTGGGCCTGGGAGTCCTGCACCGCACCGACCGTCTCGTGCCGAGGGCTCTGCCCGACCGGCCGCAGAACGCCCCCGACCGGCAGATCACCGATTCCTTCGACGCGGTGGCGGACGACCTCATGGCCCTGTCGTCCTCACTGCGCGCGCGGGGCAGGCGCGACGAGGCCGACATCATGGAGGTCAACGCCCTCATCGCGCAGGACGGCGAGCTGCGGGAGGAGGCCGTCGCGCGCGCCCGGCGCGGGGCACCCGTCCCGATCGCGATCCACGAGGCCGTCGAGACCTACGCCCGCACCATCGCCGGGCTGGACGACCCCACCCTCGCCGAACGCGCCGCCGACGTGCGGCAGGTCGGTCGCCGCGTGCTGACCCACCTGCACGGAGAACCCGGTCCCGCCCCCGACCAGCCGCTCGTCCTGGTCGCCCACGAGATCGGTGCGGCCGACCTGCTGGAGCCAGGGCGCGCGGTGACGGGCGCCGTCTCCGTCACCGGCGGGCCCAATTCCCACGCCGCCATCGTGGCCCGCGCGCAGAACATCCCGTTCGTGCTCGCCGTCGACGCCGACCTGCTCGACCAGGCCGACGGCCAGGAGATCCTCCTGGACGGCGAGCGGGAGCACGTCGTCGTCCGCCCCGCGGAGGAGGAGCGTGCCAAGGCCCTGGCGGCGATGAACACCGCGCGGATCCGCCGCGAAGCGCTGGCGGCCGAACGTCATCTGCCCGCCGAGACCGTGGACGGTCACGGTGTCGGCCTGCTGGCGAACGCGGCCACCGTGGCCGACGCCCGCGCGGCCGTGGCCGCGGGAGCCGACGTCGGTCTGCTCCGCACCGAACTGCCCTTCCTGAGCCATCCGGCCTGGCCCACCGGGGAAGAGCACTCGGCTGTCCTCGCCCCCATCATGCGCACGCTGGCCGGCCGGACCGTGACCGCCCGGACGCTCGACTTCGCCGACGACAAGCTCCCGCCCTTCCTGCTGCCGGGCGCCCGGCAGGGACGCATCGGCCGCGGCCTGCCGCTCATGCTGGCCCGACCCGATGCCTTCGCCGACCAGTTGCGCAGCCTGCTGCGCGCCGGGAGGGAGACGGACCTGCGCATCATGATCCCCATGGTCGCCGACGTGCGGGAGCTGCGAGCCTGTCGTCGGCTGCTGCACCGGGCCGCCGACGACACAGGCGTCGCTCCCCCGCCCCTGGGCGTCATGGTGGAGCTGCCCGAGGCCGTGGCCGCGGCCGACGACCTCGCTCGCGAGGCCGACTTCTTCTCCATCGGCAGCAATGACCTCACCTGCCAGGTCCTCCGTCTGGACCGTCGCAGCCCCGACGCCACACCGGCGATGGCCGCCCACCCCGCCGTGCTGAACGCGACAGCCGCTGCCGTGGCAGCCGCCCACCGGCACGGCAGGCAGGTCTCGGTGTGCGGGGACGCCGCCGCCCACCCCCTTGTCGTCCCGCTGCTCATCGGCCTCGGCTGCGACAGCCTCTCCGTCGCGCCTGCCGCCCTTGACGACGTCCGGGCCCGCATCCGCCGCCTCGACTCCGCCGCGTGCGGCGAACTGGCCGGCGACGCCCTCAGCCGCGAGACGGCGGCGGACGTCTGGCGACTCGTACGGGATCAGTGCGCGCCCGCGCTGCCCTGACCCGCTACTGATCCATCAACCCTCGTTCCCGACGGAGTGTCCCTGATGACGTACTTCCTTCCGCAGGCCGACACGGTTCTGCGCGCCGCGCGCGGTCTCGCGCTCGCTCACCCCGGCCTGATCGAGGTGAACAGCGACCCGCTGTACCTGCGGGCCGGCACCGGCAGCCCCAACCGCACCGTCGCGCTGGTCTCGGGAGGCGGTTCCGGCCACGAGCCGTTGCACACCGGCCTCCTCGGCCCCGGCGGCCTCGACGCCGTCTGCCCCGGCGAGGTCTTCGCGTCCCCGCACAACCGGCAGATCTACGAGGCCGGTGTGGCCGTCGCGAAGAGCGACGGCGTCCTGCTCATCATCAAGAACTACACCGGCGATGTGATCAACTTCCAGATCGCGGCGGAACGCCTCCGCCACGACGGCATCCCCGTGGCCACCGTCCTGGTCGACGACGACCTGGCCACCGACAGGACGGACACCGCGACCGGCCGCCGGGGCACCGCCGCGACCGTGGTCCTGGAGAAGCTGCTCGGGGCCTTCGCCGACCAGGGCGCCGGGCTGGAGGACCTCGCCAGGCTGGGCGCGGACATCGTCGCGCGGTCCCGCAGCCTCGCCGTCGCGGCCCGGGCCCAGACCTCGCCCGCGACCGGGGCACCGGCCTTCGACCTGGCCTCCGGCACGCTCGACTACGGTGTCGGGATCCACGGCGAGCGGGGTACGCGCACCATCGGCCACCGCCCGGTCGAGGAGCTCGTCCGGCAGATGACCGACGATCTGCTTGCGGCCCTGCCCGCGGGGCGGGACAAGGTGCTGGTCGTCGTCAACGGCCTCGGCGCCACGACCAGCCTGGAACTGCACGCCATCGGCGCCACCCTGCACGACCTGCTGACGGCCCGCGGCGTTCAGCCGCTGGCCATCGTGCCCGGCACGTTCACCGCGGCCCTGGACATGGCCGGTTTCTCCATCACGCTCACCCGGATGAGGCCGGAGTGGGCCGACCTGTGGACCGCACCCGCCGACACCCCGCTTGTCCTTCCCTCCCGCACCCTGACCCAGGGCGCCCTGACCCAGAGCACGGCGACGCAGGACACGGCGACCCAGGGCACGGCGGCGAGCCCCGGCACCTCGGCGACCGTCGTCGCCGGACCGGTCGTCGCCCAGGCGCACGTGGGCGACGCCCCGGCCGGCCGGGCCGTACTCGACCGCTATGCGCTGATCGTCTCCCAGGTCCATGACGACCTCACCGCCCTCGACCAGCTCGTCGGCGACGGCGACTTCGGTGACAACCTCGCCGGTGGCGTGCGCCGCGCGGTCAAGCTGAACGCGGCGGGGACCGACGGCGTGGCCGCCCTGGCCGAGGCGTTCCTCAACGACGTCGGCGGCACCTCCGGTCCGCTCTTCGGGCTCCTCTTCCAGCATCTGGCCGGCGTCTCGTGGTCCGACGACAAGGCGCCCGACGCGCCGGCCGTCGCCGAGGCGGCGAGATCCAGCCTCGCCGCCGTCCACCGAGCGGGCGGGGCCGAGGTCGGCGACTGCACCCTCGTGGACGCGCTCGCTCCCGCCATCGACGCCTTGGCCGCGGCCGCCCGCGATGCCGCCGACGCCCCCTTCACCGCTGCCGCCGAAGCCGCCATCGAGGGCGCCCTGAGCACCGCGCCCCTCACCCCCCGGCGTGGTCGTGCCAGCTACGTGGGCGAGCACGCCGTCGGCGTCCCCGACCCCGGGGCCTTGGGCGTGGCGCTGCTGTTCATCGCGCTCTCCGGCGTCTACGAGCCGGCCGCCGCCACCCGCCTGCCGGACCCGCGGCGCGTCATCAGGCACTGACCCGAGGTGCGGGGCGGGCCTGCCCGCCCCGCGGCACGCCATCGCGCACCGACCCGAGACGCGGGGGCGGGCCTGCCCGGCAAGTGGTCGGGGCCGCCGCTGCAAGCGCGGCCCGCCTCCCTCACGCCGCGAGGCTCTGCGCGATGAGCACCACGGAGGAGACCACGGCGACCGTCAGGACGGCCGCTCGCACCCGCCCGCCGTCGAGAAAGCGGCGCACCGGTCCCGACACCAGGAAGCCGAGCACCATGGGCACGATGAGCGCCGCCCCCGTGGCCAGGGCCCGGGCCGGCAGGTGGTCCACGAGCGCCAGGATGACCAGCGCCTGCGCGGCGCTGAGGGAGAAGAACATCGCCAGCGTGGCCCGGATCTCGGGCCCCTTGGCGCCCTGGTAGACCAGCGCGATCGGCGGCCCGCCGATGCCCGTGGCGGTGCCGGTGATCCCCGAGAGGAATCCGGCCGCGGCGATCGTCGCCCGGGTGCGTGGCACGCTCAGCGCCCGCGCGGTCAGCCCGACGGCCACGAGCACCATGACGCCCACGAGGACGCCTAAGGTGTAGACGGAAACGTAGACGACGATGACCGCGCCTATGGCGCTCCCCGGCAGCCGCCCGAGCAGCGCGAAGCCGGCCCCGCGCCAGTCGGCCCAGCGCCACTCGGCGGCCAGCGTGAACAGCGGCATCGTCAGGTTCACCACCTGGATGGCACCGGGCATGATGCCCGGGTCGAGCAGGGCCAGCACCGGCGCCGCGACCAGCCCCAGCCCGAATCCCACACTCCCCTGGACCACGGCCCCCGCGAACACCGCGACACCACCGACGACCAGCACCAGCAACTCGTTCGACATGCGGGAGAGTCAACCATCCTCACGGAGAGTCGCCGTTCACGCATCGAACGTAGTCGATCAGGTGTAGGGTTTCGACAGACGCCGACGTAGCCTCTGGAGTATGAGCGTGAAGCCCAAAGCAGCAACGACCATACGCGTCAGCGTCGCCACGAGAGACCGCATCGCCCGCATCGCCCGACAGGAGGGCCGGAGCATGACCGAGGTGCTCAACGAAGCGATCCACGACTACGAACGCAAGCACTTCTGGGAGGAGCTCAACGAGCAGATCGAGCGCGCCCAGCGAGAGGATCCCCATGCCTGGGCGGACTATCTCGCCGAACGCGAGCTGGTCATGGGCCCGCGATCCCGGTCACGCCGGATCGCCCCCGAATGGGAGGGGCTGATCACGTTCCCCGAGGAGAAGAATGAAGGCCACCCGAGGTGACATCTGGTTCGCCGATCTCGGCGATCCGACCGGCCGGGAGCAGGGCTTTCCCCGGCCTGTTCTCGTACTCAGCAACGATCGACTCAATCGCTCGAAGCTGGGGCTCGTTTTCGCGATCCCCCTGACAACGCGAGAACGCGGCTACCTCACCCACATCAGGGTCTCCGCCGACGGGACGGGCCTCGCGAAGACGAGTTGGGCGATGGTGGAGCAGATCCGGGCCCTGTCACCGGACCGGTTCGAGTTCTACGTGGGCCACGCTCCCGATGAGACGGTCGACGAGGCCCTCGGCGTACTCACTCAGATGATCTGACAACGACGGTGCCACCCGGCGAAGTGTTGGTTCGCCGGGTGGCATCCTTCATCGTGCCAGAGCCGCCCAGGCCGCGCTGCCGGGAGGCGGGATTCGCTCCCCGTCCAGCGGCGACCCCCGCGGCCGGGGGTCAGGACTTGGCGAGCAGCGAGCGCAGGACGTACTGCATGATGCCGCCGTGCCGGTAGTAGTCGGCCTCGCCCGGCGTGTCGATGCGGACCACCGCGTCGAACTCCACGTCGCCGGCCTTGACGTGCACCGTGCTCGGGATGCCGCCGCCGTTGAGCTCCGCCACCCCGGTGATGTCGAACGTCTCCTCACCGGTCAGCCCCAGCGACTCGGCGCTGGCGCCCTCCGGGAACTGCAGCGGCAGCACGCCCATGCCGATCAGGTTGGAGCGGTGGATGCGCTCGTAGGACTCGGCGATGACGGCGCGGACGCCGAGCAGCGCGGTGCCCTTGGCCGCCCAGTCACGCGACGAGCCCGAGCCGTACTCCTTGCCCGCCAGCACCACCAGCGGCGTGCCGGCGGCGGCGTAGTTGACCGAGGCGTCGTAGATGAACGACACCGGGGCGTCGGGCTGGGTGAAGTCGCGGGTGTAGCCGCCCTCGGTGCCCGGCGCGATCTGGTTGCGCAGGCGGATGTTGGCGAACGTGCCGCGGATCATCACCTCGTGGTTGCCGCGCCGGGAGCCGTAGGAGTTGAAGTCACGGACCTCGACCCCGTTCGCCTGGAGGTACTGGGCGGCGGGCGTGCCGGTCTTGATGGAGCCGGCCGGCGAGATGTGGTCGGTGGTGACCGAGTCGCCGACCTTGACCAGGACCCGGGCGCCGGTGATGTCGGTGACCGGCTCCGGCTGCTCGGGCATGCCGTCGAAGTAGGGCGCCTTGCGCACGTAGGTCGAGTCGGGGTCCCACTCGAAGGTGTCGCCGGTCGGGATCGGCAGCGACCGCCAGAGGTCGTCGCCCTTGAACACGTCGGCGTAGTCGCGCTCGAACATGTCGCGCCCGATGGCGGAGTGGACCACGGCCGAGACCTCGTCGGGCGACGGCCAGATGTCGCGCAGGTACACCGGCCGGCCGTCGGAGCCGGTGCCGAGCGGCTCGTTGTCGAGGTCGATGTCCATGGTCCCGGCCAGCGCGTACGCCACGACGAGCGGCGGCGAGGCCAGGTAGTTCATCTTGACGTCGGGGTTGATGCGGCCTTCGAAGTTGCGGTTGCCGGACAGCACGGCGGTGACCGCGAGATCGTTGGCCTGCACCGCCTCGGAGATCTCCTCGGGCAGCGGGCCGGAGTTGCCGATGCAGGTGGTGCAGCCGTAGCCGACGAGGTTGAAGCCGATCTTGTCGAGGTAGGGCTGCAGCCCCGAGCGCTCGAAGTAGCCGGTGACGACCTGCGAGCCGGGCGCCAGCGAGGTCTTGACCCACGGCTTGCGGGTCAGGCCCTTCTCGACGGCGTTGCGGGCCAGCAGGGCCGCGCCGAGCATGACGAACGGGTTGGAGGTGTTGGTGCACGAGGTGATCGCGGCGATGGCGACGATGCCGTGGTCGATCTCGAAGGAGGTGCCGTCGGCCAGGGTGACCGGCACCTTCTTGTGCGGCCGGGAGCCGTTGAGCGGGGCGGCGTGCGGCTTGTCGCCGTTGCCGTCGTGGCCGATCGCCGGGGAGTCGGAGGCGGGGAACGACTCGGCGGACGCCTCGTCGGCGGGGCCCAGCACGGTCGGCGCGTAGTCCTTGACGGCGGCGCGCCAGGCGCTCTTGGCGTCGGACAGCGCGATGCGGTCCTGGGGGCGCTTCGGACCGGCGATCGACGGGACGACCGTGCCGAGGTCGAGCTCGATGTACTCGGAGAACGCGGGCTCGGGCGCGGACGGGTCGAGCCACAGGCCCTGGGCCTTGGCGTAGGCCTCGACCAGGGCGATCTGCTCCTCGGAGCGGCCGGTCAGGCGGAGGTAGTCGACGGTCTGGCCGTCGATGGGGAAGATCGCGCAGGTGGAGCCGAACTCGGGGCTCATGTTGCCGATCGTGGCCCGGTCGGCCAGCGGCACGCTGGAGACGCCCTCGCCGTAGAACTCCACGAACTTGCCCACCACGCCGTGCCTGCGCAGGATCTCGGTGATGGTGAGCACCAGGTCGGTGGCGGTGGCGCCCGCGGGCAGCTTGCCGCTGAGCTTGAAGCCGACCACGCGCGGGATGAGCATGGAGATGGGCTGGCCGAGCATCGCGGCCTCGGCCTCGATGCCGCCGACGCCCCAGCCGAGGACGCCGATGCCGTTCTCCATCGTGGTGTGGGAGTCGGTGCCGACGCAGGTGTCGGGGTAGGCCTTGCCGTCGCGGGTCATCACGACGCGGGCCAGGTGCTCGATGTTGACCTGGTGCACGATCCCGGTGCCCGGCGGGACGACCTTGAACTCGTCGAAGGCCGTCTGGCCCCAGCGCAGGAACTGGTAGCGCTCGCGGTTGCGCTCGTACTCGCGCTCCACGTTGCGCTGGAAGGCGTCGGGGTGGCCGAAGTAGTCGACGATGACCGAGTGGTCGATGACCATCTCGGCGGGGGCCAGCGGGTTGATGCGGGCCGCGTCACCGCCCAGGTCGCGGACGGCCTCGCGCATCGTGGCCAGGTCGACCACGCAGGGCACGCCGGTGAAGTCCTGCATGATCACGCGGGCTGGGGTGAACTGGATCTCCACACTCGGCTGCGCGGCGGGGTCCCAGCCGCCCAGCGCCCGGATGTGGTCGGCCGTGATGTTGGCGCCGTCCTCGGTGCGGAGGAGGTTTTCCAGCAGGATCTTCAGGCTGTACGGGAGGCGGGCAGCACCCTCGACGGCATCCAGCCGGAAGATCTCATATGACGCGTCTCCGACGCGCAGCGTGTCACGGCTGCCGAAGCTGTTCGCGGACACGGTGATTCGCCTCCTCCATAGACAGTTGCTCAAGGTGAATCCTCCCGCACCCGGGGATCGACCAGCACGTTAGGTGACCCTAAGTACCGGGGCGCGGCGGATGTCTCGATATCAAGATATCTCTAGAATATCTCGACATCAAGTTAATCGGTGGAAGCCTCAGGCGGGGACCAGTCGCAGGAAGAGCAGGCCGATGATGGCGACCGACAGCACGGGGGCGAGGATCTTCTGCTCGAACTTCCTGCCGGTCTTGATGCCGATCTTCCACGGCAGCAGGAACTTCACCGACATGGGCCACAGCACCGGGCAGCCCTTCTCCGTCATGCAGTCGCCCACGACGTGCACGAACGAGCCGATCCCCACGGCCAGGCCGAGCCAGGCGTAGCCGACGCCGAGCGAGAGGAACACCGCGTACAGGCCCGCGGTCAGGCCGATGTTGACCAGCGCCGAGCCGGCCTTGTTGCCCGGGATGCCGATGCCGATCGCGCGCAGCGCGAGGCCGATGAGCAGCACGACCAGGATGTCACGGCCGATCGGATAGGTGCTCGCCAGCCAGTGCGCGCCGAACCCGACCGCGACCGCGAAGACTAAGGAGTGGGTGGCGCCGCGGTGACCGCCGCCCAGCCAGTTGACCACCTTGCTCAGCGCCCATGTCACCGGGCCGAACGTCTGCGCGATCGTGGCGCTGGGATGGTCGAGGTCGGGCAGCATCGCCGCCCCTGCGCAGATGAGCGCCCCGGCGATGAGCTCCGCCGGCGTGAGCGCGTTGACCATGACGCCGGTCGAGATGAACCGGCCGGACTCCATCACCATCGGCAGGGCCGCGAGCCCCGGCGCCAGCCCCAGCCAGGCGATGGCCCCCGTCATCGCGTGCGTGTGACCCATCATGATCCGGACTGTACGGCAAAGCGCGCACACCCGAGCGTGGCGGCCAGGCCTGATCCTCATCCGGAAGCCGCGGGCGAGGCTACGCTGGATCATCCAGCGGTAAGAAGGGGCGAGAAGGACAGAAGGGACGTCGCGCGAGGTGGGCAGGCTGCGAAGGGTCCTCCGCACCTTGCGCGCGGACCTGTGGACGACGGCCGCCGACCCCCTCCCCCGAATGGCGAGGCCACACCGGCTGTCCCGGCTCCCCCATGTCCTGGTCATCGTGTACGCGCTGGTCATGGGCGTCTTCCCCGTTGGAGAAGGCGTGGACCCGACGGTCCCGCTGCTCGCCATGGCACAGGCGGCGATCCTGGTGATCGCGATGTCGCGGCCGCTGCCCGCCTGGTGGGCGTCGGTCGCCGTCACGGTCATCGGCGCGAGGACGGGGATGACCCACCTCCCGCAGAGCCTGACCTTTCCCTGGATGGTGCACCCTCGGCCGCCCGGGCGGCCCGCTTCCCCGATGACCTTGCACGCCGACGCGCTGGCGTTCCCGTGGACCGGCTCCGGCATCGCGCTGCAGGCCGGCGTGCTGTTCCTGCTCGCCCTTCGGGTGCGCCCGCGCGTCGCGGCCGAGGCGTTGGCGCTCACCACGCTGGTGGCGGCGGCGTGCATGGTGTTCCTCCCCGACGGCAACGCGGGCGGCGATCCTCTGGTGGCCCTCGCGGTCGACGCGGTCGCGGTGGCGGTCGGGGTGGTGGTGCGCCTGATCCGGACGACCCGTACCCGGCTGGAGGCCCAGGAGGAGTTGACGGCCGAGGAGCGGGGCCGCCGCGCGCTGCTGGAGGAGCGCGCCAGGATCGCCCGCGAGCTGCACGACGTCGTCGCGCACCACATGTCGGTGATCTCCATCCAGGCGCAGGTGGCGCCGCACCTGGTGGACGATCCGCCGGACGAGCTGAAGGAGAACCTCGCGGGCATCCGGGCCAACGCCGTCGAGGCGCTGACCGAGCTGCGCCGGGTCCTGGGCGTGCTGCGCGCCCAGGACACACCCGCGGGGGCGCCGCAGCCCACCCTGGACCGGCTCGGCGAACTGCTCGCCAATGTCCGGGGCGCGGGCGTCGCCCTCACCGCCGAGACCGTGGGCGAGCCGCGCCCGCTGCCGCCCGGCGTGGAGCTGTCGGCGTTCAGGATCATGCAGGAGGCGCTCAGCAACGCCATGCGGCACGCGCCGGGTGCGCCGGTGGCGCTCCGGTTGCGCTACCACCCCGACACCCTCACCATCCGGGTCGTCAACGCCGCGCCCGCCGCGCCGGCCCCGCCCTCGACCGGCGCGGGACACGGGCTGCTGGGCATGCGCGAGCGGGCGGCCATGCTGGGCGGCGACCTGGCGGCCGGGTCCACGCCGGACGGCGGTTACGAGGTGAGCGCGTTCCTGCCCGTCGGTTCGCAGAAAGGCATCGAGGCCACCCCATGACGAGCATCCGCGTGCTCATAGCCGATGACCAGATCATGGTCCGCCAGGGCTTCACCGTCCTGCTCGACGCCGAGCCCGGCATCGAGGTCGTCGGCCAGGCCATGAACGGCCTGGACGCCGTCGAGAAGGTCGCCGAGCTGGCCCCCGACGTGGTGCTGATGGACGTGCGGATGCCTGAGCTGGGCGGCATCGAGGCGACCCGCCGCATCGCCGGGCAGCCGGACACGACCGCGAAGGTCCTGATCCTGACCACGTTCGACCTCGACGACTACGTCTACGAGGCGCTGCGCGCGGGCGCGTCCGGATTCCTGCTCAAAGACGCGTCGGCGGCCGAACTGGCGCACGCCGTGCGGGTGGTGGCGGCCGGAGACGCCCTGCTCGCGCCGAACGTCACCAAGCGCCTGATCGCCGAGTTCTCCCGGGTGAGCGGCGCCCCGCGCACCCCCTTGAAGGAGCGCGTGGGCGACCTGACGGAACGCGAGACCGAGGTGCTGTCGCTGATCGCGCAGGGGCTGTCGAACGCGGAGATCGCCGGACACCTGGTGATCGCCGAGCAGACCGTCAAGACGCACGTGAGCAGGATCCTGGTCAAGCTCGGACTGCGCGACCGGACCCAGGCGGCGGTCTTCGCCTACGAAACAGGGCTGGTGCGCCCGTCGGGCTACTGATCGGCTCGACTGCGGGGCCGCCGGCCCAGCGCAACCGCCCAGAGCCCGGCCGGCGAGGTGGCCGCAAACGCAGACGAGGTCGTCTCCAGCGGCGACAGCACCCCCCAGCCCTGCCGACGCGGAACGACCTCGTCTGATCTGAACAACGACCCCGCTGCCGATCCTGTTCCCCTATTTCTCAGCTTTTTCGTGATCTACCTCACTCCCCTCAGGACATTGCTGGCGACATGTTGTCGATATATCTTTGAAGCATCGAGAACAGTCTAGAGCTGGAGGAACCCCCATGACCTCGACACATGCGGCCGGCAGCCCCTGGCCCGACCAACGAGAGTTCAGGCACGCCGCCCACCAGGCGTTCAAAGCCATCGCCGGAGCCTGGGAGGACGCCGGACGGCGCCACCACCGCCCGCACGACCACGCCGCGCACGACCACGGCCCGCACGACCACCGGGGACGCGGCAGGCGGCCGTTCCCGCCCGAGTTCGGGCGCGGCCCCTGGGGCCCGGGCGGGCCGTTCGGGCCAGGCGGGCCGTGGGGCCACCGCGGCTGGGGCGGCCGGGGCCGCAAGGCCAAGCGAGGCGACGTGCGCGCCGCGATCCTGGCGCTGCTGGCCGAGGAGCCGCGCAACGGCTACCAGATCATCCAGGAGATCGCCGAGCGCAGCGAAGGCGGCTGGAAGCCAAGCCCCGGCGCCGTCTACCCGGCGCTGCAGCAGCTCACCGACGAGGGCCTGGTCGTCTCCGAGGAGAACGACGGCCGCAGGACCTTCCGCCTCACCGAGAGCGGCCGCGCCTACATCGACTCCCACGGCGACGAGGTGCGCGCCCCCTGGGACGAGATGCGGCCCGACGTCGACGACAACAGCGCCGAGCTGTGGGACCTGGCCCGGCAGTCGGCGTTCGCGATGATGCAGGTTCTGCAGTCCGGGAGTGACGCGCAGATCCGCGAAGCGCGTAAGACTCTTGTTGAGACCCGGCGCAAGCTCTACCAGATCCTGGCCGACGGCGACCCGGGCGAGGAGTGACGCGATGACCGGCGCCCTCGCGGAAGACCGGTCCGCAAAGGAGGAGTCACGCATGGACCCCCACCACCACGGCACCGGCGCGGAACGGCCGACGGACCCGGCCGGGCACCACACCGGCGCGGATCCGCGCCCCGGACCCGGCGACCTGCGCATCGGCGACGCCGAGCGCGAGCAGACGATGGCCGCCCTGCGCGAGCACTTCGCGCTGGGCCGGCTCGACCACACCGAGCTGGACGAGCGGCTCGACCAGACGCTGGCGGCGCGCACCGAGCGCGACCTCGCCCGGGTGACGGCCGACCTGCCGGGCTCCGGCCGGCCGTCCGGACACCGCGAGCCGGTCGTGCCGGGCCCCGGCGACTGGCGCGCCGCGGTGAACGCGCACCGCCACCAGGTGGCCGCCGCGCGCCACCACCACCCCCGCCGGGGCCCGCACGGCCACGGCCCGCACCGGCACGGAGCGCCCTGGCTGCCGATCCTGTTCGCGATGATGTTCGTCGGGATGGTGGCCGGCGGATGGGGCGTGGTCAAGGTGCTGTTCGTGATCTGGCTCGGCGCCGTGGTCTTCGGCATGCTGCGGCGGCGTTTCCACCACCGCCGGTGATCCGCCCGGCTCCGGGTAGGGGGGCGGGATGACACGCGACCGACATCGTTTCGCCCGTAACCTGCTCGCGACGGGGACAGCCGTGGCCGCCGGCGCCGCAGTCGGCGCCCGGGCCACCGACAGCGGCTCCCGCTGGTACCGGAAGCTGCGCAAGCCGCCGTGGCAGCCGCCCCCGCAGGCCTTCGGGCTGGTCTGGACGCCGCTGTACGGGCTGATCGCATACGCCGGAGCGCGGGCCCTCACCACCGCGTCCACCACGGGCGGAGCGGCGTCCGGGGCGGGCTCCAGAGCCGAGTCCGGGGAGGGCTCCGGGGAGGGCTCCGGGGAGGGCTCCGGGGAGGGCTTCGCGCAGACCGCCGGGGCGGCGCCGGAGCGGGCGGGCCTGGTGCGGGCGCTCGCGCTGAACCTGGCGCTCAACACCGCCTGGACGCCCCTGTTCTTCGCCGCCCGCTCCCCCAGGCTGGCGATGGTGGACATCGTGGCGCTGAACGTCTCCAACCTCGCGTTGCTGCGCCGATTCCTGCGGGCCGACCGCCGCGCGGGGATGGCGCTGGTGCCGTACGTCGCCTGGACCGCCTTCGCGACGGCTCTGAACGGCGCGATCATCGCCCGCAACCCGGACGCCTGACCCGCCGCCCCTGGGGGCCGGGGGCGGCGGGAGGCCGTCAGGAGTCGGTGCGGACCTCCGCGGGCGCGTCCTCGCCGAGGGTGCGGGCGATCCAGGAGCGGTAACGGGTGACGTCGGTCCAGATGCCGACCCCCGGTCCGCCGGCGGGGCTCGTCGAGCAGCCCGCGCCGCCGTCCATGCGGTCGTCCACGTCGTCGCCGTCGCGCGAGGTGGCGCCGATCAGCTCCCACCGGCCGCCGACCCGGCGGATCTGCGGCCCCCCGGAGTCGCCGTTGCAGGCACTGGCCGCGCGCCCGTCACGCTCGCCCGCGCACAACTCGGCCACGCCGTCGATCGTGACGCACCGGTCGTCGGCCACGCGCACCGTGTCCAGCTCGCGCAGCAGGCGCGAGCCGTCCGCGCAGTCCGGGTTCTTCCTGTTCTCGCAGGTCATGCCCCAGCCGAGGACCCGGCTCGGGGCGCCCACGGCGCCCGGCTCCGCGGCGATGGGGATGGGCGCGAGGTCCACCCGCCGGTCCAGCCGGACCAGCGCGAGGTCCGCCTCGCGGCCCCGGGGGCCCCAGGAGGAGCCGAAGCCGGGGTGGACGACGACCCGCTTGACTCCGGCGGGCACGCCGCCCTCGTCACGGTCGGCGGAGCCCACGCGCACCCGTGTCGCGCCGGGCTTCAGCAGGCCCTGGCAGTGCGCGGCGGTGACGACCCAGTCGGCGGCGACGAGGGCGCCGCCGCAGTGGTGGTCGGGCTGCTCGGCCAGCCGGAACGACGCCATGAACGGGTAGGACTCCGTCGCGACCCGCCCGCCGATGATGGCGGGCCGGTCCGGCACGGCTTCGGTGGTGGCGGTGGTGGCCGCGGTGGCGGTGGTGGCCGCGGTGGCGGTGGTGGCCGCGGTGGCAGTGGTGGCCGCGGTGGCAGTGGCGGTAGTGGTGGCGGTGGCGGGCGCGAGCGACGCGGCCGCGAGGCCGGCCATGAGGGTGGCCGCGAGCGTCGCCGAGCGCCTGGCGGTTGCCTGGAACACGCGTGTCCTCTCGTCGGAGGGGCGGACGGGGGATGTCGATCGCTGCGGAAGCGGCAGGTCAGAGCCCTTCTCGGGCGCTCTGCCACCCCGACAGGCTACCCGCGTCGCGACGAGGTGCACGCGGGCGAGCCCGGACGCGGTGTCAGCCGAGGGCACGGTCGAGGTTGAAGGCGGCGCTGATGAGGGACAGATGGGTGAAAGCCTGCGGGAAGTTGCCCTGCTGCTCACCGTTCCGGCTGATCTCCTCCGCGTACAGGCCGAGGTGGTTGGCGTAGGTGAGCATCTTCTCGAACGCCAGCCGCGCCTCCTCCACGCGCCCCGCGCGCACCAGCGCCTCGACGTACCAGAACGAGCAGATGGAGAACGTGCCCTCCTCCCCGCGCAGGCCGTCCGGGCTGGCCCGCGGGTCGTACCGGTAGACCAGCGAGTCCGACACCAGGTCGGCGGTGAGCGCGTCGAGGGTGGACAGCCATTTGGGGTCGGTCGGCGAGATGAACTTGACCAGCGGCATCATGAGGACGGCGGCGTCGAGCACGTCGCCGTCCTGGTGCTGGACGAAGGCGCCCCGCGTGTCCGACCAGCCGCGGCGCATGAGCTTCCGGTAGATCGTGTCCCGGGTGTCGCGCCAGCGCTGGATGTCGGCGGGCAGGCCGCGGCGGCGGGACATCCGCATCGCCCGTTCGATCGCCACCCAGCACATCAGCCGCGAGTACAGGAAGTTCTTACGCCCGCCGCGCGTCTCCCACACGCCCTCGTCGGGCTGGTCCCAGTGCTCGCACACCCAGTCCACGAGGGAGCAGACGTCGTCCCAGTGGCCGCTGGAGATGGGCTGCCCCCACTTGTCGTAGAGGTAGACGGAGTCGATGAGGGCCCCGTAGATGTCGAGCTGGAGCTGGCCGACGGCGGCGTTGCCGACCCGCACCGGGGCCGAGCCCCGGTGCCCCTCCAGGTGACCGAGGACGCGCTCGGGCAGGTCGGTGCGCCCGTCGATGCCGTACATGATCTGCAGCGGCCCGGACGGCCCGCCGGCGTCGCGGCAGACGCGCCGGGTCAGGAAGTCCATGAACGCCGCCGCCTCGTCGGTGAACCCGAGCCGGAGCAGCGCGTACACGCAGAAGGCGGCGTCACGCACCCACAGGTAGCGGTAGTCCCAGTTGCGTTCGCCGCCGATCTGCTCGGGCAGGCTCGTGGTGGGCGCGGCGACGATCGCGCCGGTCGGCGCGTAGGTGAGCAGTTTGAGCGTCAGCGCCGAACGGTGCACCATCTCCCGCCAGCGGCCCCGGTAGCGGGAGGCCGCCAGCCAGCGCCGCCAGAACCCCACCGTGGCGGCGAACTCCGCGTCCGCCTCCGCGTGCGGGCAGCCACGCGGCTCCACGTCGGCGCCCACCCGGTCCAGCGCGAACACCTCGGACCGGCCCTCCTTGAGCGTGAACTCCGCCACGGCGTCCCGCTCGTCGCAGGCGACGGGCACGGTCGCGGTCAGGGCGAGCGACAGGTCGTCGGACGAGAACAGCACCACGCCGCCGCGCTCGGTCACCTCGTGCGGTTGCGCCCCGTAGCCGAACCGGGGCGCCACCCGCGCCCGGAACGGGATCGACCCGCGCACGCAGACGACCCGTCGGATCAGCCGGTGCCGGTCGGCCTCGCGCCCGTCGCCGGCATGGTCGCTCACCGGCATGAAATCCTGGATCTCGCCCACCCCGTCCTCGGTGAAGAACCGGGTGATCAGCACGTTGGTGTCGGGGAAGTAGAACTGCTTGGTCCTCGCCGGCACGGCGGCGGCCAGCTCGAAGCACCCTCCCCGGTCCGCGTCGAGGATCGAGGCGAACACGCTGGGCGAGTCGAAGCGCGGGCAGCAGTACCAGTCGACGGTGCCGTCGGTGCCGACCAGCGCCACCGTGCGCAGGTCGCCGACCACTCCGTGCTCGGCGATCGGCAGGTAACGAGACGGCCCGCCCGGGTCCCCCTGATCGAATGTTCCGGCCATCGAGGCAGCCTTTCTCCGGACGTCCCGCCCTTCCCCTTCCCGCCCCGTCGACGGCGATGCGGAGCGCCCGAGGCGAGTAAGGAGACTGTTGACCAAGATTGACCGGTGGTGGATAACGGAGTTCCGGTACGCCGCACTGATCCGGAGACTCCGATGACGGCCTTCGCTCCCCCCGCGCTGGTCGGACGCGACGCGCAGCTCGGCACCCTCCTCGGCGCGATCACCCGGCCGCCCGCGGTGGCCCTCGTGCAGGGTGAGGCGGGGATCGGCAAGACACGGCTGGTCCGGGCGGCCGTCGAGCTGCTGCCCGACGGGGAGCGCACCGTGCTCGTCGGCCACTGCCACCAGCTCAGGGAGCCGTTCCCGTACGGGCCGGTGTTCGACGCGCTGCGCCACGTCGGCGCCGCTCTGCCCGCCCGGCCGGCGCTCAACCCGGTGACCGGGGCGCTGCGCGGCTACCTGCCGGAGCTGGCCGGCGACCTGCCGCCCGCGCCGCCTCCGCCGCCGGTCGACGACCCGAGCGCCGAACGGCACCGGCTGTTCCGGGCCGTCCACGCGCTGCTGGCGGCCGTGGGCCCGGTCGTGCTGGTGGTGGAGGACCTGCACTGGGCCGACGACGGCACGCGCGACCTGCTGCGCTTCCTCATCGACCAGCCGCCCGGGGGGCTGGCGCTGGTGGTGACGTTCCGGCGGGAGGACCTGCCGGTGCCGGGGCTGCCGTTCGGGCACGCGTACCGGCATCCGCCGGGCGTCAACAGCGAGGTGGTGGCGCTGGCCCCGCTGGACGTGGACGATGTCGCGCGCATGGCGGGCGGCTTGCTCGGCCGGGACGGGCTGCCGGCGGCGTTCGCCGCCCGGCTGCACGAGCGCACCGCCGGGGTGCCGTTCGTGGTGGAGGAGGTGGTCCGCTCGCTGCTCGCCGACGCCGGCGGCGCCGCAGCCGGCGGTGTCGGGGAGGAGCCGAAGGCGCTCGACCGCATCGCGGTGCCGGTGCTGCTGCGCGAGGCGATGGCCGAGCGGCTGGCCGGGCTGTCCCCCGGCGCGCTGCGGGTCGTGCGGGCCGCCGCGGTGCTCAAGCTGCCGGCGGACGAGCCGCTGCTCGCCGCCGTCGCCGGGGACGGCTCCCCACGGGACGGCTTGCCCCGGGACGGCTTGCCCCGGGACGGGGCCGGGCTGTGCGAGGCGCTGCGGGCGGGCGTGCTGATGGAGCATCCCGACGGTCAGCACGGCTTCCGGCACGCGCTCGCCCAGCAGGCCGTCTACGACGCGATCCCCGGCCCCGACCGGCGGTCGGTCCACCGCCGGGCCGTGGCCGCGCTGGCCGCGCTCGACCCGCCGCCGCTCGTCCAGATCGCCTACCACGCGCGGCGGGCGGGCGACTTCGACGCCTGGCGGCGCCACGGCGAGGCCGCCGCCGACCAGGCCGCCGCGCTCGGCGACGTCCCGCTCGCCGTAGAGCTGCTGGAGAGCATGCTCGCCGACCCCAAACTGCCGCGTGACGCGCGCGGGCCGCTGGCCCTGCGGCTCAGCAGGCTGGCCGCGGTCGGGCTGTCCCACCGGCGCGTCGTCCGGCTGCTGCGCCACCTGCTCGCCGACGACTTCCTGTCGCGGGAGGTACGCGGCGAGGCCCGGCTCAACCTGGGCGTGCTGCTGGCCAACCAGGCGGGCGCCATCCCCGCCGGGCGGCAGGAGGTGCTCGCCGCGCTCCCCGACCTCGCGGACCGGCCCGGCATGGCCGCCCGAGGGCTGGCGCTGCTGGCCATGCCGGCATGGGGCACCGAACCGATCGCCGCCCACCAGGAGTGGATGGACCGGTCCGAGAGCCTGGTCGTCGCCGACGGCGACCCGGAGCTCACGGCGACGGTGCGCGCGAACAAGGTCGCCTTCGCCATGCTGGTCGGCTCGCCGGAGGCGTTCGCGCTGGCCGACACCCTGCCGGTCGGCCACCCGTCGGCGGGAGTGCGGCGGCAGGTGGCCCGCGCCTACTCCAACCTGTGCGACGCGGCGATCCCGCTCGGCCACTACGCCGCCGCCCGGCGGTACGCCGAGCTGGGCCGGCGGCTGGCCGAGGAGAGCGGCGCCCTGTACCCCGTCTACCTGGTCGAGATGTCGTCCATCAGGCTCGACTGGCTGACCGGGCGCTGGTCCGGGCTGCGGGAGCGGGCGGTCGCGGCCGTCGAGATGATGCCGGAGACGCCCCTGCTGGGGGTGGACGCGCAGCTCGTCCTCGGCATGCTGGCGCTGGCCTGCGGCGAGTGGGAGGAGGCGGGCCGCCACCTGGAGGACGCCGGGGTCCGGGAGCCCGACTCGGCCTTCCTGCCGGTGGCCGCGGCCGCCTCCGGCGGGCTGGTCGAGCTGCTGCTCGCCCGCGACCGGGTGGAGGCGGCGCTCGCCGAGGCCCGCGCGGCGGTGGCCCGGCTACGCCGCAAGGGCGTGTGGGTGTGGGGCGACCAGCTCGTCCCGCCGGCCGTCACCGCGCTGCTGCGGGCGGCGCGCCGCGATGAGGCGGGCGCGCTGGTGGTGGAGTTCGCGTCCGGGATCGAGGGCCGCAGCGCGCCGTCGGCCGTGGCCGCGCTGGAGGTGGTGCGCGGCGCGCTGGCGCACGCCGACGGCCGGTTCGAGGAGGCGGTGGCGTGCCAGGCCCGCGCGGGGTCGGCGTACGCCGCGATGGGCCGCCCGTACGGCGGGGCGCGGGCGGCGGAGGCGGAGGCGCTCGCCCGGCTGGAGCTCGGTGACGTGGAACGGGCCGCGCAGATCGTCACCGGCGCGGCCGAGCGGTACGCGGCGCTCGGCGCCGCCCACGACGCGGCCCGCTGCCGGCACCGGCTGCGGGAGATCGGCGCCGGCTGCCCGCCGCGCCGGGGTCGCAGGCCCGCGGGCGGCGGGCTGTCGCCCAGGGAACGCGAGGTGGCCAGGCTCGTCGCGCAGGGCCGGACGAACCGGGAGATCGCCGAGGTGCTGTTCGTGTCGCGCCGCACGGTCGACACGCACGTCGCGAAGGTGCTGCAGAAGCTCGGCGTCCGCACCCGCAACGACGTGGCGTGGCCGCTGTGACGGGAAGGGTCCCGGCCGGCGGCCGGGACCCTTCGGGGATCGGACGGGTCAGACGGTGATGCTCCAGGTGTCGAGGTAGCCGGTGTCACCGGCGTAGACGTCCTCGATGTCGAGGACCCAGGTGCCCGCCGCCTGCTGGCTGACCGGGACGGTGTACGTCCTGGTGCCGTACGAGGTGCAGCTCGTGCCGCCGTACCTGTCGACCGCGTACCACTGGCCGTTGGGGCCGCGCAGCCAGATGTCCAGGTCCTCGGCGCAGGTGTGGTTGATGGTGACGGAGAGCCGGACCGGTGAGGTCGCGGCGCCCGTCGCCGTGGAGGTGATCGGGCTCTGCACGTTGGCGTAGTCCCGGATCTGGTAGTCGGTGCCGTTGGTGAACGTCCGGCCGCCCGAGGTGCCCTGGACGGTCAGCGCGTACGTCGCGGACCGCGTCGCCGTCTGCCCGGTGCCCGTCACCGTGACGGTGTAGGAGCCGGCGGGGGTGGTCGGCGCGGTCGTGATCGTCAGGGTGGACGAGCCGCCCGACGTCACCGAGGCGGGGTTGAAGGAGGCGGAGGCGCCCGTCGGCAGCCCCGTCGCCGACAGGTTCACGACCTGCGGGTCGCCGGCCGTGGTGGTGGTGCGGATCGTGGTCGTGGCCGGCGAGCCGGCCTGCACGGTGCCGGACGCCGGGCTGGCCGAGACGGAGAAGTCGCGGCTCGGCGTGCCGCTGCCCACCGCCTGCTTCCACACGGCGTAGGCGGCCGCGTCGGCGGCCCGGTCGAGGACGGTGTCGTTGATGTTGGAGCTGGTGTCGCACGCGGCGTGGTAGCAGGGGTCGTACGCGCGTCCGGCGGTGCCGCCCCACTTGGCCGCCTGCGCCGTGCTCTTGGTGTAGCTGGCGCCCGCGGCGACGCCGGAGGTGGCGATGCCCGCGTTGCGGAAGGAGGCGTCGTCGGAGCGGTTGGCGCCCTCGGTGTTCTCCTCGGGCTGCAGGTTGAGGTTGTCGTAGAACTGCTTGAGCGGCTGGGCGACCGCGGTGCTGATGTTGTTGATGAAGTAGCCGCCGTTGGGCGAGCCGACCATGTCGTAGTTGTAGTACGCCTTGATCCTCGATCGTTCGGTCGCCGACAGCGAGTTGACGTAGAACCTGGAGCCGTTCAGACCCTGCTCCTCGTCCGTCCACCAGCCGAACCGCACGTGCTTGGTCATGGTGGGCCGCTCGGCGGCCAGGGTCAGCGCGACCTCCAGCAGCGCGGCCGAGCCGGAGGCGTTGTCGTTGATGCCGGGACCGGCGGACACGCCGTCCAGGTGCGCCCCGGCCATGATCACCTGGTTGTCGTCACCGCCGGGCCAGTCCGCGATCAGGTTGGGGCCCGAACCGCTGGTGCAGCCTGAGGTGCAGCTCTGCCGGACCACGGTGTAGCCGGCGGCGCGCAGCTTCTGCTCCACGTACGAGACGGACGCGGTGTAGCCGCTGCCGGTGGACCTGCGGTTACCGCCGTTGGCGGTGGCGATCGACTGGAACTGCGACAGGTGTGCCTTGACGCTGGCCAGGCTGATGTCCGGCGGGTCGGAGCCGCCGGGGCCGCCGGAGCCGACCTGCAGGGTGTAGACCGCGGTGTGCGGCGTCGTGCCGGTGCCCGTGACGGTGATCTGGTAGGTGCCCTGGGCCGCCGAAGCGCCGACGGTCAGGGTCAGGGTGGCGGAGTTGCCGGACGTCACCGACGTCGGGGTGAAGGCGGCCGTGACGCCGCTCGGCAGGCCGGAGGCGGACAGGTTCACCGTCTGGGGGCTGCCGGACGTGGTCTGGGTGTTGACCGTGGTGGTCACCTGCTGCCCGGGCTGGGCGCTGCCCGACGCGGGGCTGAGCGACAGGGAGAAGTCGTTGCCGGGGGTGCCGCAGGCGGGCTCGCCGGACTGGGCGGGCACGCTGATCGCGCTGAACGCCGCCTTGGTCGTGTTGCACTCGACGCTGCCCGCGCCGAACAGCTCGACCGCCGCCGCCACGGAGGCGGACCGGACGTTGGCGTAGCGCCAGCTTGAGGTCTTGCGGTTGAGCGCGCCCATGAAGATCTTGGCGGCCTTCTCGATGCCGATGCCGGTCACCGAGGACGGGCCGCCGGAGCAGATGGGGCTGGACGGCTTGCCGCCGCCGGGGCTGCTGCCCTCGGCCAGCAGGTAGAACCAGTGGTTCAGCGGGCCGGCGGCGGCGTGCACCTCGGTGCCGGGGATGGAGGTCGACCAGCAGTTGGGGTCGCCGAGCGCGCCCGGGTTGTACATGTTGCGGATCGGGCCGTCTCCGACGAGGTCCACCTCCTCTCCGACCAGGTAGTCGGGCGCGTCGTTCGGGTGGTTGGCGTAGTGCTCGGTGACCGCGCCGAAGATGTCGCCGGTGGCCTCGTTGATGCCGCCGTTCTCGTTGCCGGAGCCGGCGCCGCCGGGCGTGGTCTGGAAGATGGCGTGGCCGTACTCGTGGGCGACCACGTCGATGGGCGTGGCCTGGCGGGTGTTCGCCTGGTTGTGGCCGAAGTTGGTGTAGCTGCCGTTCCAGTAGGCGTTGACCTGGTTCAGCCCGACGCGGGCGGGGAAGCCGCCGCCCTGGCCGTTGATGCCGTCGCGGCCGAGCCAGTCGCGCAGCATGTCCCACTCGCGCTGGACGGAGTACAGCGTGTCGACGCAGGCCGATTCCAAGTTGGTGCCCTGGCCGTTGCCCCAGGAGTCGTCGGGGCCGGTGTAGGCGGAGCCGTTCTGCCCGCCGCACCTGATGCCGGGCCGGGTCGGGTCGGTCATCGAGTAGGAGCCGCCGGAGCCGCTCGTGGTGATGGTGACCTGCCCGTAGTAGTGGCCGTTGCCGGTGCCCTCGCGGACCAGGTCGTAGGAGTCGGCGAACTCGCCGGTGCGGGCGTCCACGAACACGTGCTGGATGCTCGGCTTGCCGTCGGTGACGCCGCTGACGACCGCCTCCCAGGCGAGGCGCGGCTTGTCGCCCCAGAGCAGCACCACCAGGCGGGGTTCCTCGGTGTCGTCCACGCGCGAGAGGCGAGCCCTGGCCACCTTCGTGGCCCGTTCGGCGCTGACCTCGGGAGTCGTCGGCACGTCGCTCGGGCTGGGCCCGGACTCGGCCACGGTGTCGCGGACGTGCCCGGCCGAGTCGGTGACGACGACGGCGTCACCGCCGACCATCGGCAGCCCCTTGTAGGTGCGCTCGTAGGAGACGTAGAACATGTCGCCCGCGCCGCGGACCACGTTCAGCCGGCGGTACGCCTCGTCGGGTCCCTTGGCCAGCTCGTCGAGGCCGCTGGCGACGGCCCGGTCGGCGACGGCCGCGGCCTGCGACTCCGGGTCGGCCGCGGCGGCGACGCGGGCCTGGCCACCGGCTCCCCTGGCTCCGGGCGGGGCCGCGTGCGCGGGTAAGACGGATAACACCATGGCCGCGGCCGTGGCGACTCCCACGGTAGCGGCGGCCAGTGGCTTGAGTTTCACGCTGTGCTCCTTTCGGCTTTCCCGGCCGGTCGCCCGGGTGGGCGCACGCGGGTCCGCGCCGCAGGGATCGCCTGGGAGCACGGGCCTGCCGGGAACGGGGGGTGTTGAAGGGCGTGCGTCTTCCTTCGTGGGGGTGTGATCGCCCCTGCTGCCGCCAGACGGTAGGCGCTGCCGCCACGGCCGAATATCCGTAGGACTATCGGTAGGCATACCGATAAATCCGGCGCCGCCGGGCATCGGGGGGTGTCGGGCGAGCGTGGCAGCATGACGTCATGGCGACTTCGAGAGAACCGGTGACGGTCCCCACCGACGCCGACGTGGACGGCTTCCTGTCAGCGGTCCCCGACGAGCGCAGGCGGGCCGACGCGGAACGGCTGCGCGCGATCCTGGGCGAGGTGACCGGCGAGCCCGCGGTGATGTGGGGTCCGAGCATCGTCGGGTTCGGGAGCTACCACTACGTCTACAGCAGCGGGCGCGCGGGCGACTGGCCCTTGGTGGGCTTCTCCCCGCGCAAGCAGCATCTCGTCCTCTACCTCGTGGGCGGGTTCGAGGAACGACACGCGTCGGTGCTCGCCCGGCTCGGCCCGCACAGGGCCGGCAAGGGCTGCCTCTACCTCAAACGGCTCACCGACGTCGACGAGAGCGTCCTGCGCGAGCTCGTGGACCGCACGGTGCGCGTCCACAGGGGCGCCGACCGAGCGTCAGGGGCCGCACAGCCTGGCGAATCAATCCCACCCTGAGAACGCCGGGTCCAGCCGGGCGTCCCGATCACCGCGCCGGTGCCGCCACCCAGCAGTGATGCTGCCACCGTACTGCGGGAGCAGGTGCTGTTCCCGTCCTCCCCGCCCCTCCTCGTCGCGGTGTGTCAGGTGCGGGTCCAGCGCTGGTTGGCGCCGCCGTGGCAGGAATATACCTGGAGGCGGGTGCCGTTGGCGGTGCCCTGGCCCACGGCGTCCAGGCACAGCCCGGACTGCGCCCCGGTGATGGTGCCGTCGGCGTTCAGGCGCCATTTCTGGTTGGCGCCGCCGTGGCAGAGGTAGATCTGGATGCCGCTGCCGTTGCCGGTGCCGGCCGCGTCGAGGCATTTGTTGCCGTAAACCCTGAGCTCGCCGGCCGTGGTGGCGGCCCACTGCTGGTTGACGCGCCCGTTGCAGTCCCACAACTGCACCGCGGTGCCGTCGGCGGTGGCGGCGCCGGGCACGTCCAGGCAACGCCCGGAGCCGGCGCCCTTGATCTGCCCGGCGGGCGGCGGGGTCGGCGTCGTGGTGGACGAGCCGCCGTCCAGGCCGAAGAAGCGGATGGCGTGGGCGGCCATCCCGGGTCGCGGCAGGTCGTGGCCGGCGCCGGTGATGGTGTACGCCTCGACCTGCCCGGAACCGAAGACCCGCCGGGTCCAGCCGGGCTGCGGGCTGTCGGTGGAGGTCGGGGTCTGGCTCAGTCCGTGCGCGTCGGTCCACTGGTCGACCTCCTCCTGCAGCATCGTGTAGGGCAGCACGGAGTCGGCGGTGCCGTGCCAGGCCATGACGCGCGGCCGGGGCCCGGTGTGGCCGGGGTAGGCGTTCCTGACCAGGTCACCCCACTGCCGCGGCGTCTTGTCCCCGCATCCGGCCGGTCCGAGGCAGCCATAGGGGACGCCCGCGAACGGCGCGCCGGCCTTGAACACGTCGGGATACGTGGCGAGCAGGTTGTTGGTCTCCATCGCGCCGGAGGAGAAGCCGGTGGCGAACACCCGCTCCGGGTCACCGTTGTGGCGTTGCAGCACGTAGGCCGTCATGGAGACGATCGACACCGGGTCGCTGCCGCCGCCGTGGCGCAGGGCCTCGTCCGACCACACGTCGAAGCAGTTCGACATGCCGTTGGCGCTCTTGTTGGCCTGTGGGTAGATGACGATGAAGCCGTACCGGTCGGCCAGCGAGGCGAACTCGGTGCCCTGGTGGAAGCCCGGGGCCCAGCCGTTGCAGCCGTGCATCGCCACGAGGACTCCCGGCCGGGAGGTCACCGTGTCGGGGACGTAGAGATACATCCGCAGGCCGCCGGGGTTGGTTCCGAAGTTCGTCACTTCGGTGAGGACCGCCGCCGACGCCCCCGGTGCGGCGGTGAGGACCACGGACAAGGCGGTGGCTATCGCTGTGATCAGAGCCGTCAGGGCCGCTCCGACGACCGCGTGCCTGCTCGTTCGCGGCGCGTTCCGCTTCATGGTTCCACCTCTCCGCTGTTAGCGCTAACAAGACATCGACTGGTCGCACTCCCCGCCGCCGACAGAGGCGGCGGGACGGAGCACACACGGGGCGGAAAGGCGCTGTCAAGAGCACCCTCGGGCGCGGCGGGTCGGCGGAGGGAGCGCCCGAGCGCGCTCACCTCGGGCTATCGGGTGCGACCGCGGGCGAGTCGCGAGAGCGTCGCCATGAAACTTTCATCCGAGCGCCCGGCGAGTACGGCCGAAACTTTCAGGAGCCACAAGCGCCACCGTGATCGCCATGCTCGACACAGGAAGCGGCAGGCGTGGCCGAAAGTTTCACTCCGTCCTTGACAAGTTTCGACGCGATTCTCACACTGAGTGCCCGAGGCGATCTCCTCTACCGGCCCGGAGCCGGGGGACTGCCGTCCCGACGCCTGCGGATGGCGTCCCCACCGGGCGCTGCACCGGTCCCGCGGGGGTGTCCCGCGCGATCCTTCCCATGATCCGCACAGGAGGCTCAAGCATGCGTGTCGACGCCATGTCCCCGCCTGCCGCCCGACGGCCGCTCGGCGCGCGCCGCCGCACGCTGATCACCGGCGTGCTCGGCGCACTCGGCCTGATCACGGCACTGGCACCAGCGATTCCGGCCCATGCCGCGGCGAACACGCTCGGCGCGGCAGCCGCGCAGAGCGGCCGCTACTTCGGCACCGCCATCGCCGCGGGCAAGCTCGGCGACCCCGCCTACACGACGATCGCCAGTCGCGAGTTCGACATGGTGACGGCCGAGAACGAGATGAAGATCGACGCCACCGAGCCCAACCGGGGGCAGTTCAACTTCACCGCCGGAGACCGGGTCTACAACTGGGCCGTGCAGAACGGCAAGCGGGTGCGCGGGCACACCCTGGCCTGGCACAACCAGCAGCCGGGCTGGATGCAGTCGCTGTCGGGCAGCTCGCTGCGGCAGGCGATGATCAACCACATCAACGGCGTCATGGGCCACTACAGGGGCAAGATCTACGCCTGGGACGTGGTCAACGAGGCCTTCGCCGACGGCAACTCCGGCGGCCGGCGCGACTCCAACCTCCAGCGCACCGGCAACGACTGGATCGAGGTGGCCTTCCGCACCGCGCGCGCCGCCGACCCGGCCGCCAAGCTCTGCTACAACGACTACAACATCGACAACTGGACCTGGGCCAAGACGCAGGGCGTCTACAACATGGTCAGGGACTTCAAGGCCCGCGGCGTGCCGATCGACTGCGTCGGCCTGCAGTCGCACTTCAACGGCAACAGTCCCTACAACAGCAACTACCGCACGACCATCCAGAGCTTCGCGGCACTGGGGGTCGACGTGCAGATCACGGAGCTGGACATCCAGGGCGGCTCGGCCACCACGTACGCCAACGTCGTCCGCGACTGCCTGGCGGTGCCGCGCTGTACCGGCATCTCGGTCTGGGGAGTTCGCGACAGCGACTCCTGGCTCGGCGCCAACGCCGCCCCCCTGCTCTTCGACGGCAACGGCAACAAGAAGGCCGCCTACACCGCGGTGCTCGACGTGCTCAACGGCGGCGGCACGACGCCGCCGCCCGGCGGGGGCGAGATCAGGAACACGGCCTCCGGCCGCTGCGTGGACGTGCCCAACTCCAGCACCACCGACGGCACCGCGGTGCAGCTGTGGGACTGCAACGGCCAGGGCAACCAGCGGTGGACGCGGACCACGGCCGGGGAGCTGAGGTACGGCGACAAGTGCCTGGACGCCGGGGGCTCAGGCAACGGCGCCAAGATCCAGATCTACTCCTGCTGGGGGGGGCGACAACCAGAAGTGGCGCGTCAACTCCGACGGCACGATCGTGGGCGTACAGTCCGGGCTGTGCCTGGACGCCGTCGGCGGCGGCACCGGCAACGGCACGGGGCTGCAGTTGTACGGCTGCTGGGGCGGCGGCAACCAGAAGTGGACCTACAACCCGGGCACCGCGTGAGCTCCACCGGCCGGCCGCCCGGACGCCTGGGCGTCACGGAGGAGCGCGGACCCTCGCGGAGCGCCGTCCGTCCGCTTCGGTGAACCTCTCACTGCACGAGCAGTGCGGCTGATCTCCCGGAAGGCGGGACTCCGGGTAGGCCGCACTGCTCTCACCACGCGAATGTTAGCGCTAACAGAAGGGCCGGGCGCCACCCCCACCCCCAAGGAGCTCCGCATGTCCCCGAGCCGTCACCAGCACTTCCGGGCCGCAGGCCCGACCGCCGCGCGCTCCGTCACCGGCCGGGTGGCCGGTGCATCCCACCCTGTGAGGCACGTGCTCGCGGTTCTCGCGCCCCTGCTTCTCGTCGGCGTGTTCCTCACGCCCCAGGCGTCGGCCGCGACCGTCGACACCAGCGCGTGGTACGTCCTGGTCAACCGCAACAGCGGCAAGGCCCTGGACGTCTACAACCTCTCGACCGCCGACGGCGGCCGCATCACCCAGTGGACCAGGAACAACCAGAACCAGCAGCAGTGGCAGTTCGTCGACTCCGGCGGCGGCCACTACCGCATCAGGTCCCGCCACTCCGGCAAGGTCCTCGACGTCCACAACTTCTCCACCGCCAACGGCGGCGCGATCGTCCAGTGGGCCGACGGCAACGGCGTCAACCAGCAATGGCGCCTCGCCGACAGCCCGGACGGCCACATCAGGCTCATCTCACGCCACAGCGGCAAAGCCCTCGAAGTCCAGGGCGGCTCCACCGCCGACGGCGCCAACATCGTCCAGTACGACGACTGGGGCGGCGCCAACCAGCAATGGCAACTCGTCCCGGTCGGCGGCGGCGATCCCGGTACGTGCGATCTTCCCTCGACGTACCGCTGGACCTCGACGGGCCCGCTGGCGACCCCGAAGGCGGGGTGGGTCTCGCTCAAGGACTTCACCGTCGCCCCCCACAACGGCAGGCATCTCGTCTACGCCACGACGCACGACACGGGCACCCGGTGGGGCTCGATGAACTTCAGCCCCTTCACCAACTGGTCCGACATGGCCTCGGCCGGCCAGAACACGATGTCCTCCGCCACCGTCGCGCCCACGCTCCTCCACTTCGCCCCGAAGAACATCTGGGTGCTCGCCTACCAGTGGGGCGGCACCGCCTTCTCCTACCGGACCTCCAGCGACCCCACCAACCCCAATGGCTGGTCGTCACAGCAGGTCCTCTTCTCCGGGAGCATCTCGGGCTCCGGCACGGGTCCCATCGACCAGACGCTCATCGGCGACAGCACGAACATGTACCTGTTCTTCGCCGGCGACAACGGCAAGATCTACCGGGCCAGCATGCCCATCGGGAACTTCCCGGGCAGTTTTGGCAGCACCTCGACGGTGATCATGAGCGACACGACGAACAACCTGTTCGAAGCCGTCCAGGTCTACAAGCTCCAGGGTCAGAACCGATACCTCATGATCGTCGAGGCGATCGGCGCGCAGGGCCGCTACTTCCGCTCGTTCACCGCCACCAGCCTGAACGGTTCGTGGACACCGCAGGCCGCGACCGAGAGCAATCCCTTCGCCGGCAAGGCCAACAGCGGCGCCACCTGGACCAACGACATCAGTCACGGCGAGCTGATCCGGACCAGTGCCGACCAGACCATGACCGTCGACCCCTGCAACCTGCAGTTGCTCTACCAGGGACGCAACCCCAACTCCGGCGGCGACTACGGCCTGCTGCCCTACCGGCCGGGTCTGCTGACCCTGCGGCGCTGATGGCGTGACCCGGTCCTGGGCACGGCGGCTCCGGCAGTCGCCGTGCCCAGGTCCTTGCGGCCGGCCTGGCGCAGCTCACCTCGTTCTGAGGTGCCGGTGGACTCCGACGTCGTCGATCATGGGCGGCGGACCTTCGCGTAGTGGCGGGCGGCGCGGGCGCGGTTGCCGCAGCCGGGCGAGCACCATTCGCGCCGGGGGGACTCGCGAACGAAGTGCAGGACGCAGCCCGGCCCCCGGCAGGCGCGCAGCCGGTGCCGGGCCGGGCCGGCGAACAGGTCGATCGCCTCCTCCGCGAGGACCGCCAGGGCGGCGGTGACGGGCCGGTCGGCGCTGCGCACGACCGCGCGCGGCTCCGGGTCGAGCACCAGCTCGCGCCATCGTGGCGCCCGTCTCGCCTGGCGGTTCAGCGCCTCGACCGCCCCGGGGTCCGGCGCGGGGTGCGGCGCGGGGTGCGGCGCGGGGTGCGGGGTGGGGTCCGGTGCGGGGGCTCCGGCGAGGCCGTCGTCGTCCTCGTCGTGGGCGGCGCAGCGGGCCGCGGCGGCGGCGGCCAGGGTGCGGATGGCGTCGCGGAGCTCCCTGGCCTGCGCCAGGTCGTCCTCGGTCACCCCGTGCAGGTCCGCGTCCGTCAGCGGGACCGCCAGCCGCGGCCGTACGTCGCGCAGCCAGGCGGCCAGGTGCTCGGTCGTGCGCAGGCCGTCGCGCAGGCGGCCGCGCACCGCGTGCGCGGTGTTGGCCAGCTCGACGGGCGGCGGCTCTCCGAGCAGCGGGGCACCCCCGCCGGAGAAGTCGGCCACATCCACGTTCTCACGCTACCCAAGAGTTGACGCCGTGAGAAATATGCTCCACCATTCTAACGGCAAGTAATGTAGCAAACCGTTAGAACTGCTGGAGGTTCCGCATGGGCACGCCCGCGCTGCAGACCGGCCACGTCGGCCTGAACGTCACCGACCTGTCCCGCTCCATCGCCTTCTACCAGCGGGTCTTCGACCTCGAAGTGGTCGGCGAGCAGACCGGCGGCGACCGCCGGTTCGCCTTCCTCGGCCGCGAGGGCACTCTGATGGTCACGCTGTGGCAGCAGAGCGACGGCGACTTCCCGGCCGACCGGCCGGGCCTGCACCACCTGTCGTTCCAGGTGCCCGACGTCGAGGCGGTGCGCCGGGCCGAGGAGGTGCTGCGCGAGCTGGGGGCGACCCTCGTCTACGACGGGATCGTGCCGCACGGCGAGGGCGCGTCGTCCGGCGGCGTGTTCTTCACCGACCCCGACGGCATCCGCCTGGAGATCTACGCCCCGAACGCGGCCGGCGCCGCGCCGGCGCCCACCCAGGGCGCTCCGACCTGCGGCTTCTTCTAGAGCCGTGATGACGCACGAAGGAGAGACGGCGGCACAGCGGCGTGCCGGGTTCACCGGCTCCGGCTGGGGGTCGGCCGGGGTGAAGGCGGCCGTGCCCGCCGTGGCCGCCGAGTTCCTCGCCCGGCAGCGGCTGCTGGTGATCGCCGCCGCGGACGCCGCCGGGGCGGTCTGGGCCAGCCCGCTGGCCGGGCCGCCCGGCTTCGCCGCCGCGCCGGACGAGCGGACCGTCACGGTGGACCGGCTGCCCGGCCCCGGCGACCCGCTGGCCGGCCGCTTCGACACGGAGCGCGACATCGGGATGCTGGCGCTGGAGCCCGGCACCCGCAGGCGGATGCGCGTCAACGGCCGCGCCCGCCGCGACGGGTCGGGCCTCGTGGTCCGTACGGAGCAGGTGTACGCCAACTGCCCCAAGTACATCCAGACCCGTACACCCACCGACGAGCCCGCCCCGGCGGGGACCGGGGCGGCCACCAGGAGCGAGCGGCCGGACGACGGCCAGCTCCGCTGGATCGCGGGCGCCGACACGTTCTTCGTCGCCACCCGCGCGCCCGGCCACGGCGCCGACGCCTCGCACCGGGGCGGCAGTCCCGGCTTCGTCCGGGTGACCGGCGCCGGGCGGTTGACCTGGCCCGACTACGTGGGCAACGCCATGTTCATGACCTTGGGCAACCTGGAGCTCGACCCCCGGTGCGGGCTGCTGTTCCTCGACTGGGAAGGCGGCCGGGCACTGCACCTGACCGGCCGGGCCCGGGTCGACTGGGACCCGGAGCGGGCCGCCGCGGTGCCCGGGGCGCAGCGGCTGGTGGACTTCGACGTCGAGCAGGTCGTCGAGGTGGCCGGGGCCGTGCCGCAGCGCTGGGCGTTCGAGGCGTACTCCCGGTTCAACCCGCCCGTCACCACCTGAAGGGACCCGTCATGCGCGTCCACGTCGACATGACCCTGTGCCAGACCCACGCCCAGTGCGTGTTCGCCGCGCCCGAGGTGTTCAGCCTCGACGGCGACGACGTCCTCACCTACGACGCCGCGCCGGACGACGCCCTGACCGACGAGGTCGAGCTGGCCGCCCGCGCCTGCCCGGTGCAGGCCATCACCGTGCGCCACGACTGAGCGGCGTCCGCGAAGGAGACCCACGCGTTCTAGCCCATCTCCTCCAGGCGCCGCCCCTTGGTCTCGCGGACCCAGCGCATGACGAACAGGAAGGACAGCACCGCGAAGCCCGCGTACATGGCGTAGGTGAGCGGCAGGTTCCACTCGGACAGGGCCGGGAACGACACGGTGATCACCCAGTTGGCGATCCACTGCGCCGAGGCGGCGACGCCGAGGGCGGCGGCGCGGATCCGGTTGGGGAACATCTCGCCCAGCAGGACCCAGACCACCACGCCCCAGGACAGGGCGAAGAAGAGCACGAACGTGTTGGCGGCCACCAGCGCGATCGGGCCCTGCGGGCTGGGCAGCTGCGGCGAGCCGTTCACCGTCTCGGCGGCGCTGAACGCCCACGCGGCCGTGGCCAGCGAGACCGCCATGCCCGCCGAGCCGATGAGCAGCAGCGGCCTGCGCCCGATCCGGTCCACCAGCGCGATCGCGATGAACGTGCCGATGATGTTGATGACGGAGCTGGAGAAGCTGATCAACAGCGAGTTGGCCTGGGTGATGCCGACCGACTGCCACAGCACGGACGAGTAGTAGAAGATCACGTTGATGCCCACGAACTGCTGGAACACCGACAGCACGATGCCGATCCAGACGATCGGCAGCAGCCCCAGGGCCGAGCCGCGCAGGTCGCGCAGCGTCGGCTTGTCCTCGGTCCTGAGCACCGTGTGGATCTCCGCCAGGCGGGCGTCCAGGTCCACGTGGTCACCCTCGACCTCGGCGAGCACCTTGCGCGCCTGCTTGTCGCGGCCGGCCATGACCAGGTAGCGGGGCGACTCGGGGATGTTCGCGGCGAACAGCCAGTAGAGCAGCGCGGGCACGACGCAGGCGCCCAGCATCCACTGCCAGGCCTCCAGCCCCCACAGCCGGTTGTTGACGTCGCCGCCCGCCAGCCGCGCGATCACATAGTTGACCAGCTGGGACACGGCGATGCCGAGCACGATGGCGAGCTGCTGGAACGACCCCAGCCGGCCCCGGTAGGCCGCCGGCGCCACCTCGGCGATGTAGGCGGGCCCGAGCACGGACGCCATGCCGATCGCGACACCGGCCAGCACCCGCCACCCGGCGAGGTCATAGATGGTGAACGGCAGCATCTGCCCGATCGAGCTGATGGCGAACAGCGCGGCCGCCACCTGCATCGTCCTGGTCCGCCCCCACCGGTCGGCCAGGCGTCCGCCGGTCCAGGCGCCGATGGCCGAGCCGAGCAGCGCGATGGCGACGACGACACCGATCTCCACGGGTCCCACGGCGAAGTGCTTCTGGATGCCGACGACAGCTCCGTTGATCACGGAGCTGTCGTAGCCGAACAGGAACCCGCCGATGGCGGCCGCCGCCGTGATGAAGACGACGTGGCCGAGATTCTCCTGGTGTGTGCCCCGATAAGCCATGTCCGCCCCTCCCCAGGTCAGGGCACCTACCCGGCGTGACGGCGTTTATGGCACGCGGGTCACAGCCAGCCCATGCGCTGGGCGGTGCGGATGGCCTCCAACCGGTTCTGGGCGCCCAGCTTGGTCATGGCGCTGGACAGGTAGTTGCGCACCGTGCCCTCCGTCAGGTGCAGCTCGGCGGCGATCCGGGAGATGGCGGCGCCGTCGCTGGCCAGCCGCAGCGCGTCGCGCTCACGTTCGGTGAGCGGGCTGTCGCCCGCGGCCATGGCGGCGGCGGCCAGCTCGGCGTCGAGGTAGCGGCCGCCGGTCTGGACCTTGCGGATGGCCATCGCCAGCTCCTCGGCGGAGGCGTCCTTGCCGAGGAATCCGCTGACCCCGGCGGCCATGGCGCGGCGCAGGTAGCCGGGACGGCCCAGGCTGGTCAGGATCACGATCTTGCAGTGGGAGCTGATCTGCTCGGCCGCGCTGAGCCCGTCCATCCCGGGCATCTCGATGTCGAGCACCGCGACGTCCGGCCGGTGTTCGGCGACGGCGGCCAGCACCTCGTCGCCCCGGCCGACCTGGGCGACCACCTCGATGCCGTCCTCCAGGTCGAGCAGGGCGGCCAGGGCGCCGCGGATGAGGTGCTCGTCGTCGGCCAGCAGCACGCGCGTCGTCATGCCGGCACCGCCGCGCGGAGCAGGAAGGTGCCCTCGCCCGTGGGCGTGGCCGACAGCGTGCCGCCCGCGGCGCCGACACGCTGGGACAGCCCGCCGAGCCCGTTGGGGTTCGGGTCGCCGGCCGGGCCGTTCACTCCGTCGTTGGACATCTCCAGCACTCCGTCCTCGATCGTGATCCTGCAGTGCTCGGCCTTGCTGTGTTTGAGCACGTTCGTGGCCCCTTCACGGACGACGGTGGCCAGCAGCGTACGGGTCTCCGGCGCCAGGGACGAGGTGTCGGCGGCCACGACGCAGCGCACGCCCGCGGCCTCCAGCACCGCCCGCACGCTGGAGAGCACCTCGTCGAGGTCCAGCGCGCGGTAGTTCTGCACGGCGGTGCGCACCTCCCGTAGCGCCTGCCGGGTCAGGTCGCGGACCTCGAACATCTCGGCGGCGGCCGCGACGGGGTCGTCGCGCAGCCGCTCCTCCGCGTGCGCCGTCCTGCCCGAGATGCCGGCGAGGCTCTGGCCCAGCAGGTCGTTGAGGTCGCGGGCGAAGCGCAGCCGTTCCTCCGAGACGGCGAGCAGGGCCTTGGCCTCCTGCCCTTCGTGCGCCTCCCTGGCCATCCGCCACAGCGCCAGGTTGGCCAGGACGGCGCCGACCACCACCGTCGACGCACCGACCTGGACGAACACCAGCGGCAGGTACAGCGCCTGGACCAGCGCGACATAGCCGTTGAGCACCACCACCGTCGCGACGGACACCAGCAGGAGCGTGCGCCTGCGCACGAACGGCGCGAGCATGCCGAGCCAGAGCGCGACCGCGTACACGAGCGGGAGGACCGTCAGCAGGAGCGTGATCACTCCGGTGACGGCGAGGACGGCCGTGGGCCGCCGGCCGCCCCTGACCGCGACCCTGAACGTCCGCCCCGCCAGCACGACCTGCACGACCAGCAGAACGGCGGACAGGACCGCGGCGGCGAGCGGGAAGCCGTGCTCCCATCCCAGGTAGACCTCGTACAGACCGAGGAGGGCGATCAGGTGGACGAAGTCGGTCGAGTAGACGATCAGCCAGCGGACCTTGTCCAGGTTGGTCGCCGGCCGGGCGAACCGGCCGAGTCCCCGGGCGGCGCGCCGGATCATGCGGGCACCGCCGCCCGGAGCACGAAGTCGCCGTCCGGCAGCCCGGTCGCGGTGAGCGAGCCGCCCGCGGTGGTCATCCGCTCCGCCAGCCCGCGCAGCCCGCTGCCCGGCTCGGCGGTCGATCGCCGCGCGCCGTCGTTGCGCATCTCCAGCACCCCACCCTCGATCGTGATCGCGCACCGGGTGGCCGCGCTGTGCTTGAGCACGTTGGTGCCGCCCTCGCGCACCGCCCACGCCAGCAGCGCCCGGGCCGCGGGCGACAGGTCACCGGCGCGAACCTCGATCACGCAGCGGGTGCCCCCGGCCTCCAGCGCGGCGCGCACCCCGGCCAGCTCCTCGTCCAGGTCCAGCGTCTGGTAGCCGTCCACGGCCTCCTGCACCTCGGTGAGCGACTCGGCGACGAGGCGGCGCACGTCGGCCATCTCGCGCGCCGCCCGCTCGGCGTCCTTGGTGGCGAGCTTGGCGGCCAGCTCGCTCTTGAGCGTGATGACGGAGAGGCTGTGGCCGAGCAGGTCGTGCAGGTCGCGGGCGAAGCGGAGCCGCTCCTCGGAGACGGCCAGCCGCGCCTTGGCCTCCTTGCTGTCGTGCGCGTCCCTGATCGTCCACCACAGCCAGCGCCACAGCCACATGGCCACGGTCATCGCGAGCGCGCTGAGCCCCTCGACGACCACCACGCCAGGCCACGGCCGGCCGGTGACCAGGGCCACGTACGAGGAGGTCAGGCCGATCACCACGGCAGCGAGGGCCAGCCCTCCCCACACGGGCAGGTAGAGGACGGCGACCGACACCCACAGGAACGCGACCATCGCCCAGGAGCCCTCGCCGGTGCCGCCGTCCGGCGGCACCGGCACGAGCGCCACGGCCGCGGCCGCCGCGAGTCCCGAGACGACGAGCTTCACCGTGGGCCGCGGCCGGGCGTCGAAGGCGTCGCGCAGCATGAACGGGAAGAGGCCGAAGACGGTGAGCAGGCTCACCTCGGCGGCGAGGGCGCGCGGCAGCGCGATCCTGCCCTGGGCGGCCCGTAACGCGATGTAGGCGGTGATGCCGACGGCGAGGAGGGCCACCATGGCGTCCATCCAGTAGAGGAGGACCTTTCTCGCTCTCTCCGGCCGGGCCGCCACCGTCCCTCCCCCTCACCGCACGAACCAGCTCACTTCGTGCGAAATCCTACAGTTCAGGCAGGGGTGCGCCAGAGGATGCGGGCCACGGCGGGGTCCTGGGCGGGGCCGCGCAGGGAGAGCCAGGCGAGGCCGTGGCGGCCCGCGAACGCCGACAGCCTGCGGGCGTCGGCCTCGCTCAGGCCGTCGGGGCCGTCGAGCACGGGGGTCAGCGCGATGCGCCGCCCCGCCTCGCGGGCGCCGGTCAGGCCCTGGGCCTCGGCGACCTGGTCGCGCGCCGCCCGGACGGCGGACGCCACCCGCCCCAACCGGCCGTCGGACGCCCCGGTCTCCGGCCGTGGCTCCCACAGGGCGGCCACCTCGCGCACCGGGTACGGCGTGTGCCGTCCGCGCGCCTCGACAGGAGCCAGGAGGTTGACGGTGGTGACGTCCACGCCGAGCCGGCGGGTGAGCCGGAGCAGCTCGACGTCCTGCTCGGCCAGGCCGTCCGGGTGGAGCTCCAGCGTGAAGCCGACCCGCACCGGCAGGGCCTCCTGCAGCGCCCGGACGGCGCGGGCCCGGCGTTCGGCGGCGACGTGGTCACCGCCGTCACGCACCTCGAAGTCCAGGAACGCGGCTCCGGTGGCGGTGACGAGCGAACGGTAGGCGGCGGCGAGGTCGTCGACGGTGGCGCACGCCCCGGCCAGCCCGCGGCCCGCCGGCCCGCCGAGCACCAGCCCGGCCTGTCCCCCGCCGGCGCGCAGGTCGGCGAACGGCCCCCGCAGGTCGCCGAACGCGACCGCCGTGCCGCCGGCCGCCGGGCCTGCCCAGCGCGGGACGCAGCCGCCCGGCTCGGCGATCACGTGGCCGACGGCGTAGCGGCGCAGCCCGGTACGGCGGGCGTGGGCGGCGAGGCCCAGCACCGGCGTGCGGGTGGCGTCCAGGAAGGCGACGAACGCCGGCCCTTCCCCCGTGCCCGGCCCGCCCGGGGTTGCGCCCGGGGTGGCGCCCGGGGCTGCGTCCGTGCCGGGCGGCCGACCGGTGGGCGTGTCGGCTCCGGCCCCGCCCCCGGCCCCGGCAACGGGCGCGGAGCGGGGTCCGGCGTCGGGCTGCGCCCGGCCGGGCAGCAGCCCCACCGCCACCCCGGTCGTGCCGGACAGCGCCAGCGCGGCGAGGAAGGCGAGAGGACGCGGGAGCATGCCCGGCTCCCGTTGGCGCCGCGAACCCGACATGGCCCACCCCGAGTCGTCACGTGGTTACACAGAGCACTGGCGGCAGACGTTAGCAAGGGGCGGGGCCGGCGTGGGGGGCATTCTCCGGATGCCGTCCGCTCTGTGCCGATAATGGCGTCCATGAAGTTGCGGATCTTCACCGAGCCCCAGCAGGGCGCCTCCTACGACGACCTGCTCACCGTCGCCCGCGCCGCCGAACGGCTCGGCTTCGACGCGTTCTTCCGTTCGGACCACTACCAGCGCATCGGCGCGGGCGACCCGGGACCGGGCTCCACCGACGCCTGGATCACCCTCGCCGGCCTGGCCAGGGAGACCTCCACGATCAGGCTCGGCACGCTGGTGACGCCGGCCACGTTCCGGCTGCCCGGCCCGCTGGCGATCAGCGTCGCCCAGGTGGACCAGATGAGCGGCGGCCGGGTCGAACTGGGGCTGGGCACCGGCTGGTTCGACGCCGAGCACACGGCGTACGGCATCCCGTTCCCGCCGGTCGGTGAGCGCTTCGGCCGGTTCGAGGAGCAACTGGAGATCATCCGGGGTCTGTGGACGGCGCAGGGCCCCTACTCCTTCGAGGGCAGCTACTACCGGCTCGCCGACTCGCCCGCGCTGCCGAAGCCGGCGCAGCGCCCGCACCCGCCGATCATCATCGGCGGCTTCGGCGCCAAGCGCACCCCGCGGCTGGCCGCCGCCTACGCCGACGAGTACAACGTGCCGTTCCGTACGCTGCCCGACACGGGTGAGGCGTTCGACCGGGTACGCCGGGCGGCGGCGGACGCCGGGCGGACCGTCATCCTGTCGGCGGCGCAGACCGTGTGCGTCGGACGGGACGCGGCGGAGTTGGAGCGGCGCGCCGCCGCCATCGGCACCGGCCTGGCCGACCTGCGCGAGGGCGGGCTCGCGGGCACGCCCGGCGAGGTGGTGGAGAAGATCGGCGAGCTGGCGAAGCGGGGGGCCGAGCGGGTCTACCTCCAGGTGATGGACCTGTCCGACCTGGAGCACCTGGAGCTGATCGCCGCGGAGGTCCTGCCCCACGTGTAGCCTCTCGCGACTTATCCGTTAGCGCCGCTTTGCCCGCTCCGGCAGACTTGGCCCGTGCTGTTGACGATCTCGACCACCGCGCGGCCGGCCACGGACCTCGGATACCTCCTGCACAAGCATCCCGACCGGGTGCAGGAGTTCGGCCAGTCCTTCGGCACGGCCACGGTGTTCTATCCCGAGGCGGGCGAGGAGCGCTGCACGGCGGCGCTCCTGCTCGACGTGGACTCCGTGTCGCTGGCCCGCTCGCGCGGCAAGGGCTCGCCCGACTTCAGCCTGTCGCAGTACGTGAACGACCGGCCGTACGCGGCCTCCTCGCTGCTGGCCGTGGCGCTGGCCGACGTGTTCCGCACCGCCCGCGCCGGGCGGTGCCGGGCCCGGCCGGAGCTGGCGGAGCGGCCGCTGCCACTTGAGGTGCGGCTACCCGCGCTGCCCTGCCGTGGCGGCCCCGAGCTGGCCCGGCGGCTGTTCGCACCGCTCGGCTGGGAGGTGTCCGCTCAGTCGGTGCCCCTGGACGAGGGCTTCCCCGAGTGGGGCGACTCGCGGTACGTGCGGCTGGAGCTGCGCGGCGCCGTGCGGCTGGCCGACGCGCTCAACCACCTGTACGTGCTGCTGCCCGTGCTGGACGACGGCAAGCACTACTGGATCGCGCCGGACGAGGTGGACAAGCTGATCCGGGCGGGCGAGGGATGGCTGCGCGACCACCCCGAGCGCGGGCTGATCACGCGGCGTTACCTCGGGCGGCGCTGGGCGCTGGCCCGTACGGCGCTGGCCCGGCTGGCTGAGCTCGGCGACGACACCGAGGAGCAGCTCGACCCCGCGGTGGCGGAGGGCCCGGTCACACCGGCCCATGTGACGCCGCAGGAGGGTCCGGTCACCCAGGCCCCCGTGACGCCGGACGACGGCCCCCCGGCCGTCCCGCCCCGCCCGCTGAGCGTCCAGCGGCGCGAGGCCGTGCTGGCGATGCTGGAGGAGCTCGGCGCGACCAGCGTCGTCGACCTGGGCTGCGGCCAGGGAGAGCTGGCCGGCGAGCTGCTCGCCAGGCCGCGGTTCGCCCGCGTCGGCGCGATGGACGTGTCGTCGATGGCGCTGACGATCGCCGCGCGCAAGCTGAAGCTGGACCGGATGCCGGAGCTGAAGCGCGCCAGACTGCACCTGTTCCAGGGCTCGCTCACCTACACCGACAAGCGGCTGTCCGGCTACGACGCGGCCGTCCTCATGGAGGTCGTCGAGCACGTCGACCCGCCGCGCCTGGAGGCGCTGGAACGGGTGGTGTTCGGGCACGCCCGGCCGGCGCACGTGCTGGTGACCACGCCGAACGCCGAGTACAACGTGCGCTACGAGTTCCTGACCGGGATGCGCCACCCGGACCACCGCTTCGAGTGGACCCGCGCCGAGTTCGCGCACTGGGCCGCCGGCGTGGCCGCCCGGTACGGATACCGCCTCGCCGTCAAACCCGTCGGCGACGACGACCCCGAGGTCGGCCCGCCCACCCAGATGGGAGTCTTCACCCGTGATCAGGATTCCTGAGCTGTCCCTCGTGGTGCTCGTCGGCGTCTCGGGCAGCGGGAAGTCGACCTTCGCCGCCCGGCACTTCAAGCCGACGCAGATCATCTCCTCCGACTACTGCCGCGGCCTGGTCTCCGACGACGAGACCGACCAGTCGGCCACGCCCGCGGCGTTCGACCTGCTCCACCACATCGTCGGCGTGCGCCTGTCGCGCGGCCTGCTGACCGTCGTGGACGCCACGAACGTGCAGTACCCCGCTCGCAAGGCGCTGATCGACCTGGCCAGGAGCCACGACGTGCTGGCCGACGCGATCGTGCTCGACGTGCCGGAGGAGGTGGCGATCGAACGCAACGCCACCCGACCCGACCGCGACTTCGGCGCGGGCGTGGTGATCCGGCAGCGCAAGGACCTGCGCCGGTCCCTGCCGAGGATCTCCAAGGACGGTTTCCGCCGGGTGCACGTGCTGCGCGGCGTCGAGGAGATCGACACGGCCGCCGTCGGGCTCGACAAGGCGTGGACCGACAGGCGGGAGCTGACCGGGCCGTTCGACATCATCGGCGACGTGCACGGCTGCCGCGCCGAGCTGGAGGCGCTGCTGACCCGGCTCGGCTGGGAGGGCGTCCGGCACCCCGACGGTCGCACGGCGGTGTTCGTCGGCGACCTGGTGGACCGGGGCCCCGACACGCCGGGCGTGCTGCGCCTCGTGATGGACATGGTGGAGGCCGGCACCGCGATCTGCGTGGCGGGCAACCACGAGCAGAAGCTGGTCCGCGCGTTGAACGGCCGCAAGGTCAAGGTGGCGCACGGCCTGCAGGAGTCGCTCGACCAGCTCGCCGCCGAGCCGCCGGAGTTCGTCGCCCGGGCGCGGGCGTTCATGGACGGCCTGATCAGCCACTACCAGCTCGACGGCGGACGGCTCGTCGTCGCGCACGCCGGGCTGAAGGAGTCCTTCCACGGCCGCGCCTCCGGCCGGGTCCGCGCGTTCGCCCTGTACGGCGAGACGACCGGCGAGACCGACGAGTACGGCCTGCCGGTGCGCTACCCGTGGGCCGACGACTACCGGGGCCGCGCCATGGTCGTCTACGGCCACACGCCCACGGTCCGTCCCGAATGGGTCAACAACACCATCTGCCTCGACACCGGCTGCGTGTTCGGCGGCCACCTGACGGCGCTGCGCTACCCCGAGCGCGAGCTCGTCCAGGTGCCCGCCGAGAAGGTCTGGTACGAGCCGGTCAAGCCGCTCGGCGGCCCCGACGCCGGCCGGGAGCCCGGCATGCTGGACATCAACGACGTGCGGGGCACCCGGTACGTGGAGACCCGGTTCGGCACCCGGGTCAAGGTGGTGGAGGAGAACGCCGCCGCCGCGCTGGAGGTGATGAGCCGGTTCGCGGTGGACCCGCGCTGGCTGGTCTACCTGCCGCCGACGATGGCGCCGCCGGAGACGTCGCGGCTCGACGGCTACCTGGAGCACCCGCACGAGGCGTTCGAGGAGTTCGCCGCCGCCGGGGTGACCGAGGTCGTGTGCGAGGAGAAGCACATGGGCTCGCGGGCCGTCGCCGTGCTGGCCCGTACCCCCGAGGTGGCCCGGGAGCGGTTCGGCGTCGCCGACGGCGGCACGGGCAGCGTCTACACCCGCACCGGGCGGCCGTTCTTCGACGACACGGCGCCGCTGGTCGACCGGTTACGCGAGGCGTGCGAGCCGTTGTGGGCCGAGCTGCGCTCCGACTGGGTGGTGCTCGACTGCGAGCTGCTGCCCTGGTCGGCCAAGGCGGGCGAGCTGATCCGCAGCCAGTACGCCTCGGTGGGGGCGGCCGCGCGGACGGCGCTGCCCGAGGCCGTGTCGGCGCTGGAGACGGCGGCCGGGCGCGGCCTGGATGTGGGCGGACTGCTCGACCGCACCCGGCGCCGTTCCGCCAACGCTGCCCTGTTCCGCGACGCCTACGCCCGCTACTGCTGGCCGGTGGACGGGCTGGAGGGGGTGCGGCTGGCGCCGTTCCAGATCCTGGCGTGCGAGGGACGGGCCACGGCGCTGGAGCCGCACGCCTGGCACCTGGAGACGCTGGCGCGGCTCGACTCGCCGCTGATCACGCGGACGCGGCACGTGTCCGTGTCGCTGGACTCCGCCCGGTCGCGGGCTGAGGCAACGGACTGGTGGGAGTCGCTGACGGCGGCCGGCGGCGAGGGCATGGTGGTCAAGCCTGCGGGCTACGTGCCGGGCCGGGTCCAGCCGGGCGTCAAGGTGCGGGGGCGGGAGTACCTGCGCATCATCTACGGGCCGGACTACACCGAGTCGCTGGACGTGCTGCGCCGGCGTTTCCTGGGCAAGAAGCGGTCGATGGCGCTGCGCGAGTACGCGCTGGGCCTGGAGGCGCTGGCCCGCCTCACCGACGGGGAGCCGGGCTGGCGGGTGCACGAGCCGGTCTTCGCGATCCTCGCCCTGGAGTCGGAGCCGGTGGACCCGCGGCTCTGAGCCACCCGGCGGGCCGCCAGGTGCGAGCCACAGGCGCGGACCACCAGGCGCGAGCTGTCAGGACGCACAGGCCATCGGGACGCACAGGCCGTCAGAACACGCGAGCCGTCAGGACCGCGAGCCGTCAGGACACGCACCAGTCCCTGACGGCTTGCACGATCTCGGCGGCCTGACCGGCGGCGACGTCGGTGAAGCGCTCCTGGGCGTCGCTGACCAGGCGGCCGTCCGGGACGCCGCGGCGGATGTCGTCGCAGGTGGCGCGGGCGCGGCTGAGCGAGCGGTCGGCCTCGGACGCCAGCCACGGGGCGATCGCGCCGAGCCGGGTCAGGAAGCGTGCCTGCTGCTCGGGCCTCGGCTCGCGCGACCCCGCCTCGTCGTCGCCGTGGGCCGGGGAGCCGCCGGGCGAGCCGGTGACGGAGCCGCCGCTCGACGCGAGCAGGTGGCCGGGGACGTCGGCCGCCCCGCCGATCGGCCCGCCGGACGCCACGACGACGGTGCCCACGGCAGCCGTGAACCCCGCCGTGACGAGCGCGACCGCGAGGCGACGCCGGCGCGGCGAACCCGGCGCGGGCCCGCCCGGCGGGCCGGGCGGGCGCGGGGACGACGGCCCGCGTTCAGCGGTGACGGAGTGGGAGGGCCGCGGAGACATGATCCGCACGCTACGCCTCTTCCCCGCGTCCCTGCCCGCCCTTTGCGAAAGTGGGCGGCCGCCGCCGAACGCGGTTTCGAGCGCCTCTACTTGCGGCGGCGGGTGACCAGCCGGACGATGATGACGACCACAGCGACGATCACAAGCAGTTGGATGAGTTCCGGGACACCCATGTTCACGGTCTACTCCTTGACCAGCAGGGCCACGCACTCCACGTGGTGGGTCATCGGGAAGGCGTCGAAGGCCCGTAGTCCGTCGAGGCGGTAGCCGTGCTCGGCCAGCCACGCCAGGTCACGCGCCAGCGTCGCCGGGTCGCACGAGACGTACACGACGCGCGGCGCCTCAAGCATGGCGACCCGGTCGACCACCTCGCGGCCCAGCCCCGAGCGGGGCGGGTCCACGACGACCAGGTCGGCCCGTTCGATCTCGAACCGGTCGAGCCCCTCCTCCACCCGTCCGCGCTCCACGCGGGCCTGCGGCAGGTCGCGCAGGTTGGCGCGGGCGTCGCGGACGGCGGCGGCGTCGGACTCCAGGCCGAACACCGCGCCCCCCGGGCCGACCGCCTCGGCCAGCCCGGCGGCGAACAGGCCCACGCCGCAGTAGAGGTCGAGCGCCCACTCCCCCGGCTGTGGGGCCGCGTAGGACAGGACGGCGTCGAGGAGGGCGTCGGCGGCGCCGGGATGCACCTGCCAGAAGCCGCTGCCCGACACCCGGAACTCCCGCTCGCCGGCCCGTTCGCGCAGCACCCCGGAGCCGTGCCGCGCCACCGTGCGGCCCTTGCCCTGGTCGAGCAGGATCGACGCGGGCGCGTCGAGGTCGGGCACGGCGACGCTGCGGTGCGGGCGGGGCCTGACGACCACGGCGCGGTCCCCGCCGGTAGCGGCGATCACCTCGACGCCGGCGGCGCCCCGCCACGCGCGCCGCTCCGCGCCGACGGCCTCCACCTCGGAGTGGGCGATGAGGCAGGCGTCGACCACCTGGATGTCGTGCGAGCGGTGCTTGCGGAAGCCCAGCTCGCCGCCGGGGCGGGCGGCGAACTGCACGCGGGTGCGCCAGCCGAGCCCGCCGGGCGCGCCCGGCACCTCCTCGACCACGACCTTGGTCTCGACGCCGGCCAGCCGGCGTAGCTGCTCGGCCACCACGTCGGCCTTCAGCGCCCGCTGCGCTGCCAGACTCGCGTGCTGCCAGTCGCAGCCGCCGCAGCGGCCGGGGCCCGCGTAGGGGCACGGCGGCGTCACCCGGTCGGGTGACGGGTCGAGGATCTCGACCGCGTCGGCGCGCAGGAACCGGGCCGTCTCCTCGGTGACCTCGGCGACGACCCGCTCGCCAGGCAGCGCGTGCCGGACGAACACCACCCGCCCCTCGTGGCGGGCCACGCACCAGCCACCGTGCGCGACCGGTCCGACCGTCAGCTCCAGAGATGCCCTGTCCTCACTGTCCACACGGACACCCTATGCCGTGGCCGGGCACGCCCCGGTCTGCCGTGTCCGGGAAGGGGCGTCAGCGGGCGCCGATCTCCTCGTCCTCGGCGCGGCCCCGCGACGGCCGGCGTACCGACCCCGGCGCGGCCGGCTCGGGACGGCCGGTCAGCCGGTCGGAGGAGTGGAGCTGCCACGGCACGCTCGTCACCATCACCCCGGGCTTGAACAGCAGCCGCGCCTTCAGCCGCAGCGCGCTCTGGTTGTGCAGCAGGTGCTCCCACCAGTGGCCGACCACGTACTCGGGGATGAACACCGTCACCACGTCGCGGGGCGAGCGGCGCCGCAGGTGCTTGACGTAGTCGAGGATCGGCTGGGTGATCTCCCGGTACGGCGAGTCGAGCATCTTCAGCGGCACCGGGATGCCGCGGCGCTCCCACTCCTCCTGCAACTGGCGGGCCTCCGCCCCCTCCACGCCGACGGTGACGGCCTCCAGAGTGGACGGCCTGGTCGCCCGGGCGTAGGCGAGGGCCCGCATCGTCGGCTTGTGGATCTTGGAGACGAGGACGATGGCGTGGTTGCGGGCCGGCAGCATGGTGGTGTCGTAGTCGCCGGTGATCTCCAGCTCGGCCGCCACGTTGTCGTAGTGCCGCCGGATGCCCTTCATCATGAGGAACAGCACCGGCATCGCGATGCACACGATCCAGGCGCCGACCAGGAACTTCGTCAGCAGCACGACCACCAGCACCAGGCCGGTCATGACGCCGCCGAAGAAGTTGATCGCCCGCGAGCGGTGCATCTGGTGGCGCACCCGCGCGTCGGTCTCGGTCTTCAGGTGGCGCGTCCAGTGGATGACCATGCCGGTCTGGCTGAGCGTGAAGGACACGAAGACGCCGACGATGTAGAGGTTCAGCAGCCGGCTGACGTCCGCTTGGAACCCCCACAGCAGCAGGCAGGCCGCCGCGGCCAGGATGACGATGCCGTTGGAGAAGGCCAGCCGGTCGCCGCGGGTGTGCAGTTGGCGGGGCAGGAAGCGGTCCTGGGCGAGGATCGAGCCGAGCACCGGGAAGCCGTTGAAGGCGGTGTTGGCGGCGAGGAACAGGATGAGCGCGGTCACCGCCGAGATCACCACGAACAGCAGCGAGCCGCCGCCGAACACCGCGTCGGCCACCTGCGAGATGATCGGCTGCTGGTGGTAGCCGGGCCCGACCGGGGTGCCGTCGGGCCGCAGCAGGTCCTCGGCCACCACGGACGGGTCGGCGACCTTCACCCCGGAGGCCAGGCCGAGGGCGATGATGCCGCCGAACATGCTGATGGCGATCAGGCCCATCATGAGCAGCGTGGCGGCGGCGTTGCCGCTCTTCGGCTTGCGGAAGGCGGGCACGCCGTTGCTGATCGCCTCGACGCCGGTCAGCGCCGCGCAGCCGGTGGAGAAGGCGCGCAGCACCAGGAAGGCCGCGGCGAACGCGGTCAGGTTGGTCTGCTCGGGCACGATGTCGAAGTCGGCGCTGGGCGCCCGCAGCTCGTCGCCGAAGAGGAGCAGCCGCACGCCGCCCCAGGCGACCATGCCGAGCACGGCCGCCATGAACGCGTAGGTGGGGAAGGCGAAGGCGCTGCCCGACTCGCGCAGGCCGCGCAGGTTGACCACGGTCAGCAGGACGACGATGCCGATGGCGACGGCGGGTTTGTGGGCGGCGACGAACGGGATGGTCGCCCCGACGTAGTCGACGCCGTTGGCGACCGACACCGCGACCGTCAGCACGTAGTCGACCATGAGCGCGCTGGCCACGGTCAGCCCGGCGTTCTGGCCGAGGTTGGTGGTGGCGACCTCGTAGTCGCCACCGCCGCTGGGATAGGCGTGCACGTTCTGCCGGTACGAGGCGACGACGGTGAGCATGACCACCACGACCGCCGCCGCCACCCACGGGCTGTAGGCGTAGAAGGAGACTCCGGCCAGCGACAGGATGATGAGGATCTCCTGCGGCGCGTACGCCACCGAGGAGAGCGCGTCGCTCGCGAACACCGGCAGGGCGATGCGTTTGGGCAGCAGTTGCTCGTGGAGCTGCCCGCTGCGCAGCGCCCGCCCCACGAGGAGGCGTTTGAGAAGATCCGTCATCTTCGCCACAGAACGAGAGCGTAGTCCTCGATCCGCTGGTTGCAGGCGAGCACTCCCCTATCAGGCCATACTGGTGTCGAGCAACCGGCCGACCGCGAGATGCGGGGGAGTATGCATATAGTGATCATGGGGTGCGGGCGGGTCGGATCGACCCTCGCGCACATCCTCGAGGACAACGGCCACTCGGTCGCGATCATCGACCGCGACCCCCAGGCGTTCCGCCGCCTGCGGGCCGGGTTCCGCGGCCGGCGGGTCACGGGTGTCGGCTTCGACCGCGGGGTGCTCATGGAGGCGGGCATCGAGTCCGCCACCGCCTACGTCGCGGTGTCCAGCGGCGACAACTCCAACATCATCTCGGCGCGGGTGGCGCGTGAGACGTTCGGCGTCGACAACGTCGTCGCCCGCATCTACGACCCCCGCCGCGCGGAGGTCTACCAGCGGCTGGGCATCCCCACGGTGGCGACCGTGCGCTGGACGGCCGACCAGATCCTGCGCCGCGTCATGCCCGAGGGCGCCGAGCCGCTGTGGCGCGACCCGACGGGGAGGGTCGTGCTGGCCGAGGTGCCGGTGAACCCCGCCTGGATCGGCATCCGGGCCGTGGAGCTGGAGCCGCGCGCCCGGTGCCGTGCCGCGTTCATCAACCGGATGGGCGAGTCGCTGGTGATCGCCGACGACACCGTGCTGCAGGAGGGTGACATCCTGCACGTCATCGCCGCCGAGGACGACATGGACCGGATCAACAAGGTGCTGGCCGCGGCACCGGGGAAGGACGACTGATGCGCGTCGCCATCGCGGGGGCAGGTGCGGTCGGCCGGTCCATCGCCGCGGAGCTGCTGGAGAACGGCCACGAGGTCCTGCTCATCGACATCGACCCCAGAGCCATCAAGATCGACAGTGTGCCGCGCGCCGAGTGGCTGCTCGCCGACGCCTGCGAGATCGCCTCGCTCGACGAGGCGGGGCTCAACAACTGCCACGTCGTCGTCGCCTCCACCGGCGACGACAAGGTCAATCTGGTCGTGTCGCTGCTGGCCAAGACCGAGTACGGGGTGCCGCGCGTGGTGGCCAGGATCAACCACCCCAACAACGAGTGGCTGTTCAACGAGTCGTGGGGCGTGGACGTGGCCGTCTCCACCCCGCGCCTGCTGAGCGCTCTGGTGGAGGAGGCGGTCAGCGTCGGCGACCTGGTGCGGCTGATGACGTTCCGCCAGGGGCAGGCCAACCTCGTCGAGCTGACCCTGGCCGACGACGCGCCGGTCGTGGGCCAGCGGGCCGGCTCGGTGCCGTGGCCGGTCGACTCGGCGCTGGTGGCCATCCTGCGGGAGGGACGCGTCCTGGTGCCCTCCGACGACGACCCGCTGGAGGCCGGCGACGAGCTGCTGTTCGTCGCCAACCAGGAGGTCGAGGGAGAGCTCGCGCACCTGCTGTCGCAGCACTGACCCTGTCGCAGCACTGACCCTCGATGTGGAGGCCGGGTCCGTGACGGACCCGGCCGCGCGCCGTCGCGGCGAGCGGCCCCGCGCCGTCGCGGCGACGGGCCCGCTCAGGCGGGGGCGATCGGCTTGATCGGGGTGCGGCCCCGGCCGAGCACCCACACCATCGCGGCCAGCGCGGCGATCTGCAGCGGCCAGCCCATCGCGATCTTCGCCAGGCCCAGCGCCGCCACGGCCTGGTCGCCGCCGCCGAACAGGTAGACGGGGAGCTGGACGGCCACCCGCACCACGCACGGCAGCATGAGCAGCCACGTCAGCCGGGTGCACAGCCTGACGATGCCGGGGTCCTTGTGCCAGCCGGTCGGGTCGCCCGTCACGGAGCCGATGAGGAACCCGACGACGGGCCAGCGGGTCACGATCGAGACGAGCATGGCGACGGCGTAGGCGCCGTTCCACAGGATGCCCGGCAGGAAGTAGTCCTTGGCGTCACCCGTGCGGCTGGCGAAGAACGCGCCGATGGCGATGCCGACCAGGCTGTTGATCACGAACTGCGGGGTGGACCGCTGCACCAGCCGGGCGACGAGGAGCAGCACCGACAGCGCGATGCTGATGATCAGCGACAGTCTGAGGTCCTCGGTGGTGATCCAGGACAGCGTGAACGCCGCCGTGGGAACCGCCGCCTCGACGATGCCGCGCACCCCGCCGAACGCCTTGGCGAGCTGGGACCGTACGGCCGCCTCCACGGTGTCGTGGGCGACCTCGTCCGCCTCGGTACTCACTGATCAACTCCCTGGGCGCAGCTCGTAGCGTGGATTGAACATCACCTTGCGCCCGTCCTGCATGCTGACCAGACCCTCGGCCTTGACGATGCGGCCCGGCTCGATCCCCGCGATCTTGCGGCGGCCGAGCCAGACCAGGTCGATGACGTCCGACCCGTCGTACAGCTCGGCCTCCAGCGCGGGGGCGCCGCCGCGCGGGCGCAGTGTCACCGTACGCAGCGTACCGGCTACGCAGAAGCGACGCCGCCCGCCACACGAGGCGATCGGCGTCGCGCCGGTCTGCTCGGCCTCCGCCCGCAGCTCCTGGGCCTCGATCTCGGTCTGGGGGGACGCCAGCCGACTGAAGAACCCACGCAATCCCCCGCGTTTGGGGGGTCCTGCCGTAGTCATGATGAATCAGCTTATGCGATGAGAGCCGGGCGGGGGCCGTCAGCGGATCTCGCTGATCTCCGGCCCCCGTTTGAACGGGTTGAGCCCGGGCCGGTCGTCGGTCTCGGCCCCGGGCTCGCTGGGCCTGCGCAGCACGATCGGCTCCTCGCGGGCCATCGGCTCGTCGCCGCGCACGACCACGACGTCGCGCAGGAAGTCGAGGAACGGCCCGGCTGCGGCGTCGTCGGCGGCCGCGTCGCCGTGCACGATGGCCAGCAGGCACCAGCGCGGGCCGTCCACCCCGATGTAGCGGGCCGGGCGGGCGACGCCCTCGGTGGTGATCTCGCCGGTCAGCTCGGTGCCGAACGGGCCCGGCCGCTCGCGCAACGTGCTCACCTGCTGCATGACCTTGGTCTTGACCTCGTCCCACAGGCCCAGCGTCTTGGGCGCGGCCAGGGCCTGGAGCTGCAGCGTGCTCTCCCCGTGGATGGCGACGACGCCGATGTGCTGGTCTCCCACCGAGGCCAGCCGGACGTCGAAGTCGGGGTTGTGCGGCAGCCGCAGGCCGCCGAGATCGATCCTGTCAGTGTCGGGGTGGGGCTCCTCGGCGTCCCACGGGCCGGACTCACGCATGGGCGCGGTCGCCTCCTCGGGCACGACCCGCTCGGACTGCTCATGCCGACGACGTCGGAACACGTGTCTCACTCTCCCCTGCCTGGGCGTCCTGGCGGACGCTCAACGTCCTGTCGAACCGAACCCGCCGCCGCCACGCGCCGAGTCGGGCAGCCGTTCCACCTCGCGGAACACCGCCCGTTCGACCCGCTGGACGACGAGTTGCGCCACCCGGTCACCCCGCCTGACGCGGAACGGCTCCTTGGCGTCGGTGTTGATGATGGTCACCTTGATCTCGCCCCGGTATCCGGCGTCGACCGTGCCCGGCGCGTTGACGAGCGTGACGCCGTGCCTGGCGGCTAGCCCGGACCGCGGGTGCACGAAGGCGGCGTAGCCGTCGGGCAGCGCGATCGCCAGGCCGGTGCCGACGACCGCCCGCTCGCCCGGCAGCAGCTCCACGTCCTCGGCCGCGTGCAGGTCGGCGCCCGCGTCGCCCGGGTGGGCGTAGCCGGGCGCGGGCAGGCCGGGGTCGAGCCGCTGGATGAGGATCTCCGTCGTGCCCGGCTGGTCGCCGGTCGCCGCGGGGTCGATACCGGTCAAGGATTCACCTCGAATTCGTGGTGTTCGGCGGCGATGGCCGCCGCGTCGCCGTGCCTCGCGAAGTGCTCCATGTCCACCTGGACGAAGAGCGCCGCCGCCCGGACGGCGACCGGGCCGTCGGAGGCGCCGATGCGCCCCTCAGCCTCAAGGTACGCCTTGCGGCCGGCGATCCCGTTGCACCAGGCACGCAGGTGGAGTGTCGTGCCGACGGGAACGGGGCGGGCGGCGGGGTCGTCACGGGCGAACGGGTCACGGATGACGAGGTTACTCGCTGCCGGTGGGGCGCTCGGCCTGATCACCCCGCGCCGGCGGCTGTCTCCGAACCCTCGGACGGCCTGCCGGCGGGCGACGCGGCGGCCTCGGCACTCGTGGTCGTGGGGGCCGCGGCGGCCTCGGTACTCGCGGTCGCGGGGCCCGTGGTGGCCGGCCGCGCGTCGTCGTCGGAGGGCTGTGCCGGGCCCGGCGGCTCGGGGCCGCCCGGCGGGGCCGACGGTTCGGCCGGTGGCAGCGCCATCGGCTGGTGGCGCAGCTCCGGCAGCGCCCGGTAGATCACGGCCGCGACCGGCACCGCCACGGCCGCCCCGGCGATGCCGCCGAGGATGCCGCCGACCGCCAGCACGATGATGATCGCCAGCGGGTGGAAGTTGAGCGCCCGGCCCACGATCAGCGGCTGAAGGACGTGGTTCTCCAGTTGCTGCTCCACCACCAGGATGCCGACGAAGATCAACGCGTAGACGATGCCCTTGGCGCCCAGCGTGACGAGCGTGGCGACCGTGCCGGCGAAGAAGATGCCGACGATCGGGATGAAGCTGGCCAGGAAGATGAGCACGGCCAGCGGCGCCCACAGCGGCACGCCCATGCCGGCGAGCACGATGCCCATGATCAGCCCGTGGACGGCGGCGACGGCCACGGTGCCCTGCACGTAGTGCGACAGCGTGGTCCACGCGGCGCGGCCCGCCCGGTCGACGCGCGGTGACATCGAGCCGAATCCCTTGAGGAACCACCCCCAGATCCGGTCGCCGTCCTTGAGCAGGAAGAACGTGACGAAGAGCAGCAGCACGAGCGAGGCCAGCACCTCGACGGCGACCGCGCCGGCCGACAGGACGGTGCCGGTGATCGCCGTGCGCTGGGTGTTGACCATCGCCGCGACCTCGTCGACGTACTGGGTGATCTGCGCCTGCTGCAGGTGCAGCGGGCCGGTGATCAGCCACTCCTGGACGTCGCGGGCGGTGGCCTGCACCTGCTCGACGAGGTTGGGGAACTCCTCGGTGGCGCGGGCGCCGATCAGCCAGCCGGTGCCGACGAGCACGGCCAGCGCCACCAGCATGGTGATCCAGGTGGCGTAGATGGGCCGCATGCCGGCCTGGCGCAGGCTGTTGGTCAGCGGGAACAGCAGCGCGGTCAGCAGCAGGGCGATCGCCACGGGCAGCGCCACGAAGCTGAGCCGGCCGATGCCGAGCGCGAAGAAGTAGACCACCACGCCGACGAGGATGAGGCAGGCACACCATGCGGCCATCGTGGCCAGCACGGGTGGCACGAGCTTGGTGGGGCGGTCCTTCAGCACACTCCCAGACTGGCACGTCCGGCCGGGTAATGCGCGCCGTTGAATGATCGGGTCTGGCACGGCGCCCTCCGGCGGAGGGCGCCGTGCCGGCCGTGCGTCACGGGCCGCTCGTCAGCGGCCCTCCTCCAGAGTGACCTCGACGGTCAGCTCCGGCCCGTCCGCCAGGACGAACTCCTCCACGTTGCCCGCCCCGCACAGGTCGTCCTGCGCCAGCCGCACGAGCGCGGCCTCGGGCCCCGACACGGTGAGCCGGGAGACCTCGGCGCGCATCGACAGCTTGGCCGCCGACTTGGCCTTGCGCACCCGGCTCAGCACCTCGGAGGCGACGGTCAGCACGGCCGGGTCGCCGGAGCCACGGCGGGCGTCGGGCCAGGCGGCGCGGTGCACGCTGCCCTCGCGCCACCACGACCAGACCTCCTCGGTGACGAATGGCAGGAACGGGGCGAACAGCCGCAACTGCGCGTCGAGCGCCCGGCGCAGCGCCACGTGGGCGGAGGCCGCGCGCGGCCCGGTCTCGTAGGCGCGGGCCTTGACCAGCTCCAGGTAGTCGTCGCAGAACGACCAGAAGAAGCGTTCGGCCGCCTCCAGCGCCCGGGTGTAGTCGTAGTTCTCGAACGCCCGCGTCGCCTCCTCGACCACGTCGGCCAGCGCGGCCAGCATGGACAGGTCGAGCGGCTCGGTGACGAGTCCGAGCGGGTCGGCGCCGACCTCCGCCCCGGCCCCGGCCCCGGTCTGGGCCTCGGCCTCGGGGAAACCGAGCACGAACTTCGACGCATTGAGGATCTTGATGGCGAGCCGCCGCCCGACCTTGATCTGCCCGGTGTCGAAGGCTGTGTCGGTGCCGGGCCGTCCGCTGGCCGCCCAGTAGCGGACGGCGTCGGAACCGTACTCCTCCAGCAGCCCGAGCGGCGTCGTGACGTTGCCCTTGGACTTGGACATCTTCTTGCGGTCGGGGTCGAGGATCCACCCCGAGATGGCCACGTCGCTCCACGGCAGCGCGCCGAACTCCTGGTGCGCCCGGACCACGGTGGAGAACAGCCAGGTACGGATGATCTCGTGGGCCTGCGGCCGCAGGTCCATCGGGAAGACCCTGGCGAACAGGTCGGGGTCGCGCTCCCAGCCGCCGGCGATCTCCGGGGAGAGCGACGAGGTGGCCCAGGTGTCCATGACGTCGGGGTCGCCGACGAAGCCGCCCGGTTTGCCGCGCAGGTCCTCGGTGTAGCCCGCAGGGGCCTGCGCGGACGGGTCGATCGGCAGCTCGTCCTCGCGGGGCAGCAACGGGCGGGCGTAGTCGGGCTCGCCCGCCTCGTCCAGCGGGTACCACACCGGGAACGGCACGCCGAAGAAGCGCTGCCGGGAGATGAGCCAGTCGCCGGCCAGTCCCTGCACCCAGTTGTCGTAGCGGACCCGCATGTGCGGCGGGTGCCAGCGCAGCTCGGCGCCCCGGGCCAGGAGCTGCTCGCGCAGCCCGGCGTCGCGGCCGCCGTTGCGGATGTACCACTGGCGGGTGGTGACGATCTCGAGCGGCCGGTCGCCCTTCTCGTAGAACTTCACCGTCCGCTGCACCGGCCGCGGGTCGCCGTCGAGGTCGCCGGACTCGCGCAGCAGCTCCACCATCCGCTCGCGGGCGCTGTGCACGGTCTTGCCGGCCAGCTCCTTGTACGGCTCGGCGTCGACGCCGTCGGGCGGCTCGGGCAGCAGCCTGCCGTCGCGGCCGATGACGGGCCGGGTCGGCAGGGCCAGCTCGCGCCACCAGGTGACGTCGGTGAGGTCGCCGAACGTGCAGATCATCGCGATGCCGGACCCCTTGTCGGGCTCGGCCAGGCGGTGGGCCAGCACGGGCACCTCGACGCCGAAGACCGGCGTCAGCACGGTGGTGCCGAACAGCGGCCGGTAGCGCTCGTCGTCGGGGTGGGCGACGAGGGCCACGCAGGCCGGGATCAGCTCCGGCCGGGTGGTCTCGATCCAGACGGGCCCCTTCTCGCCGTAGAAGGAGATCCGGTGGAACGCGCCCGGCCACTCGCGGTCCTCCAGCTCGGCCTGGGCGACGGCGGTGCGGAAGGTGACGTCCCACAGGGTCGGCGCCTCGGCGAGGTAGGCCTCGCCGCGCGTGAGGTTGCGCAGGAACGCCCGCTGGGAGGCGGCCCGCGCGTGGCCGTCGATGGTCGCGTACGTCATGGTCCAGTCGACCGACAGCCCGAGGCGCCGCCACAGCCGCTCGAAGGCCTTCTCGTCGTCGAGGGTCAGCCGCTCGCACAGCTCGATGAAGTTGCCGCGCGAGATCGGCACCTGCCGCTTGGGGTCGGGCTTGGCGGGAGGTGTGAAGTCGCGGTCGTAGGGCACCGAAGGGTCACAGCGGACACCGAAGTGGTTCTGCACGCGGCGCTCGGTCGGCAGGCCGTTGTCGTCCCAGCCCATGGGGTAGAACACTTCGCGCCCGCGCATCCGCTGGAAGCGGGCGATGGTGTCGGTGTGGGTGTAGGAGAAGACGTGGCCGACGTGCAGAGAGCCGGAGACGGTCGGAGGGGGCGTGTCGATCGAGTAGACCTGCTCACGCGTCTTGGACCGGTCGAAGCGGTAGGTGCCCTGGTCCTCCCAGCGGGCTACCCATACCTGCTCCAAGCCGTCGAGAGTCGGTTTCTCCGGCATGGGCGCATGGCGTAGTCGCTGTTGAGTCATGCCACCTTATGGTACGGCTTCCGCGGTCGCACCAGCGGTGGAGACTAGTGTTCGTTACCTACGGGAAGGAGACGCCGCATGGCAGAGGAGAGGCCCGATGTCGCCTGGCGGGTGGTCGGCGGACTGGTGGGTCTGGCGACCGCGTGGGCGGCACGCAAGATCCTCGGGTTCGTCTGGGTGAAGACGACGGGCAAGGAGCCGCCGGTCGACCCGGACTCCCCCGAGGTCAGCATGGGTGAGGCGATCGGCTACGCGGTCGTGATGGGGGTGGGCATGTCCGTGGCGCAGATCGTGGTCAATCGGACGGCCAAGAAGCGCTATGACTCGTGGCGGGCGCTGAAGCAGGTGACTCCAGGGCGTTGAGGAACTCGCTTGCCCAGCGGTCCACGTCGTAGGTGGCGACCCGGCGCCGCATCGTGCGCATGCGCCGGGCCAGCTCGGGCGGTGTGGCCCGCATGGCGGCCATCATCTGCCGCTTGACGTCCTCGACGTCGTAGGGGTTGACGAGGTAGGCCTGCCGCAGTTCGTCGGCCGCCCCGGCGAACTCGCTGAGCACCAGCGCCCCGGTGAGGTCGTGGTGGCAAGAGACGTACTCCTTGGCCACCAGGTTCATCCCGTCGCGCAGCGGCGTGACGACCATGACGTCGGCGGCCAGGTAGAGGGCGGCCAGTTCCTCGCGGCCGTACGACTGGTGGAAGTACTGGATCGGCTGCAGCCCGAGCGTGGAGTGCTCGCCGTTGATCCGGCCGACCTGCAGCTCGATGTCGTCGCGCAGCCGCCGGTACTCCTCCACCCGCTCGCGGCTGGGCGTGGCGATCTGCACGAACACGGCCTCTCCCGGTGCGAGCGTCCCGTCCTCCAGCAGCTCGCCGAACGCTTCCAGCCGCTGGCCGATGCCCTTGGTGTAGTCGAGCCGGTCCACGCCGAGCAGCACGTGCTCGGGGTCGCCCAGCTCGGCCCGGATCTCCTTGGCGCGCTGGATGATGTGCGGCTCGCGGACGAGCGTGTCCAGCTCGCCGAAGTCGACCGAGATGGGGAACGCGGCGGTGGTGACGACCCGGTCGTCGAGGAAGATCTCGTTCCCCTTGTACGGCAGGCCGAGCAGCCTGCGGCACAGCCGGCGGAAGTTGGAGGCGCCGCCGGGCAGTTGGAAGCCGACCAGGTCGGCGCCGAGCAGGCCCTCGACGAGTTCCTTGCGCCACGGCAGCCGCCAGAACAGCTCCACCGGCGGGAACGGGATGTGCAGGAAGAATCCGATGCGCAGGTCGGGGCGGAGTTTGCGGAGCATGGCGGGGACGAGCTGGAGCTGGTAGTCCTGCACCCACACCACCGCGCCCTCGTCGGCGGCCTCGGCCGCGGCGACGGCGAAGCGCTCGTTGACGGCGCGGTAGGCGTCCCACATCTCCCGCTCGAAGATCGCGGGTGCGACCACGTCGTGGTAGAGGGGCCAGAGCGTGGCGTTGGAGAAGCCCTCGTAGTACAGCTCCACCTCACGGGCCGACAGCGGGACCGGGATGAGGCTCATCCCGTCCTGTTCGAGCGGCTCCAGCGTCTCGTCGGGCGCGCCGTGCCACCCGAGCCAGGCGCCGTGGCGGCGCTGCATCACCGGTGCGATGGCGGTGACGAGCCCTCCGGGGCTCCTGCGCCATGAGGCCGTTCCGTCGGGCTCGATCGACCGGTCGACCGGCAACCGATTGGCGACGATCAGGAACGAGCTACGGCCATCCACCCAAGTCCTCCTAGGCTCAGCTTGTCGAGAGCCGCGCCGCGCGGCTCACGGCGACCGCCGCCCGCTGGTCCCGGGCGGGGACCTGGCACGGCGACCCAGCGGCTGGTGGGGCCCAGGGAGGGGCCGGCCACGGCCGAGGTTCGGCCGGGCCACCGGTGCCAGTCTTCGCCGCGAGCTCGCAGACGGCGAGCGGCGCCTAAGGCACCATGCCCAGGACCTGCATAAACAAACGCGATTAACACATTTCGCCCAAATGTTCCAGATGGTGGCCGGACCGAAATCTCCCGGCCATCCCGGCGCCACCCTCCCCCCGGCCCTGCCCGGCACGGCGGCACCCGGCCCTGCCCGGCACGGCGGCACCCGCACTTGGCAAGCCGCCGCCGCGCCGATCCCGACCCCCTTGACAGGCACCGTCACGAAGTGTTTTGTTTACCGAACATTCGGTCAGTGGAGAGGGGCTGGAGTGGAGAGCGCGCGGCGCATGCTGGACGCCGACACCGCCTCCGCCGCCCTCGGCATCGAGCTGGTCGACCTCGCCGAGGGCCGGGCGGTGTGCCGCATGACGGTGACCGACCAGATGATCAACGGGCACGGGCTGTGCCACGGCGGCTACGTCTTCCTGCTGGCCGACACCACGTTCGCCTGCGCGTGCAACACCTACGGCCCCGTCACGGTGGCGGCCGGCGCGGACGTCACGTTCGTGGCCCCGGCCCGCGCCGGCGACGGGCTGGTGGCCGAGGCCGCCGAGCGCACCCGCTTCGGCCGCAGCGGCATCTACGACGTCACGGTGCGCCGGAACGACGGCCAGGTGGTCGCGGAGTTCCGCGGCCGCAGCAGGGAGATGAGACCGGATGCGCCTCGGTGAGCCGCCCTCCGCCGCGTGTCCCGACCCTGCCGAGCGGCGGGGGGCAGGAGTGTGGGGATCAGCGGCCGAGGCGCTTGCGTTCGGGGGGTGCGGGGAGCTTGCCGCGCAGGTCGGTGCGGATCGCCTCGCCGAGCTTCTTGGTCGCCAGCCGGTTGAGCGCGCCGCCCGCGACGGCGCCGGTGAGGAACGGGCCAAGCGTGGTCAGGTGACGCCCGAGCGTCCGCATGAGGCGGTTGCGCAGCGCCGTCTTGGTCGCGGCGCCGAGCGCCAGCGTGACGGAGGAGGGGGCCAGCGGGTCGATGCCACGCTGTTTCGCCCAGGCGGCCGTGAACGCGGCCGCGCGCTGCGGGCCGGTGCCCTCGACGCGCACGCCGTACACCTCGTGCAGCTCGGCGAGCAGCTTGACCTCGATGGCGGCGACCACGAGGGTCTCGGCCACGAGCTGGGCGGGGGCCGACAGCAGCAGGGGCGGGGCGGCGAACTCGGCCGCCGCGAGCGCTCCGCCGATGGCGCCGACCGTCATGGTGGCCTTCTGGGCGGTGCGTATCAGGTCGTCGGCGAGCAACTCGCCGGTCAGTCCGTGGTGATGCTCCGAGAGGGTCTGGACGTCTCGGATGGGGATGCGGGGTGTGATGCTGAGGAAGACGTCGGCCAGCCACCGGCCCCGTCCGGTGCCCTCGGCCTTCGCCTGCTTCGAGCGCTGACGCAGAGCACGGGTCAGGCGGCCGAGCAGCTTGCGCCGCTCGGCCGGCTCCAGGTCACCGGGTTCGGTGAGCCTGCCGACGAGCTCGCCGACGTCGGAGTCGGCGACCTCACTGTGCGGTTGCTGGTCCCTGTCCGGTTCGGCCACGCGAAGCCTCCGTCCTATGGTCGCGACAGCTCAGTGCCCGGCCGGCATCGGTTCATGCCGGACGAAGCCCCGAGATCCTTCGCTCCGGTCAGGCCGCGCACTCCCGGCAGACCTGCTGACCGTTCTTCTCGGAGGCCAGCTGGCTGCGGTGGTGCACGAGGAAGCAGCGCGAGCAGGTGAACTCGTCAGCCTGGCGCGGGATGACCCGCAGGCTGAGCTCCTCGTTGGACAGGTCAGCGCCCGGCAGCTCCAGGGACTCCGCCAGGTCGGTCTCGTCGATGTCGATGCTGCCCGAGGACTTGTCGGTGCGGCGCGCCTGCAGCTCCTGCAGACTGTCCTCGCCGAGGTCGTCGTCTGTCTTGCGCGGGCTGTCGTAGTCGGTAGCCATGGTGCTACTCCATCCCCCTCATCTATATGTCTTCGCGCTCGTCGCGCGTCTTCTAACGTCCGAGAGGTACGTCTTGTGCCCGCTCGTCGGGGAAGATTGTGCATCGGTACCCCTGGAGAACGGCAAACGAAACCTCCCAACACGTCAGGGCCTGCTGCCAGTGGCGATGGTTAGCCAAATATGGCGAAACCCACAGCCCGGGCGTCACGCACCACCGTGTTTCGACGGCACATCCAACCACATGTGCGGCAAGAACGAGACGCCCCCACCGGACCAACACGCCGGATCAGCGACTCGGCAACCGAATGGTCACCACCAGCCCGCCACCTTCCCGGGGCACCGCGGTCACGTTGCCCCCGTGTGCCTGCACCACGGCCCGGACGATGGACAGCCCGAGACCCGCTCCCTTGGCCGAATCCACGCGATCCGCGTGAAGCCTCCTGAACGGCTCGAACAGGCTGTTCACCTCGTACGCCGGGACGTGCTGCCCCGTGTTGGCCACCTGAACAACCAGAGCACCGTCCACCATTCCCGTCCGGACCCAGACTTTTCCGTTTTCGGGAATGTTGTACTTCACGGCGTTCTCAAGGAGGTTACTGACGGACCGCTCCAGGAGCACCGGATCACCGACGGTAGGCGCGCTGACCAGATCGGTGGCGAGGGTTACTCGGTGCTCCTCGGCGAAAGGCGTGACCTGTTCGACGGCCGTCCGGGCCACGTCCCTCACGTCGAGCGGCTTGCGCACGGCCAGCTCCCGCTCGCTCCTGGCGAGCAGCAGCAGCCCTTCGATGAGCTTCTCGTTGCGGGCGTTGACCTCCAGCAGGGTGCGGCCGAGCGCCTTGAGGTCCTCGGACGCCTCCGGGTCGGACAGCGCGATCTCCAGGACCGTCCGGTTGATGGTGAGCGGGGTGCGCAGCTCGTGCGAGGCGTTGGCGACGAACCGGCGCTGGGTGTCGAAGGCGACGTTGAGCCGCGTGAGCATGGCGTCGAAGGTGTCGGCCAGCTCCTTCAGCTCGTCGTCGGGGCCCTGCAGGTCGATGCGCTGGTGGGCGAGGTTGCTGTCGGAGAGCTTGCGGGCGGTGGCGTTCATCTTGGCGACGGGCCGCAGGGCGCGGTCGGCGACGAAGTAGCCGAGGATGACGGCGAGGATGCCCACGCCCACCAGGGCGAGGATGGAGCTGCGCAGCAGCATGTCGCGCGCCTCCCGCACCGCGTCCTGCTGCGCCTCCTTCCACTGGATCTGCGCCAGCAGCTCCAGACGGGGATCCAGGCCGGACTCGCTCAGGTCGAGGCGCGGCCATCCTCCGTCGATGGCCCGGCCGACGATCGCGTAGATGGAGAACAGCAGCACACCGGCGGCCCCGAGGAACAGCGTGCTGTAGAGGAGGGTGAGCCGCCAGCGGATGCTCAGCTTGGCGGGCAGCTCCCGCACGCGCTCGCGCGCAGTCCGCTGGAGGGGGTTGTGGGTGGGCGGCGGGGGACCGTCCCAGACGGGCGGGCCGCTGGGCGGCGGAGCCTGCACCCGCGTCGCCTTGCGCTCCGAATGCGGGCTGATCATGGGATGCGTGGGCACCGCCTCACGCCCGTCCTGCCGTTCGGTCACCGAGCCTCCTCCGCCGGCCCTCCGCCGAACGCGCCGCCTCGGAGGGACGGGATCACAGCTTGTATCCCACTCCGGGCACCGTCTCGATCACCTGAGGGTCACCCAGCTTCTTGCGCAACGTCATCATCGTCACCCGCACCACGTTGGTGAACGGGTCGATGTTCTCGTCCCATGCCTTGTCCAGGAGGTCCTCCTGGCTGACGACCGCGCCCTCGGCGCGCATCAGCTCCTCCAGGACCGCGAACTCCTTCTTGGTGAGGCTGATCTCCCGCCCGTCGCGTTCGACCAGCCGCTTGCCCGGGTCGAGCCGGATGCCGCCGCGCTCCAGCACCGGCGGCAACGCCGGGGCCGAGCGGCGGCCGAGCGCCCGCACCCGGGCGACCAGCTCGACGAAGACGAACGGCTTGGCGAGATAGTCGTCGGCGCCGAGGCCGAGCCCCTCCACCTTGTCGTCCACGTCGCCCGAGGCCGTCAGCATGAGGATGCGGGAGGCGGTCCGCTGGGCCACCAGGCGGCGGCACACCTCGTCGCCGTGCACGACCGGCAGGTCGCGGTCGAGCACGATCACGTCGTAGTCGATGTAGGAGGTGCGCTCCAGCGCGCCGCCGCCGTCGTAGGCCACGTCCACCGCCATCGCCTCGCGCCGCAGCCCGGTCGCGATCGCGTCGGCGAGCACCCGCTCGTCCTCAACCACCAGCACCCGCACGCCCGATGCACCTCTTTCCGGTTCCCGCGTTCATTCTGCCCAGCACGTCGATAAGCGCACGGTAAGGCATGCGCCGGCCGGATGGAGCCACCGGACGGCCGGCGCGGCACCTCGGTGGTTTGGGACGACGACGGGCGTGGGTATGCCTGGTGGACACCCTTGACCACGTGCGATGGCACGGGCGGGGTGCTTTCGCCCCGGAAGTTTCTGTTACCCCCGCAGAAAGCAGGTGAGAATGGGCGAGTTCACGACCACGATCGAACACCGTCTCGACCAGGCATACCAGGGCCTCCGCGAGGCCCGCGACACCGGAGACGACTACCTCGCCGACACCCTCACCGCCGAGATCGCGGACCTGCGCCGCCTGGCGGACGAGCACGGCATCCCGCTGACCGGCTGACCGCACGACGACGGCCGGGGCCCTGTGGAGGAGGAGGGCCCCGGCCGTTCCCATGTCCGGCCCCGCTTCGGCAGGCGAGGCGCTCCAGCGTCGCGATCAGGGTCGAGCGAGACGTCAGGCGTCGCGATCAGGGTTGAGCGAGACGAGCAGGTCGTGCAGGTCCTCGAACAGGCCGGGCGCCGCGCACAGCACCAGCCCCGATCCGGCCGGTTCGCCGTTCAGGCCGCCCATCCGGGCGCCGGCCTCGCTCGCCACCAGTCCCGCCGCGGCGTAGTCCCACCGGTTGACGCCGCGCTCGTAGTAGGCGTCCACCCGGCCGGCGGCCACCGAGCACAGGTCCACCGCGCACGAGCCGCCGCGCCGGATGTCGCGCACCCTCGGCAGCACGGCCGCCACCACCTCGCCCTGGACGGCGCGGCGTCCGGCGGCGTAGCCGAACCCGGTCGCCACGAGCGCCCGCTCCAGCGGCACACCGGTGTTGCAGCGCAGCCGCTCGCCGCCGGGCGCGGCCGTCTTCAGGTGGGCGCCCGCGCCGAGCGCCGCGGTGAACAGCTCGCCGCGTGGCACGACGTTCACCGCGCCCGCGACGATCCGCCCGGCCACCTCGACGGCGATGGACACCGCCCACTCGGGCAGTCCGTACAGGAAGTTGACGGTGCCGTCGATCGGGTCGACGATCCAGCGCACGGCGGAGTCGCCGCCGGCCTCCCCCTCCTCCTCGCCGAGGATGCGGTCGCCGGGCCTGGCGGCCTGGATGCGGGCGCGGATGAGCTGCTCGGACGCCTTGTCCAGCGCGGTCACCACGTCGGTGGGGCTGGACTTGGTCTCGATGTCGCCGTACGCGGTGGACATGCCGGGGCGCTTGGCGAGCAGCATGTCGCCCGCCTCGCGCGCGATGTCCTCGGCCAGCCGCAGGAAACCGGCCGCGTCGGTGGAGTCGGTGTGGTTCGTCATCACGCCACCGAGTCCGGGCGCTTCCACTCCTGGCCGAGCACGTGCTGGGCCAAGAATGCCAGAACGGTCTCGTACCAGGCGATGATGTTGCCCGGTTTGAGTATCCAGTGGTTCTCGTCGGGGAAGTAGAGGAACTTCGCCTCGGCGCCGACGCGCTGCAGGTCCCACCACAGGCGCAGGCCCTCGCCGATGGGCACCCGGTAGTCCTTGTCGCCGTGGATGACGAGCATCGGGGTGTCGATCCGGTCGAGGAAGCGGTGCGGGGAGAGCCTGGCGTAGCGTTCGGAGCCGGGGTCGCCGAACTCCCGCTGCCAGTACATGGGGGCGTCGGTGGTGCCGGCGAACTGGTCGAGGTGCCACAGCGAGGCGTGGGTGACGATGGCCCGGTAGCGGTCGCTGTGCCCGGCGACCCAGTTGGCCATGTAGCCGCCGTACGAGCCGCCCATCGCGCCCAGCCGTTCGGCGTCGATGTCGTCCCTGGCCACCGCCGCGTCCACGATGGCGTCGAGGTCGGCCATGGTGCGCGGGCCCCAGTCGCCCCAGCCGCGGTCGATCATGCCCTGGCCGTACCCGGTGGACAGGCACGGGTCGGGCATGAGGACGGCGTAGCCGCGCTGCGCCATGATCCATGCCTGCCAGCGCCACTGCCAGTCGTTCCAGGAGGCGACCGGGCCGCCGTGGATCCACAGCAGCAGCGGCGCGGGGTGCGCGGCGGAGGCGCCCTCCGGCAGCACGAGCCAGCCGCGGACGGTGGCGCCGTCGTCGGCGGTGGCGGAGATCTCGGTGAGCGTGCCGGGCACCTCGGGGCGCGGCGCGGGCGAGGGCAGGTCGGTGATCTCACCGGTGGCGAGGTCGATCCGGGCCGGGCCGGGCGCGCGGTCCACGGCGCTGCGCAGCGCGTACAGCGACCGCCCGTCGGGCGACGGGTTGAGCCCGAGGTACGCCGAGTCGTCCAGGGTGAGCCGGGTGACCTCGCCGTCGAGCCCGACCCGGAAGACGGGGCGGCGCCCCTGGTGGTCGGCGGCCAGGTAGACGGCCGAGGAGTCGGGCGCCCAGGCGAGGTCCGTCGGGAACAGGTCGGCGGCGCAAGCGCGGCCCTCGCCGGTGGCCAGGTCGCCGATCCACAGCTCGGAGCGGGCGGACACATCCAGGGCGGTGTGCCGGTCGCGGGCGCAGGCCACGCGGGCGCCGTCGGGCGAGACGGAGAGCGGCCCGGTGAAGTCGTGGCGGTCGTCGGCGAACAGCACGCGCCGCTCACCGCTCGCGACGTCGATGGCGACCAGTTCGGCGCGGAACTGCCCGAGCGGCAGGTGCACGCGCCAGGTGGCGACCACGGTCGAGCCGTCGGGCGTGAGGTCGAACGACACGTCGCGCAGGCCCTCGCCGGGGTCGGGCGTCAGGTCGCGGACGTCCTCCAGCCGGTCGCCGTCGCCGAGCCGGGCGGCGAACAGCCGGGTGCGGCCCGGCCCGAGGTCGTGGTCCCAGTAGCGCACCGGGGCGCTCTCGTGCAGGATCGCGCTGATCCCGGCGTCCTTGCGCGCCTTGCGGCGCTCCGCCTCGTCCGCCTCCTCGCCGTCGAGCACGTCGGAGGCGAACACGACCACGTCGCCGGCCGTGCGGACCGCGGCGACGCCGCCGGGGCGGGCGGCCACCTGGCGCGCCTCGCCGCCGGCACGCGGCAGCAGCCACAGGGCGGGCACCTCGTCGGCGGCGTCCTTGACCGCGGGGTCGGGGCGGGCCGAGGTGAACAGCAGGTCACCCGCCGCGGTGAACTCGGCGGCGCTCTCGCCCTTGGCCGAGCGGGTCAGCCGGTGGGGCGGCTCGCCGCCGACGGGGATCGCCCAGAGCGCGGTGCCGTACGACTTGCCGTCGGGGTTGAGTGACTGCACTGCGCAGACCAGCCTGGAGCCGTCGGGCGAGAGCTTCAGCGAGAGAACTCGGGGGACGGCCACATAGTCGCGTATGTCGTTGAATGCGCTCACCCGATCGAACCTACCTCGCGGCGTGGACCGTCACCGCCCCGGCATAGGGTTGTCACGTGGGGAATTACGACGCGCTCCTGGTCCTGTCGTTCGGCGGTCCCGAGGGGCCGGACGACGTGCTGCCGTTCCTGGAGAACGTGGTGCGCGGGCGCGGCGTGCCGCGCGAACGGCTGCTTGAGGTGGCCGAGCACTACCAGGGCTTCGGCGGGGTCAGCCCGATCAACCAGCAGAACCGTGACCTGGTCGAGGCGCTGCGCCCGGTGGCGGGCGTGCCGGTCTACTGGGGCAACCGCAACTGGCACCCGTTCGGCGAGGACACCGTGCGGCGGATGAAGGACGACGGCGTGCGCAGGGCCGCGGTCTTCGCCACCTCGGCCTTCGCCGGCTACTCGAGCTGCCGCCAGTACTACGAGGACATCGCCAGGATCTCGATCGAGGGCGGTCCCGAGCTGGTCAAGATGCGTCACTTCGGCGACCATCCGGGGTTCGTCGAGGCGATGGCCGACCACACCCGGCAGGCGCTGGCGAGGCTGGGCCGCGACGACGCCCGGCTGGTGTTCACCGCGCACAGCATCCCGGTCGGCATGGCGCGCAGCGCCGGTCCCGAGGGCGGCCTGTACGAGGCGCAACTGCGCCGCTCGGCTGAGCTGGTCAACGAGGCGCTCGGCCGCACCGGGCCGTGGGACCTGGTGTGGCAGTCGCGCAGCGGCCCGCCCCAGGTGCCGTGGCTGGAGCCCGACGTGTGCGACCACCTGCGCAAGGTTGACGCGCCGGCGGTCGTGCTGGTGCCCATCGGGTTCGTGTCCGACCACATGGAGGTCGTCTACGACCTCGACACCGAGGCCCGGCAGGTGGCCGAGGAGCTGGGCCTGCCGATGGAGCGGGCGGCGACGGCGGGCACGCACCCGGCGTTCGTCCGGATGGTGCGCGAGCTCATGGACGAGCCGGAGCCGGTGCCGTGCGCGCTGACGTGCTGCCCGGCCCCGGCGCGGCCCGGCGCCGCACGTCAGGCGTAGGCGCGGGCGTAGGCCTCGGCGATGCCCAGCACCTTGTTCACGTAGTCCCACGAGTGGTTGTAGAACCAGATCGCCTTGCGCAGCTTCTGTCCGCCTTTCCCGGCGCCGTTCGCGCACAGGTAGTTGGCGGCTCCGGGCACGGCGTCGTACGGGCTCCAGATGTCGGCCTTGCCGTCGCCGTCGCCGTCCACGCCGTACGCCTTCCAGGTGGCGGGCATGAACTGCATCGGCCCGAGCGCGCCGGCGCTGGACGGCCCGTTGTTGCGGCCGTGCGAGCTCTCCACCTGGCCGATCGCGGCGAGCACGGTCCACGACAGGCCGGGGCAGCGGGTGGCCGACTGCTTGTAGAGGTCGAGGTAGCTGGTGGGCCGGCCGGCCGCGGCCGGGCCCGGGGTCTGCCTGGCGCGCGGCTGTCCGGCCTGGGGTTGGTCGGCCTGGGGTTGTCCGGCCTGGGGTTGGTCAGCCGTCGTCCGGGGCTTGCGTGGCGTGGCGGTCAGCGAGAGCACCTGCGCGCCCGAGCCGAGCAGCCGCCGCACCCGCGCCTGACTGATGTCGGGCCGGGCGCCGTGGAGCAGCACCGCGACCCCCCTCGCCAGGCCGAGCCGGGCGCCCGTCTCCTTGCTGACCAGCCCGTCGATGCCCTTCAGCCCGAGCGGCGCCGAGGCGGCCAGGCGCAGCCGCGGGCCGCCGTCCACCTGGTAGCCGGCGCCCAGCACCAGGCCGAGCCGCCGGGCGGCCGACGACTCGGCGACGAGTTCGCCCCTGGCCAGCGCGCTCCACACGGCGGGCTGGTCGGCGACCGTCTTGGGCGTCCAGGACCGGAACTCGGCCGGGTCCACGGCCAGCAGGTTGACGCCGGTGCCCGACACCTGCACCGTGCCGGCGTCGGCCACGGCCACCTTCTGCACGTGCCTGATCGCGGCCAGCGCGTGGCGGGTCCGCTTGGACACCTCGCCACGGGCGACGGCGAGCAGGTGGGGTGGGGTGGGGGTGACGCCGGGGCCGCCGGCGCCGAAGTCGGCGCGCTGGTCGTTGACGGGGGCCGTGCTGGGCACAAGCCGGTCGAGCCGCTCGGGCTGCGCCGGCCGTAAGGCCTGCACGCGGGGCGTCTCGCGGGCCGTGCGCGACGTGTCGTCCCCCAGGACCACCGCCACGCCCCCGCCGGCCACGGTCAGCGCGACCGCGGCGGCGGCCATGAGGAGCACGGCGCGGAGCGAAGGAAGTCCCGACACCCGCGAAAGGTTAGCCGAAACACAGGGAAAACCACTTGCCGTCCGGACATACGGCACGTAAAGGTAAGCGGGTAGCGTGACAGGAGGAAAGTACGTGGTCGGGCCTTACCGGGGGTTGTTCGACGGGCCCGGCGTCAAGGGTTTCGTGCTGGCCGGCTTCTTCGGCCGGATGCCGATGTCCATGCTCGGCATCGGCATCATCCTGTTGATCACCGCACTCACCGACTCGTACGCCGTGGCCGGCGCGGTCGCCGCCACCACCAACCTCGCCTTCGCGATCGCCGCCCCGCTGTCCGGGCGGCTGGTGGACCGGTTCGGCCAGGCCCGGGTGATCGTGCCGTTCGCCCTGGTCAACGCGCTCGCGCTGGGCGGGCTGATGCTGTGCGCCCGGCTGGGGCTGCCCGAGTGGGTCCTGTACGCCGCCGGCCTGCTGGTCGGCGCGACCTCGCTGTCGCTGGGCTCGATGGTGCGGGCCCGCTGGTCGGCGCTGCACGCCGGCTCGGGCCGGCTGCACACCGCCTTCGCCTTCGAGTCGGTGGCCGACGAGGTGATCTTCGTCACCGGGCCCGCCCTGGTCACGGTGCTGGCCACCGCGATCAACCCGTACGCGGGACTGCTCGTCGCGCTGGTGTCCATGCTGGGCGGCTCGCTCGCGCTGGCGGCCCAGCGGCGCACGCAGCCGCCGGTGCAGCCGGTCCGCGGGGGTGGCGGCGGCACGCCGATCCTGATCCCCGGCATCGCCCTGCTGTCGTGCGTCTACCTGGCGCTCGGCGCGGTGTTCGGCTCGGTCGACCTGATCACCGTGGCGTTCGCCGAGGAGGAGGGCGTCAAGAGCGCCGCCGGATTCCTGCTGGCGGCGTTCGCGGGCGGGTCGATGGTGTCGGGCCTGTGGTTCGGCTCGCGGCACTGGCGGATCTCGCTGCGCGGGCGGTTCGTGCGCGCGCTCGGCGTGTTCGCGGTGGGACTGCTGCCGATCGTCTTCATCGGCGACGCGAAGGTGATGGCCGTGGCGCTGTTCGTGGCGGGGCTGGCCATCTCGCCGACGCTCATCACCGGCTTCTCGCTGACCGAACGGCTGGTGCCGTCGTCGCTGCTCACCGAGGGCATGGCGTGGATCTCGACCTCGATCGGGCTGGGCGTGTCGATCGGCGCGTGGGCCGGTGGCCGGCTCACCGAGACGTTCGGCGCGTCCAACGCCTACGGCTTCGCGCTGGCCGCCGCGGCGGTCGCCGTCGTGGTGGGTGTGGGAGGTTCGAGTTTGCTGAGGATTCCCGACGTGGCTTCACCCGCCGAACGCTGATCCGCTACGGTCGAGACATCCCTCGCAACACCCTTCACATTGGATACGACTCTTATGTCCCGACAAAGCAGTTCACTTCTGGCCATCGCGGCTGTCACGCTCGCCCTCATCCCGGCACCCGCGCTCGCCCACACCACTCCCACCCCCACCCCCCCGGCCGGCAAGGCGGCGGCGGCGAAGAAGACGCCCAAGCCCGTCGACTGCACGCAGGTCAAGTGCATCGCGCTGACCTTCGACGACGGACCGGGCAAGTACGCGGGCACGCTGCTCGACACGTTGAAGAAGTACAACGCCAAGGCGACGTTCTTCCTTGAGGGCCAGTACGTGAAGAGCCGCCCCTCCTACGTCAAGCGCATGGCGGAGGAGGGCCACGAGCTGGGCAACCACAGCTACAAGCACCCCAAGTTCACCGAGATCGAGCCGTGGGCCATTCGCAGCGAGATCAAGAAGACGCAGGACGAGGTCAAGAAGGCCGCGGGCGTCGAGCCCAAGATCCTCCGCCCGCCGTACGGGCTGGCCGACCTGCAGGTGACGGAGGTCGCCGCCGAGTTCGACATGCCGATCGTCCTGTGGACGGCCGGCTCCCGTGACTGGGACACCAAGAACGTCGAGGCCATCAAGAAGCAGACGCTCGAGATCGCCGAGCAGGACGGCATCATCCTCATGCACGACTGGGTGAAGCAGACCGTCGACGCGATGCCCTCGATCGTCAAGACGCTGCAGAGCCGCGGCTACCACCTGGTCACGGTGTCCGAGGTCGTCAAGAAGCAGGACCTCAAGCCGGGCGACGTCTTCCCGCTTCCCCAAGGCTGGGAAAACTGAGTATCGTTCACGTTTAGTCGAACGAGCCTCGGAGGGGCCATGGTCTTCACCAACTGGGCGCGCAATCAGTCGGCCAGCCCCTCCGAGGTCCGCACGCCCGCCTCCGCGGCGGAGGTCGCGCGGGCGGTGCGCGACGCCGCCGCGACCGGCCGCCGGGTGCGCATGGTCGGCACCGGACACTCCTTCACCGGCGTCGCACTCACCGACGGCATCCTGCTGCGTCCCACAGCGCTGACCGGCGTCCGCTCCCTGGCCGGCGACCAGGTCACCGTGCTCGCCGGCACCCCGCTGAAGGCGCTCAACGAGCTGCTGCACGAGCGGGGCCTGGCCCTGGCCAACATGGGCGACATCACCGAGCAGACGGTCGCCGGCGCCATCCAGACCGGCACGCACGGCACCGGCCGCGACACCGGCGGCCTGGCCGACCAGGTCACCCAGCTGGAACTGGTCCTCGCCGACGGCTCAGTCGTGACCGCCGCGCCGGGCGAGGACCTGTTCGACGCCGCCCGGGTCGGGCTCGGCGCGCTCGGCGTGCTCACGGCCGTGACCCTGCGGGTGGAGCCCGCGTTCCTGCTGCGCAGCCGCCGGCGGCGGGCCACGCTGAGCGGCATGCTCGGCTCGCTCGACGAGATCACCTCGACCGACGAGCACGTCGACTTCTTCTGGCTGCCGCACACCGACACCTGCCTGGTCAAGACCGGCAACCGCGACCCGGGACCGGCCCGGCCGCCGAGCGCGGTCAAGCACTGGCTGGACGCCGTCTTCCTGGAGAACACCCTCTTCGGCCTGGCCTGCGCCGCCGGCGCCCGGCTGCCCGGCCTGATCCCCCGGATCAACGCGCTCAGCGCGGCGGCGCTGGCCGACTCCGAGGCCGTGGACGTCTCGTACCGGGTCTTCACCTCGCGGCGCGAGGTGCGCTTCCTGGAGATGGAGTACGCCGTGCCGCGCGAACATCTCGGCCGGGCGCTGCGCGAGACACGCGACCTGGTGGAGCGGGCCGGGTGGCGGATCACCTTCCCGGTGGAGGTGCGGGTCACGCCGCCGAGCACCGCGTGGCTGTCCACCGCGTACGGGCGGCCGACGGGGTACGTCGCCTGCCACATGTACCGGCCGACCCCGCACCCGGCGTACTTCGAGGGCGTCGAGGAGATCATGACGCGGCTGGAGGGACGGCCCCACTGGGGCAAACTGCACACCCGCGACGCCGCGTACCTGGCCACGGTCTACCCGCGGTTCGCCGACTTCGTCGCGCTGCGCGACCGGCTGGACCCGGACCGGCTGTTCGGCAACGCCTACCTCGACCGCGTCCTCGGCTGATCGCCCGCTCCCGCACCACGCGAAGGCGGCCCCCCGAACCCCTCCGGGCTCCTACCGGGGCCTCCTACTGGGGGAGCGGGTCCGTGTCGGGCTCCGGGTCCGCGTCCGGCTCGCTGACCTGCGGCGCGGGCTCCGTCACTGCGGGCGCCCCCGTCTCCTCGGCGTCCTGCGGCGGCGTCTCGGCGGCCGGCGCCGACGGCTCCGCCGAGCCGCGCGTGGGCGTGGGCGTCGCCGAAGAGTCTCCGGACCTGGTGGATGTCGGCGTCGGCGTGGGGGTGGGGGTCGCGCTGGGCGTGGCGACCGGCGCGCGCGTCTCCGGCGGTCCGGCCGGCGCCGTGCCGGTCTGCCCCACGGGCTCCTCGGACCGCCGCTCCTCGCGTTCGGGCGCAGGGTCGGGCCGCTTCTCCCGCGTCTGGCCGGTGACCTGCTCGTGCACCGTGGTCTGGGTCAGCCCCTGGTAGGCCAGGATGCCGCCCATGCTGATCGCGAACACCAGCGCGGCCACCGCGGCGATCTTGCTCCACGGCAGCCCGGCGTCGCCGCGCGCCGGCACCGGCCGCTCCATCACGAGAGTGGGAGCGTCTCTCCCCTCGTCGCCGGCATCGCGGACCGTGCCGTCGGCCACGGTGTGGGCTCCGGTGTGGGCCCCGGTGTGGGCCCCGGTGTGGGCCCCGGTGTGGGTCGCGGTGTGCGCGGTGTGGACGGCCGTCACCGGCGCGCCCTCGTGCGCGTCCCGTGTCTCCTCGCTCCCGGCGTCCCCCGGCGGCTCCCCGTCCTCCCGCCGAAAGACGATGACCGTGCGCTGCTTGACCTTGTCGCCGGTGCGCTTGAGGTAGTGCGTGTAGACGGCGGTGCCGATCGTGCTGCCGACGCTCATCACCGCCGCACCGATCACCGTGCCCGCGACCCCCAAGTACGAGGCGGCCACCGCGGCCGTCAGCGCCGCGAGGGCGCTTCCCCCGATCTGCGGCAGGCTCAGCTCGAACTTCCGCTGCTCGCCGCCCATGCCTGAAACCAGTCCCCCTTCGTGGTGTGCGTGTCGTGGAATCGCCCGCGGGCGCCGTTCGCCATGCGCCGGGTAAAGAGCTTCCTCGTGAATAGACGCAGGCGCGTGTCCCGTTGTTCCTGTGACGTAGGTGACAGGCACCCTTCTGGCTCGTGCCCCGACGATTCGGCCTGCCCTCCGTCTATCTCGCCGCGGCCGCCGCGACGGCGGTCGCGACCGCGGTGACCACCGCGGTGCCCCTCGCCGTGACGCCTGCCTCCGGGCTGGCCGTCCGGCCCGGCGCGAGCGAGTCCACCCGCGCGTACCTCGTCACCGCCCGTGACCGCGCCGCCGCCCGCGACCTCGTCGGCGAGGTGCGCTGGCGGGTGCGCCGCTACTACACCGCCGCGCTGCCCGGCTTCGCCACCTGGCTCACCGCCGCCGAGGCGGCCGAGCTGCTCACCGACCCGCGGGTGCGCGGGGTGGAGCCCGACCGGCTGGTCCTGCCCGTTCCCGGCCCCCACCGGCTGCCCGCCGGCACGGCGGGCAGCCCCGGGACCACCGTGTACGTCGTCGACAGCGGCCTGAACCCGGCCCACGGCGACTTCGGCGACCGGGCGTGGCGGGCCTTCGACGCCACCGGCGGCACGGGCGACGACTGCACCGGGCACGGCACGCGGGTGGCCCGCCAGGCCGCCGGACGCGTTCACGGCATGGCGCCGCGGGCCAGGCTCGCCTCGGTCCGCGTGCTCGGCTGCGGCGGGACGGGCGCCCTGTCGGACGTCGTCGCCGGTCTCGACTGGGTGCGCAGGCACGCCAGGAAGCCCGCCGTCGCGACGCTCGCCGTCGACGGAGCCGGCTCCGCTGTCCTGGCGACGGCCGTCCGGCGGCTCGAACGGGCGGGCGTTCCCGTCACCGGCGCCTCGCTCGCCCATCCGGGCCGTCCGGCGTTTTCACCCGACCACGGTGCGTCACACGTCCTAGTCCGACAGAATCCGTCGGGGACTCTCCGGATCGGTGAGCTCTGATGGGGATCGAATCGGTAAATGTGACCGGCGTCACATCGCCCGGGGCCTATCCCATGAAGGCGATGTTCGGACATGCCGGGTACGGTGCTGGCAGGCAACCGGCACACGCGAGAGACTCAAGGGTCCGGGGGAAGAATGAGCACGCTGACGAAGGGACTCGCATGCAGGAGCTCCGACTCGTCGCGGTGAGTGAGGACGGCACCTATCTCGTGCTGGCGACTGCCGGGCGAGGTACACGCTTCACACTTCCCGTGGACGACCGGCTCCGTGCTGCCGTCCGCGGCAACTTCTCCCGTCTCGGGCAGTACGAGATCGAAGTGGAGAGCCCGTTGCGCCCCAAGGAGATCCAGGCGCGCATCCGCGCCGGAGAGACCGCGGAGGAGATCGCCGCTACCGCCGGCATCCCGGTCGAACGCGTGCGCTGGTTCGAGGGGCCGGTGCTGCAGGAACGCGAGTACGTCGCCCAACAGGCGCAGCGCGTGACCGTACGGATGCCCGGCGAGTCGTCGGCCGGCCCGACGCTCGGCGAGCTCGTCGCCGAGCGGCTCACCCGGCGCGGCGTGCCCACCGACGAGATCGACTGGGACTCCGCCAAGCGCGACGACGGCCTGTGGCGGGTCAAGCTCGGCTACGTCTGGAACGGTCACACCCGGCACGCCGAGTGGCTGTTCGACCCGCGCCGCCGCCACGTCACACCCCACGACGACGAGGCCATGCGACTGTCGTCGGCCGACTTCGACCCGAGCCCTCCGGTGGAGGACACGACGGTCACGCCGTTCACGCCGCGCGTGGCCAAGCTGCAGCCGGTGCCGCCGCTCGGCTCGGACCCGCTGCCGTTCCCGTCGGCGCGCCGCGAACCGGAGGAGCCCGCCGTCGGGCACCACGGGCCGCCGCGCGGCGCCGACTTCGGCCCGCCGCCCTTCGAACGCTCTCCGGGCACGCCCCCGGCCCGTCGCCCTGCCTTCCCGCCGGACCCGGCCGCCTCGCGCGAGCCCGCCCCGCCGTCCCCTTCCGCCGCGCCGCCGGCCGTTCCGGCACGCGACGACGGACCCGGCGCCGGCTCGCCGTCCGAGCCGCCCGCCCGCCGTGGCGCGCCCGGGGCCTGGCCCGCCGACTTCGGCCTCAGCCGTACGGAGGAGCGTGGTGGTGCCGTCGAGGCCGAGGCGTTCTACGCCCCGGTGACCCGCGAGCCCACGCCCCAGCCACCGCCGTCCGGCGCTCCGTCCCGCCCGGCGGAGCAGCCGCCGACCGGTCCCGCGGCCCCGCCCGCCTCGCACCCCACCCCCGCACCCGCCCCCGGACCACGGCCCGCCGAACCGGCGCATCCCTGGCCGGCGGCCACCGGGACGAGTGCGGAGGAGCGGGCGACTGCCGAGCGGACGGGTGCCGAGCAGGCCGCCGCAGACCAGGCCGCCGATCAGGCCGCCGCAGACCAGGCCGCTGTGGAGCAGGCCGCTGGGGAGCAGGCCGCTGTGGACCAGGCCGCTGTGGACCAGGCCGCTGTGGACCAGGCCGCTGTGGAGCGGGCTGCCGCAGGGCAGGCCGCCCCAGAGGAGTTGGCAGCGGACCGGGTGGCCACCGCGCCACCGGCTGTCGCACCGCCGGTTGCCGCACCGCCGGTTGCCGGACAGCCCACGGCTGAGCCGGCCGACCCGGGTACACCCCTGCCCGCCTCCCCCGCCCAGACCGCTGAGCCGGTCACCGAGGAGCCCGCTCACACCGTCACGGGCGTCGAGGAGCCCGTGCCGTCCGCCGCCGGCGCCCCGGACACTGGCACACCGGACACAAGCACACCGCACACCGGCACACCGGACCCGGGCACACCAGACCCGAGCACACCGGACACCGGTGCATCCAGCGTGCGGGACGCACCGTCTGGCCCCACCACTTCGGCGCCCGCCGAAGCGCCCTCCCTCCCTGTTGCCGCCGGACCCGCGGAGGCGCCCGCGGCCACCGAGGAAGCGACAGCCGGCACGAGCGACGGGGCCGCGGCCCAGTCGGATGCGGTGAGCGAGGCAGCACCCGTGCCGACACCCGACGAGGCACCCACGGCTCCGTCCATGACAGCGTCCAAGGACAGCCCCGCGATCGAAGCGGCACCGGAGCAGGCCGCGCCGGAAGCCGGGGCTCCGCAGCAGGACCCGACCGGCACCCGAGGGCCCGAACCCACGCCGGCCGAGACGCCCCAGCCCCTGACGACCGAACCAGCCGCAGCGGCCGAGCCGTCTCAGCCGGAGCCGGCCACGCCCGACAGGACCGCGCCCGACCCGGCTCCTCCGACGGCGACCGAGCCAGAAACGACCGAGCCAGAAACGACCGCATCCGACACGACGACGTCGGAAACGACGGCGACCCCGGACGCGACAGCCCCGGACGCGACAGCCCCGGACGCGACAGCCCCGGACGCGATGGACTCAGGCGCGACAGCCCCGGACACGGTGGACTCAGGCGCGACGGGCTCAGGCGCGGACGTGTCCGAGGCGGCGGAAGCCGACGTGTCCGAGGCGCCGCCCGCGCCCAAGCCGAAGCCCGTTCCCAGGCCGCCCGCGCCCAAGCCGAAGCCGGCACCGGCCGCGGCGGCGGTGCCGGCGGCCCGCCCGGGCAGGGACGACGCGACCGCCGGCGGCAAGGGCGGTCCAGGCAAGGGCGGTCCAGGCAAGGGCGACAAGGCCAAGGAGGCCGCGAAGGACGTGCCGGTCCCGTCCGCGCCGCCCGCGCCGGCGGCCCGCCAGCCGCGCAAGGGTTCGAGGGGACGCCGCGCCTCCGTGCCCACCTGGGACGAGATCATGTTCGGCGCCCGCCGCCAGGACTGACACCGCCGGGAAGGGCGGCGGGGCACGACCTGAAAGACGTGCCCCGCCGCCCTTTCGCGTTCCCGGAGGGCGCGGCCGGTGGGTCGCGTTCGGTGAGCCCGCTCGGCCGCCGCCCGCGTGCAAAGGTCGTCGACCGTCTGGGCCGCGCCGTCGCGCCGGACGCGTCGCGGGAGCCGGCCCGTACGTCAGGATGACCGCGGCGCGCCCGGCTCGGTCCGGAACGGCGCCAGCCAGTCGGGCGTCACCTCGGCCGGGAAGTCACCGGCCTGGCCGGCCGAGACGTCGACGGCATGGTAGCCGCCCTCGCCGGCCCCCACGCCGGCGATCAGCGTGTAGACCCCGGCCCGCCGCTGGAACCACGTCTGCCTGATCCGCCAGCCGACCACGGCCCGCCGTTCCACCACCGCCTGGGACCGCCGAAGCGAACCCGAGCGGACCGACAGGCGCGCCCCGTCGTAGCCGTGCCCCAGCGACCGGTAACGGTCGAGGCCGAGCGGCACTCCCAGCCCGGCCGGCGCGAGGGCGAGCACGGTGAGGACCCACCACAGCGGCAGCCCGGTCGCCACGGCCGCCGCCAGGGCGGTCAGGCACACGGCCAGCCACGGGGCGATCGCCCTGAACAGGCGGCGCCTGCGCGCCACGGGCGGGTGGGGGCGCAGGTCCGCCAGGAACGGGCCGATCGCCCCGGCCGTCACCTCGACGGCGACCTTCCTGGGCACGACGGGCAGGAGCTGGCCCCGCGTCGAGGAGTCGCCGAGGCCCGTCACGATCGCCCAGGCCCGCACCACCCCGGCCCGGCGTTCGGCCAGGCCGTCCACGATCTCGTAGCCGCGCACCCGTCTCGTCTCCAGCGAGACGCTGCGCCGGTTGATCAGCCCGCGTTCGGCGACGAGGTAGCCGTCGCGGTCCTCCAGCCGGAAGTCCCAGTTGAACACCGCGTACATGACGCCGCCCACGAACGGCATGGCCACGACCAGGAGCAGTACGGCGACCAGCAGCAGATAGGGCCGGTCCCCGAGCCAGCGGGCCGCCTGCCAGGCGGCGTCGCGGCCGACGCCCAACTCGTTGCCCCACTGGAAGGCGAGCCCGATGGCGCCGCCCGCGAGCGCGAACGGCGTGAAGAGGTACGCGCCGGACAGCGGCCCGTAGAGCAGCCACCTGCGGGGCACGGAGATGATCGTCCGCTCCGGCGGGACGGGGCGGCCCTGCGCGGGGGCCGGGTGGGCGGCCGCCGCGCCGCCCGTGGCCACGGGCCCCGCGGTCACGGGCGACCCCGATCCGGAGCCGGCCGTCTCGGCCGTGCCCGCCCGCGCCCGGGCCACCGCGACGCGGCGCAGCAGGGCGGCCTTGAGGCGTTCGGCCTCCTCCAGGGTGACGCCGTCGAGCTTGCCCTCCTCGTCGCCGCCGCTCGCGCCGGTGTCGATCTTCAGGACGGCCAGGCCGAGCAGCCGGTGCAGGGGCGGGGTGGACACGTCGACGCCGCGCACCCGTTCGAGCGGGATGGTGCGCAGCGACCGGCTGATGAGCGATCGGTTGATCTCCATCCGGTCGCCGACGATCTCGTACGTGAACGTCACCCACCGGATCAGCGCGAACACCACGGCCCCCACGACCGTGACCGTCGCCCACACGTAGGAGGAGCCGGAGAACCCGCCCACGAACAGCACGCCGACGAGCGGCAGAAGCAGGTTGGGCAGCATCCGCACCGGGTCGATGAGCAGCACCTTGGGACTCAGCCGCAGCGGTGCCCGCGCGCCGGGACCCGGTCCCGGCCCCGGTCCCGGCCCCGGTCCCGGCTGTCGCGGCCCTCCCGGCCCGTACGGCGGCTCCCCCTGCCCGCCGTACGGCGGATGCCCGAGCTGCCCGTACGGGGGCGGGACGGGGCCCTGAGGAGGCGGGACGGGGCCCTGGGGAGGCGCACCGGCGCCAGGAGCGGCGCCCTGCGGCACGGGGCCGGGACTCGGCGCGGCTGGGTGGTGCCGGCGGGGTGCCTCGGAGGGCTCGGGAAGCTCGGCCGGACCGGTCACGTGGCGTCGTCCCTCAGCTCTTCGGCCCGGTGCGCCAGCCGGTCGGCCAGCCCGGCCGCCACCTGGAAGTCGAGCCCCTGGATCGTGGACGAGCCCGCGTGCGAGGCGGTGCGGATCTCCAGGGTGGCCAGCCCGAGCATGCGCTCCAGCCAGCCCTGCGCCTTGTCGACCGTCTGGATCCTGCTCACCGGCACGAACACCCACTCCCTGGTCAGGAACCCCGTCCGCGCGTACACGACGTCGCCCGAAAGCTCCCACCGGTGCACGGAGTAGCGCACGAACGGCTCCGCCACCAGGAACGGCGTCAGCAGCGCCGCCACCGTCGCGGGCAGCACCCACGGCCGGTCGGCGAACCAGCCGGGCACCCACGGCCAGTCGCTGCCGCCGACCCAGGCCGCGACCAGCGCGGAGCCACCAACCATGATCACAAAGGCGATCAGGGCCTCCAGCAGCCAGAGCCTGACGGCCTTCGGCGAGACGCGGTGCGCCGGATCACGGAGCGGGCCAGTAGGTGTCACGAATCCCAGCTTAAGCCGCGCGGCACGTCAGCGATCTCTCAGCGGCGTCGGCGCCGCGATCAGGGAAATGTCAGTGACGTACGACACAGTGGAGGCACAGACCACTGAAAGGGAAGTCATGCGCTACGCGATAGAGGCCGAGGGTCTCGTGAAGCAATATGGCGACACCCGAGCCCTCGACGGCGTCGACCTCGTGGTGCCTCCCGGCCGGCTGCTGGGCGTGCTCGGCCCCAACGGCGCCGGCAAGACGACCGCCGTGCGCATCCTCGCCACCCTGCTCGCGCCCGACGCGGGCAAGGCCACCGTGCTGGGGTTCGACGTGCGCCGCCAGGCCCACCAGGTGCGCTCCTTCATCGGGCTGACCGGCCAGTACGCCGCGGTCGACGAGATGCTCACCGGCGTCGAGAACCTGGTGATGATCGGCCGGCTGCTCGGCATGTCCCGGGCCGAGGCCAGGGCGCGGGCGGCGGCGCTGCTGGAGCGGTTCGACCTGACCGAGGCGGGCGGGCGCGCCGCCAAGACCTACTCGGGCGGCATGCGCCGGCGGCTCGACCTGGCGGCGAGCCTGGTCGGCAGGCCGCAGGTGCTGTTCCTCGACGAGCCGACCACGGGCCTCGACCCGCGCAGCCGCACCGAGCTGTGGGCCGTCGTGCGCGGGCTGATGGCCGACGGGGTGACGGTGCTGCTGACCACCCAATACCTTGAGGAGGCCGACCAGCTCGCCGACGACATCGTGGTGTTCGACCACGGCAAGGTGATCGCGTCGGGCACCTCCGACCAGCTCAAGGCGACCACCGGCGCCCAGGTGCTGGAGGTGCGCCCCCTCCACGGCGACCACCTGGAGCTGGTGACCGGCATCGTCACCGACGTCATCGGGGCCGCTCCCGAGACAGTGGGCGGCAGGGTGACCGCCGCCGTGCACGACCCGTCCGTGGTGCCGGCCGTCGTGCGGCGCCTCGACGACCTGGGCGTCGTCGCCTCGGAGCTGACGCTGCGCAAGTCCACGCTCGACGAGGTGTTCCTGGCCCTGACCGGGCACCACGCCGAGGAGACCGCCACTGATGACACCACTGATGACACCAAGGCCGAGGAGGCCCTCGTATGACCGCCGTGACGACGACCGCGCCGCCCGTCGCGGGCAGGCGCGTGGGGCCGGCCGCGACCGTCCGGCAGACGCTGACGCTCGCCTGGCGGAGCCTGGTGCAGATCAAGCACAACCCGTGGGAGCTGCTCGATCTCAGCATCCAGCCGATCATGTTCCTGCTGCTGTTCACCTACGTGTTCGGCGGGGCGATCTCCGGTTCGACGGGCGACTACCTGCAATTCGCACTGCCCGGCCTGTTGGTGCAGAACGCCCTTTTCTACACGTTGTCCACGGCGGTCGGCCTCAACACCGACATCTCCAAGGGCGTCTTCGACCGGCTGCGCAGCCTGCCGATCGCCCGCACCGCGCCGCTGGCCGGCCGGGTCGTCGCCGACACCTTCAAGCAGGTGTGGGCGTTCGCGCTGCTGGTGGGGTTCGGCATGGTGCTGGGGTTCCGGGTGACGACCAGCGTGGCCGGGCTGCTCGGGGCGCTGGCCCTGCTCGTGGTGGTCGCCCTGGCCATGTCGTGGATGTCGGTGGTGATCGGACTCAAGGCGGCCAACCCGGAGAAGGTGCAGATGTTCTCCTTCTCGGTGATGATGCCGCTGACGTTCACGAGCAGCGCCCTGGTGCCGTCGGCCACGTTCCCGTCCTGGCTGCAGGCCTGGTCCGACGTCAACCCGGTGACCCACCTGTCCGACGCCATCCGCGGCCTGCTGATCGGCGGCGAGGTGGCCGGGCCGATCCTGGTGTCGCTGCTCTGGTCGGCCGGCTTCACGCTGGTGTTCGCGCCGCTGGCCATCAAGGTCTTCCGCGACCACGCCTGACACCGACGCAGCCGGCAGCGGGGGGTCACAGGCTCGCGGCCAGCGCCACGACGTCCGCGCGGCGCAGCGTCCGGCCGCGCTCCAGGTGATGGGCGAGCCCGCCCTCGCCGAGCGCGGCCGCGACGTCCTCGGTGATCCGCCGGTGGTCCCACTCGATCACGGCCGTGGTGCCCCTGATGGCCTGAGCGCCGCCGAGCAGCGTCGCCGCGTCCGCCGCGCGGCCCGCGGCCAGCGCCAGGCCGGCGCAGGCGATCACCGCGATCCCGAGCACCTGCGCGTCCCCGGAATCCTCGGCCTGGCGGACGGCCAGGCCGGCCGTCGTCCTGGCCCGCCCCAGATCACCTTCCTGTACGGCAAGCAGCGCCAGCGACGAGCTGAGCGCGGCCGCCATCTGCGGCGGCGCGGCCACTGTCTCGTCCAGCACCTTCTGCGCCTGGGCGTACTGCCGCCGGGCGGTCTCCAGGTCGCCGCGCTGCCTGGCGAACTCCCCCCACGCCGCGGTGACGCCGGCCTCGCCGATCCGGTCGCCGAGGCTGATCACGATGCTCTCCGCCTCCGCCAGCAGCGTGTCCGCCTCGGCCTGCCGGCCCAGCACGTTGAAACCGAGCGCCAGCCTGGCCCGCATGTACGCGGTGTCCTCGACCGCGCCCAGCTCGTCCATCAAATCCAGCGCCTCGCGCATGACCCGCACGCTCCGCTCGGCCTCGCCGCGCAGGAGGTGGACGTCCGACAGGGTGCCGAGCGCGGTGCCCATCCCCCACCGGTCGCCCGTCCCGCGATACCGCTCGAACGCCTCGCGGGTGTCGCGTTCGCTGTCCTCGACCCGTCCGGCGGCGTAGTGCAGCAGCGCCCGGTAGACCAGGCCCGACGCGCTCGCCCACAGGTCGGCGTGCCGCACCATCTCGTCGATGTGGCGCTCGTCCTCCGGCTCCGCCAGGCCGTACATCGCCACCGCAGGCACGGCCATGGCGACGATCGGGTGGACCTCGCCCACCCGGTCGATCAGCCGGCGCAGCTCCTGCCCCGAGTCCCGGCTCTCCTCCCACGCCAGAGCCGCGCCCACCGCGTTGATGCCGTGGACGGCCAGCGCCCGCGCGCGCAGCTCGCCGCTGGCGCCGGGAGTGGCCGCCAGCACCTCGTGGGCCCGCGTCGCACCCTCCATCCGGTGCCCCTTCAGCCACCAGTACCAGCCGAGCGCGCCGACGAGCCGCAGCGCCGACTCCTGCTCGCCGTTGTCGAGCGCCCAGCGCAGCGCCGCCGACAGGTTCTCGTGCTCGGCGGTGAGCTGGGCCAGCGCGTCGAGCTGGGCGGCCGTGCGCAGCGCCGGTTCGGCGGCCTCGGCCAGCTCGGTGAAGTGGCGGGCGTGCGCCCGGCGTACGGCGATCTCCTCGCCCGACTCGGCGAGACGTGCGGCGGCGTAGGCCCGGATCGTCTCCAGCATCCGGTACCTGCTCGCCTCGTACCCGACCAGCGACTTGTCGACGAGCCGCGACAGCGGGTCGAGCACGTCGCCGAAGACCTGTTCCAGCGTCTCCAGGGTGGCGCCGCCGGAGAACGCGGCCAGGCGGCGGGCCAGGACGCGTTCGTCGTCGTCGAGCAGTTCCCAGCTCCATTCGACGAGCGAACGCAGCGTCCGATGACGCGGCTGCGCGGTGCGGCTGCCGCCGTTGAGCAGCCGGAACCTGTCGCCGAGCCGGGCCGCGAGCTGCTCGGCGGTCATGGACCGCATCCTGGCGGCGGCCAGTTCGATGGCCAGCGGCAGCCCGTCCAGCGCCCGGCAGATGCTCATCACGGCCGCCGCGTCGCCGCCCACCCGGTAGCCGGGGCGTACGGCGGCCGCCCTGTCGGCGAACAGCCGGACGGCCGGGTAGCTCGCCGCCTCCGACACGCCCGCCCCGGACGGCGGCACGGCGAGCGGGGGGAGGATGCGGGTCACCTCTCCGGTGATGCCGAGCGGCTCGCGGCTGGTGGCGAGGATCTTCACCCCGGGGCACTCGGCGAGCAGCCTGTCGGCCAGGACCGCGGCGTGCTCGGCCACGTGCTCGCAGTTGTCCAGCACGACCAGCAGCCGCTTGCCGTGCAACGCCCTGACCAGCCGGTCCGCCGGGTCCAGTGGTGGGCCGGCGGCGCCCGGGGCGGCGATGATGCCGTCGCGCACGTCCAGCGCGCCGATGAGGCTCTGCGTCACGCCGGCCGCGTCGACGGCCGTGGCCAGCTCGGCCAGCCACACCCCGTCGGGCATCGCGTCGCCCATCGTCTCGGCCGCCTCCGTGGCGAGCCGCGTCTTACCCGCTCCCCCGGGTCCGATCAACGTGACCAGGCGGTGGCCGGCCAGCAGCTCGCCCGTGTGCGCGACCTCGCGTTCCCGGCCCACGAAGCTGGTCAGCCGGGCACGCAGATTCCCACGGCGAGGCGGAACCACCGCGCCGCCGTCCGGCCCGGGACGCGCCGGAACCACCCCGCCGCCGTCCGGCCCGGGACGCGCCGGAATCGCCGCGCCGAGAGAGCCCCGCGCTCCTTCAGGCGCCTCGCCGGAGGGAGCGGGTGGCTTCGCGCGGGAGGCGGACGGGACCGGCTCGGGGCGGAGGGTGGGAGGGGGGTCGTCGCGGAGGAGGGCCAGGTGGAGGTCGGCGAGCCGGGGTGACGGTTCCGCGCCCAGCTCGTCGCGGAACGTCCGGCGGGCCGACTCGTAGGCGGCCAGGGCTTCCACCCTCCTGCCCGCGCCGTACAGCGCCCGCATGAGCTGGCCGTGCAGGCGCTCCCGCAGGCGGTGCGCGGCGAGCAGCGCCGTCAGGTCGTCGAGCACCTCGGCGTGCCTGCCGAGGAGCAGGTCGGCCTCGATACGGTCTTCGGTCGCGGCCAGACGCAGAGCGTCCAGCGCGGCGACGTCACCGACGGCGACGCTCACCCCGGCCAGGTCCGCCAGCGCGGGGCCGCGCCACAGCGCCAGCGCCTCGCGCAGCGTCTCGGCCGCCGCCCGCGCGTCACCCGACGCCAGCGCGGACCTGCCGCCATGGGCGAGCGCGGTGAAGCGGTGCGCGTCCACCTGCCCCGCGGTCACGGCGAGCCGGTAGCCGGTGGGGTCGGCCACCACGAGGTGCCTGCCCGCCGCGCCCTGGTGCCCGTGCTCGCCGCGAGTTCGGGCGAGAGCGGCGCGGAGGCGGGAGACGAGGGCCTGCAGGGCGTTGCCCACGCTGCCGGGCGGGCTGTCCTCCCACACCCCGGCGACCAGCCGGTCAAACGGAACTGTCACCCCGCCGTCGAGGGCGAGCAGCCCCAGCAGGGTGCGCAGGCGTTGCCCGGAGACCTCCACGACCTGGCCGTGCCGCCACACCTCAAGCGGCCCGAGGATGCCGAAGGTCGTGTCCGCGTCCGTGCCCACCCCCTCCATGCCTCGATTGTGGCCGATTTTGCGTCCTTTACCGTCCACCGACCATCGCGAAACGGTCGGCGCATGCCCGATAGCCGCGTAGCATCATCCGGCATGGGGCTGTGTAACACGACAGGACGCCTGGGACGCACGGCCGTCAGTGTGACGGCGGTGGGTCTCGCGCTTCTCGTGTCGGGCTGCGCCGGCTTCATCAGCAGGTCGGAGGCCAAGGAGATCGCCGAGATCAACGTCTCGAGCCCGGATCTGCGCGAGGGCGAGCCGCTGCCGCGCGAGTACGGGTGCTCGGGCCGGCAGGGCAGCCCGCCGCTGCGCTGGTCCAGCGAGCCACTGCCGGAGGCCAAGTCGACCGCGATCGTGGTCGACTCCCACAGCTCGTCGGAGTCGGCGGTGCAGTGGGTGCTCTACAACATCCCGGCCACCACGACCGAGCTGGGCCCGGGGGCTTCGGAGAGCCCGCCGGAGGGTTCGGCCCAGGCGCGGGCCACCAGCGGCAAGGTGGGCTACCAGCCTCCTTGCGACGAGAGCCTCAGCTACCGCTTCACCGTCTACACGTTGCAGGGCAGGGTCGAGGCGGCGCAGGGCGCCCCCCTCTCCGTCGTTCTCAAGGAGATCGCCGACAAGACCATCGCCCGCGGACGGCTCACCGCGGTCAACATCGAGTGAGAAATCAAACACCAGGGGTAATAATCGTTACCAATTCTTGGCTTAGGGTGTGACAACGCTCGCAGTGGTCCGACACAATCAGATCCAATTGTCAGGCGCTGGTGATCAAAGGGGGCAGGTCGCGTCGATGGCCGCGCGATCTCACCGGTGCCACAGGGAGGCCATGGCTTTGAGGGTGGTGCAATGACAGCGGTCGTCGTCAGCTTGGTCGCTATCGTGCTCCTCGTGCTCGTCGTCGTGGCACTGGGCATGCGTTCCATGAACCGCCGGGAGAGCTCGCTGCCCCCCGAACGGCTCAAGCAGATGATCGAGAAAGAGGAGCAGACCCACGCTCGGTCCACGGACGAGTTCGCGGCCCACGAACCCCGGATGAGCAACTTCAGCCCCGACTTCAGCCCGATCGACGAGCCCAAGCCCAAGCCGGTGCGCACCGGCCAGCGCGGCAAGCGCGGCGTGGACGAGTGGGGCAACCCCCGTTCGGACGACGACGACGAGGAGTTCTGGGCCAGCATCCGCAGCGACGCGGCCGAGGGCGGCTTCGGCGCCGACGGCACGGTGGCGGCGCGCAAGGGCGCCGCCCGCCCCGTCGAGAACACCCCCGACAGCGTCCCCGGCAAGGCCGCCGACCAGACCACCGACCGGCCCGCCGACCGGCCCGCCGACCGACCGGCCGATCGGCGGCGACCGGCTGAGCGCCGGCGTTCCGCCCGGCGTGAGGCCGCCGTCAGCGCCGACCCCGACGCCGTCACCGTCCAGGCCCCGCTGCCCCAGCGTCCGGCCCGCGCCGCGGCGCCCGCCCCCACCGCCGGACTGGCCGACCTGGTGGAGCCCGCGCCCGTGCAGCGGCCCGCCGCCTCCGCCTCCGACCTGGCCGACCAGCGCACGGTGACGTTCGCCGCCCCCACACCCGATGTGATGAGCATCCTGGGCGGCGCGGGGGCCCAGCCCGCCACCCCGGCCGGCCGGCCTGACCCGCTCGGCGCCGGCTCCCGGCCCGCCGTCCCCAACTCCGCCGCCCCCACCTCCGGCGCCCCCGCTCCGGCGACGACCGGGCCCGCAGCGGCTCCGGGCACGAGCCGCGGCGGCTCCCGCTCGGCACGCCGTTCCCGCTCGGCCGCGGCGGCCGCCCAGACGGCGGGCCCGGCCCCGGCGGCTCCGCCGGCCGACCCGCTGTCCACCATGGCGCCGGGCACCCGTGCGACCGGCGGCTCCTTCACCCCGGCGGGCAGCGGCTCCTTCCCGGCCGTGCCGGTGGCTCCCATCCACGGCGCGCCGACCAGCGACCCGTTTCCCGCGACCACTCACGGACGCGCCGCCGACCCCCTCGACCCGGCCTGGAGCACCACGGCTCCCGCGGCGACGTCCGGGTCCTGGCCCGCGGCGCCCGTGGCCGACATCCTCGACGACTCGGCGCCGGTCGCCGCCTCGTGGCCGGGGTTCGAGCCGCAGCAGCCAGCCGCCGCCCCGTCGCGGGCCTCGTACGAGGTGCGCGCCGGTTGGGCGGTGGCCGACGACTCCGACCCGCTGACGGGCCCGTCGCCCGCCACCGGTGTCCCCACCGCGCCGTCGCGGGCGGTCTCCGCCCACGACGACCTGCTGTCGGCGTCGCCCGCGGCTCCCGTCGTGCCCGTGGCGTACGAGACGGGCGACTACACCGCGCCGGCGCAGGCCCCCTGGCCCGAGCCGCCGGTCGGCACTCCGGGGTGGCCCGCGTACACCGACGCGCAGGGCGCTGCCGAGCACGGCCGGGCACGGCAGGGCGACGGCGGCCGCCGGCGCGCCCCCGAGCACGATCTTCCCGACTACTACCGGTGACACGCGCGGCCCTCACCAGGCCATGGATTCCGTAAAACCCGCTCATGACCCCCCGGGCGGAGGCACGGCCGGGGGTTAGGGTTTGCCGCATGACCGGCGACACTCAGCGTAACCTCCTGAGGACTCTCAGGTACGATGTGCCTGCCTCCCTCGTGGTTTTCCTCATCGCGGTGCCCCTTTCCCTGGGCATCGCGATGGCCTCGGGTGCCCCCCTCGCCGCGGGACTCATCGCCGCCGTGGTCGGCGGCATCGTCGCGGGCGCGCTCGGCGGGTCCGCCATCCAGGTGAGCGGACCCGCGGCGGGCCTGTCCCTGGTGGTCGCCGACCTCGTGCAGACGTACGGCTGGCGCGCCACCTGCATGATCACCCTGCTGGCCGGGGCCGTACAGCTCCTGCTCGGCCTGCTGCGCGCGGCACGGGCGGCGCTGGCCGTCTCCCCCGCCGTCATCCACGGCATGCTGGCGGGCGTCGGCGTGGTGATCGCGCTGTCCCAGCTGCACATCGTGCTCGGCGGCAGCCCGCAGCGCTCGGCGCTGGCCAACATCATGGAGCTGCCCTCGCAGGTGGCCGCGATGCACGGCCACACCGTGGCGGTGGGCCTGCTCACGATCGCGGTGCTGGCCCTGTGGACGCGGCTGCCCAAGCAGGTCAAGGCGGTGCCGGCGCCGCTCGCGGCGCTGCTCGTGGCCGCGGTCACGGCGTGGGTGTTCCGGTGGGACGTCACCCGCGTCGACCTGTCGGGCAGCTTCGGCGAGCTGGCCTTCCCGGTCCTGCCGAACGGCGACTGGCACCAGGTCGTGGGCGCCGTCCTGCTGGTGGCGCTGCTGGCCGGCGTCGAGTCGCTGCTGTGCTCCGTCGCGGTGGACGGCATGCACGCCGGCCCGCGCGCCGATCTCGACCAGGAGCTGACCGGCCAGGGGGCGGCCAACATGGTCACCGGCGCGCTGGGCGGCCTGCCGGTGGCCGGGGTGATCGTACGCAGCACGGCCAACGCGCAGGCGGGCGCGCAGACCCGGTCGTCGGCGATCCTGCACGGGGTGTGGGTGCTGGTGTTCGCGCTGGGCTTCGGCTGGACGATCCAGCTCATCCCGATGGAGGCGCTGGCGGCGCTGCTGGTGTTCATCGGCGTGCAGATGGTGAACCTGGGCCACGTCCGCAAGGTGCACGGCCACGGCGAGGTGCCCGTGTACATCATCACCATGGGCGCCGTGATCCTCCTGGGGCTGGCCGAAGGGGTGCTGGCCGGGCTGGCGCTGGCGGCGCTGCTGGCGTTGCGCCGGCTCACGTGGGTGACGGTGCGGGTCCGGGAGATGCCGGACGGCCGCTGGCATGCCTCGATCTGCGGCTCGCTCACCTTCCTGGGCGTGCCCAGGCTCACGCACGAGCTGCGCACCATCCCCACGGGCGCGGCCGTGGACCTCGACCTCAACATCGACTTCATGGACAACGCGGCCTTCGAGACCATTCACTCCTGGCGGCTGGGCCACGAACGGCAAGGCGGCACGGTGGACATCGACGAACTGCACGACGAGTGGTACGCGCTGGCCGCCAGCGGCGCACGGATGAACCCGGTCAAGAGCCCGCCGCCCACGCCCGACCGGTGGTGGCTGCCGTGGGCGCACCGCCGCCGCCGCACCTCCTGGCAGCCGCAGGACGAGCCGGAGCCCGGCCCGCGCGTGCCGGCCGAGTGCCAGCTCACGGCCGGCGCTCGGGAGTTCCACCGGCGTACGGCGCCGCTGGTGCGGCCGATCCTGACCGAGCTGGCCCACAGACAGCAGCCGACGCACCTGTTCATCACGTGCGCCGACTCGCGGGTCGTGCCGAGCCTCATCACCGCGAGCGGCCCGGGTGACCTGTTCACGGTGCGCAACATCGGCAACCTGGTGCCCCGCAAGGGCGCCGAGCCGCACGACGACTCGGTGGTGGCCGCGATCGAGTACGCCACGCAGGTGCTCGGGGTGCACACCATCACGGTGTGCGGGCATTCGGGGTGCGGGGCGATGGCGGGGCTGCTCAGCGGCGGGGTGAAGGCGGGCAGCCTGCCGGGGATGCGCCGCTGGCTGCGGCACGGGCACCACAGCCTGGCAAGGTTCATCGAGACCGCCGACGGGCCGCTGGACTCTCGGGCGCTCGATCAGCTCTGCCGGGTCAACGTCCAGCAGCAGCTGGAGAACCTGCGCACGTACCGGAAGGTCGACGAGCAGGTGCGGGAGGGCCGGTTGGAGCTGGTGGGGCTGTACTTCGACATCGGCTCGGCGCGGGTGCACATGGTGCCGCCGCTGCCGGGCACGGTGTCGGTCCGCATCTAGGCTCCGGCGGCGGGGGCGGGGGCGGTCTCGGCCCGCGCCGCCGGCCGGTAGAACGCGGCCCAGCCCGCGTCGTCCAGCCGCAGCACCTTCAGCCCGGTCCAGCCGAGCCCGGCGACGGGCACGGCCCAGAACAGGGTGGTCAGCGGCCCGTACCCGAAGCCGAACGACCCCACGTACCCGAGTGTGACCGTCGCCGGCACCCACCAGCCGACGAAACCCGCCCGCCACACGGCGACCAGCAGCAGCGGCAGGCCGAGGAAGCCGAGGAACATCCACGGCAGCTGGAAGCCGTAGACCACGCCGGGCAGGCCCAGCATCTCGTCCAGGATGCGCTGCGCCTGCTCGGGCGGGTAGCGCCTGCCCAGCCACCACTCGACGGGGTCGCTGAGCAGCAGCCCGGACAACGCCATGTAGCCGACCACCGTCATCGTCCCGGCGACGTGCCCGAGCCGGGTGGCCCGGTGCCGCGTGAGGTGGACCAGGCCGAGCGCGGCGACGGCCATGAGCATCCAGCTCCAGTGGTAGAGCACCGACTGGGTCTGGGCGAGAGCCGGGTTGGCGCCGAAGCTGACCGCCTCCCTGTCGTCGCCCCAGGTGCCCGGGTCGACGACGACGGCCGCCGCCTGCAGCAGCGGGGCGACGATGATGAGGATGCCGGCGCTGACACGGCGGAAGGTGACGTGGTCGTTCAACACCTGCCAGAGGCTAGGCGCGCGCCGTCGGGCGGTCGTCCCCCTGCGGGCGGATCGGGCGTCCCCCCGCAGGCGGAGCCGCGACCGTCGGGGAGGACGTCGGCACGGAGGCGCCTGCCACACGGCTGATCGGCGCAGAGTGCCGGATCCGTCCGGTGCCGGGCTGGTGCCGACCTCACCGTGGCCCGCTCTTGCGCCCTAACCGTGCCGGGCCCCCGGCTGTACGCGCCCGGTCCCGGCCGGCCGCTGACACCGGACGCGGTGACGGGCTGGCTGCGCGCCGCCTTCGACGCCGGAGCCCGCGTCGCGTCGGTGTGCAGCGGCGCCGCGGCCCTCGGCGAGGCCGGCCTGCTCGACGGGCGGCGCTGCACCACGCACTGGTCACTGATCGACGCGATGCGCGAACGGTATCCCGCCGCCCGGGTGCAGGACGCGGTGTTGTACGTCCACGATGGCCCCGTGAGCACCAGCGCGGGCATTTCGACCGGCATCGACCTGGCGCTGTCGCTCGTCGAACCGGACGCGCACCCGGGCGCTGATCTTCTCGGAGAAGATTTTCTCGCCGCCGATGCCGCGCGCGGCCAGCGCGTCGAGTTGTGATTGCAGTTCCTGAGTGAGCGCACTGCATCGTGCGTAGCCGATGCGGATGTCGGCGGTCGGGGTGTCCGGCGCGAGGGCGGGCGAGACCGGGGTGCCGGGGCGCCACGGCTGGCCGGGGCCGCGGTCGGCGGGGTGGGCACGCGCAGGAGCTTGGCCAGGCGAGGCACTTTGGTGAAGCGGCCGGTGTGGTAGGTGCCGGCGACCGCGCCTGAGCGGGCGGGGCACGGCGAGCCGAGTTCGGCCGTGCAGCGTGGGCAGGGGTGGCGCTCGATGTCGTCGGCGTCGCTCGGAAAGTCTCTTGAGGGACCGTCATGCCTCCGGATGCCGTCACAAACGATTCTCAGAAGTACCTCGAACCCATCTTTGCGTGAGAACGAGTTCTGCGAACCGAATCAGGACCTCACGAACTCCGTATCTTCTACGCCAGATATCGGGTGCTCGCCAACGACAAGTTCTGGGTGCATCTCAAGTAGAAACGCGGGCCGCCGGAGCGGCGAAAGCCGTACCGGCGGCCTCTGTCCCGATTCGCGAGGAGGAAAAGTGAGAGATGAGGAGCGGCTGTGGCATCTCACCCGGTCCTACGGCATGGGCCAGGAATTCCTGGGCCTATGGGTGGAGAACTGGGGAGTGCACGACACGGCGCGGCTCATGGGCGCGGATCTCGGGAGCGAAGTTCAGCTGAGCTGGGCGGAGCTGGGCAAGCGCGACTTCTCTGAAGACGAGGGCGTGGTGTGGATCGGCCGGTTGAATGACCGATGGACCCAGGTGGTGCAGTACCACGGCGTTCAGGCCATCGACGCTCTCGACGAGCTGTCAACGGGCGGCCGGGCGCTCGGGCTGAGCTGGCATGTGAACGATCCCGGCACCCTCCTGTACGCGGCCAACGGCACCTACCTGACCGAGATGAGTATCACTCGGCCCAGGGCTCGTCGCGGCGGCGACCCGCACGCGCTCGACGTCTACGCGGAAGGGCTGCGGTTCGACTGGGCGGACACGAGTTGGCGAACCCATCCCGACCTGCTGCCTGGCTGGCTCGCCTACGAGGATTGGTCGGAGACGCATGGGGAGGAGGACGAGGAGGACATGCCCGCCGAGTGGGAGGACTTCACCCAGCTGTCTCTCGACGGTTACAGCCCACCCCTCGCGGAGTGCGTCACCTCCGCCTTCGTACTCATCGGCCGCGTCACCGGCACGGAGTTCGGCCATGACTGGATGCAGGGCGCCCATTCCTGCTACCTGATCGACAACTAGTAGGACTCCGTTAGGCTTCCCGATCAAGCTTTTCGGTAGCACGTTGGACGTGTGGATATGCGTCAGATCAGGAGTCTGCAGGTTGTAGGCGGCCACGACGTGGCCGAGTTGCTCGGCATGGGCTACCCATCGGCCCGGCAGGTCGATGGGTCCCCGGGCCCACAAGCCACCGGCACCCCACCGTTCAAACGCCCCGATGGGTTTGCCGCACGCTCCAGTCCGCGAGCGCCTCCATCACCAGCATGGATCTCCACCGCTGAGGACTGCGGCGACCTCGGTTTCGAGATCGGTCATGATCTCCTGGATCGCAGCCATGTCCGGTTCGTGGCGCCGCTGGGGTCTTCCTCGCGTCTTCTTTGCCCATCGGGGGCTCCTTGTTCAGCAAGAGGGGGTGCGATCAGCGGGGCGTTCGATGTCGGCGAACAACCGCATGATCTTGAGCACGAGCTCGGCAAGGGCGGCCTGCAGGTGCTCGACGGTCTCCAGGACGGCCGCGATACGCCGTGCCTACGCTCAGCTTCGGACAGCCGCCCGAAACGCCTCACCACGATCCCCGGCGCTCGTCTGTGGCCCGTCGCCACCCCCTCGAGCGGCGGACACCGCCAGCGGGCTATTGCTGGCCGGGGGTGCGCAGCGGCCGGAAGTTGCCCTCCCGCACCGCCTCGGGCAGGGAGAAGTTGTAGCGGCCCAGGAAGTTCAGCCACTCAAAACCGAGCGGGGACAACCGGGCGATGTCGGCGGTGGCGATCTTCTTGTCCTCGGCCCGGATCTGCTCCAGCGCCCGGGCCGTGTAGACCGTGTTCCACAAAATGCAGACATTGGTCATCAGCCCCAAGGCCCTTAGTTGATCTTCCTGGCCTTCCTTGTACCTCTGCCTCAGCTCGCCTTTCTGACCGTGGAAGATCTTGTGAGCCAGGGTATGACGGGCTTCTTGCCGGTTCAGTTGGGTGTTCACCCGGCGGCGCAGCAGTTCGTCGTTGAGGTAGCAGGCCAGGTAGACCGAGCGATCCAGCTTGCCCAGCTCCATCAGCGGCGGCCGATCGGGGTGGGGGTGCCGCCGCCGGTCAGGTAGCGAAACAGCTCTCGGCTGGGCGGACCGCACCGGTGCTCAGGGAGCCGGCCACGCGCAGCAGGTCGTCCCAGTGGTCGTTGATGAGGCCGACGTTCACCCGGGTTTTGATCATGGTGTTGAGGCGGCCGTAGAAGGCGGCACCGGCGGATCGGCTCCCTGACCCGCACGGGCATGAAGACCTTCGTCGCCACGCTCAAGGGATCTCTCGCCGCTTCCACGGTCGGGACCGTGTTCGCCGTACTGCGGGCACTCATGCAGGCGGTGGTGGACGACGGCGTCATCCCCGCCAATCCCTGCCTGCGGGTTCCGCTCCCCCGGGTCGAGGCTCGCGTCGTCGAGCCTCTGCCGACCCGGTCCGTGCTGGCGCTCGCCGACGCCATAACGCCGAGGTACTGCCTGGCGGTCTGGTTCGGGTACGGCCTCGGTCTGCGGGAGGGGGAGGCACTCGGCGTCACCGAGGACAGAGTGGAGTTCCTCAAGCGGCGCGTCCGGATCGAGAAGCAGGCGCAGAGGAGCACCCTCGTAGAGCTCAAGACGAAAGCGTAGCGGCGGACGCTTCCCGTCGATGACGGCGTCCTGGAGGGGATCACCAGGCACATTCAGTGCTACCCCCGCGGCCCGGAAGGCGTACTGATCACCAACCGCATCCACAAGATCCCCCGGCGCTCCTCGTTCGGGGACTGCTGGCGCGAGGCCGTCGAGAAGGCCGGGCTCCCCAAGGGAACTCGGTTCCACGATCTCCGCCACTACTACGCTTCGACCCTGATCGCGGCGAACCTCAACCCCAAGAGCATCCAGCGGCGCCTCGGCCACGCGACCATCGCCGAGACGTTCGACACCTACAGCACCTGTTCCCGGACTACGAGGACCTCGGGCGCGGTGCTATCGACGCTAAGATCGAAAAAGGACCTGGCGGAACAGAGCCGGAACGAGAAGGAAGCATGAACCTCAACCCCCTGGTCTGAGGTGTGGAAGGGACGAGCCGGTCTGTAGGCCGGGTTCTGTCCTTCGTGCGAAGGGGCGACCATCCATCTAGGGCCGTCGTTGCCGGCGGCCTCAAGCGGTCTACCCGCGCGGCTCGGGCGGGCAGCCCTCAGGCGCCGCGCGCGGGCCGCTCCGAGGAGCGGCCCTTCTTGACCTTGCTCCGGGTGGGGTTTACCGAGCCGCCCACGTCACCGTGGGCGCTGGTGGTCTCTTACACCACCGTTTCACCCTTACCTCCCGCGAGCGGGAGGCGGTCTGTTTTCTGTGGCACTGTCCCGCGGGTCACCCCGGGTCGGTGTTACCGACCACCCTGCCCTGTGGAGCCCGGACCTTCCTCGGCGGGCCGTACGGCCCGACGCGGTCGCCCGACCGGCTCGTCCACTGGGAAGGTTACCAGGACTCAAGTGATCTCCTAGCAGCGTGCAAGATCCCCGCGGTGGAATGCGGATGTCCATCGCCTGAGGGGGACGGTGGCGCGACGGCGGCCGTGTCGGGTGCACCTTGGCACGGCCGCCACTGCGCCGGGCGGGGACGTGTCAACGCAGGTGGGAGGTGTCGTTGAACGACTTCACCACGCTGCGGCCGTCGGCGTAGTGCTCGATCAGCGACAGGCAGGCCAGGTCGAGGTGCATCCGGTAGAGGGCCTCGGGCGGCGCCATCAGGGCGAGGCGCAGCAGGGTCTTGATGGGCGTCACGTGCGACACCACCAGGACCGTCCGGCCCTCGTACCGTTCGACCAGGCGCTCCTCCGCCCGCCGCACCCGGTCGGCGACGGCGGCGAAGCTCTCGCCGCCGGGCGGCGCGGCCTCGGGATCGGCGAGCCAGGCGGCCAGCTCGTCCGGCCAGCGGCGTTGGATCTCGGTGAACGTGTGCCTCTCCCAGGCGCCGAAGTCGGTCTCCCTGAGGTCTTCGTCCACGTCGACGTCGAGGCCGGTGCTCCGGGCGACCGCCTCCGCGGTCTGCCGGGCGCGTTTGAGCGGCGAGCAGACGACGGCGTCGATCCGGTACGGCTCGCGCGACAGCCTCCTGGCCGCCGCTGCCGCCTGGGCGAGCCCGTTGGCGGTCAGCTCGGCGTCGCCCAGCCCGGAGAAGCGGCGCTCGGCCGACAGCGGGGTCTCGCCGTGTCGGAGCAGGAGCAGGGACGTGGCGACGCGGGTGGGCGGCGCCCAGCCGGTGCCCTTGCCCTGGCCGGCGGCGCGCTGCTGGGCGGCGGCGACCGAGGCGGCCGGGCCGGAGAGGTCGGCCGCGAGCGTCGCGGACGGGGCGGCGCCCGCGACGTCGAGCAGGTCCGTCTGTTCGGTCGCGCCGGGCGCATCCGCCCCGGAGGGAGCCCGGCCGGGTGCGAGGGCGCCGGCAGCGCCTGCACCGGACGCGCCGGTACCGCCGGCGCCGGAGGTGCCGCCCGCCTTCCAGGCGAGGCCCTGGGCGGCGGCGTCCATGGCCTCGTTGGCCAGGCGGTCGGCGTGTCCGTTGCGGTGGCGGGGGATCCAGGTCCACTCGGTGACCCGCAGCCGCCGGGCCAGCGCGCCGGCCTCCAGCGCCAGGGGGCGCAGCCCCTCGTTCTTGATCTTCCAGCGGCCGGCCATCTGCTCGACGACCAGTTTGGAGTCCATCCGCACCGCGACGGACGCACCCTCGCCCGCGAGGTCGAGCACGGCCCGCAGCCCGGCGATCAGCCCGCGGTACTCGGCGACGTTGTTGGTGGTGACGCCGATCGCCTCGGCGACCTCCGCCAGGACCTGGCCGTCTGTGGCGTCGCGGACCACGGCGCCGTAGCCGGCGGGTCCGGGGTTGCCGCGCGAGCCGCCGTCGGCCTCGATGACGTAGGAGGTCACAGTCCCGACTCTGGGGTGCGGACGAGGATGCGCCGGCACTCGTCGCAGCGCAGCACCTCGTCGTGCGGGGCGGCCTTGATGCGGTTCATCTCGGCGATGGACAGGGCGACCTTGCAGCCCTGGCAGCGCCCGCCGCGCAGCATGGCCGCGCCGACGCCGTACTGCTCGCGCAGCTTCTCGTACAGCGCCAGCAGGTCGGCGGGGATGTCGGCGGAGACGCCGCCGCGGCGGGAGCGGACCTCGGCCGCCTCCTTGTCGATCTCGGTGAGCGCGGCGTCGCGACGGTCCTCGGCGGCGGCGCGGGTGGCGGCCAGCTCGTCGCGCTGCGTGCGCAGGTCGGCGGCCTTGCTGTCGGCGGCCTCGCGGCGTTCCATGATCTCCAGCACGACCTCTTCGAGGTCGCCCTGGCGGCGCTGCAGGGAGACGATCTCCGACTGCAGGTTGGACAGGTCCTTGGGCGAGGTGACGGCGCCGGAGTCGAGCCGCTTCTGGTCGCGGTCGGCGCGGGCGCGGACCGTGTCGACGTCACTCTCGGCCTTGGTCTGCTCGCGGGCCAGGTCGCCCGCCTCGGTCTCGGCCTCGATCACCTCGGTGGCGAGCTTGGCGTAGCGCTTGGACTGCTCCTCGATCTCGGCCAGCTCGGGCAGGGTGCGGCGGCGGTGGGCCAGCCGGTCGGCAGCGGAGTCGAGCTCTGCCAGGTCGAGCAGTCGCTTCTGGGCCTCAGGGGCTGCTTTCATGATCAGTATCCTCGTGTCCAAGCATCGGTGACCGTGGCGGAGACGCGCGTCTCAACCGTAACGCCAGCGCCGTGCAGGATCGACGCCGCGCTGTCGAGCCAGGGCCACTCGGTGGCCCAGTGGGCGGCGTCGACGAGAGCCGGGCCGCCGGCCTCGACGAACTCGCTGGCCGGATGGTGGCGCAGATCGGCCGTGAGGAACACGTCCACCCCCGCGGCGCGGGCCGCGCCCAGCAGCGAGTCGCCCGCTCCCCCGCTGACCGCGACCCTGGAGACGCGGCGTGCCGGGTCTCCGGCGACGCGGATGCCCCACGCGGTCTTCGGCAGGCCGGCGGCCGCCCGCGCCGAGAACTCCTCCAGCGTGACCGGCTCGGGCAGGTCGCCGATGCGGCCGAGTCCGCGCCACGGGTCGTCGGGGAACGGCCGCAACGGCACCAGGTCGCCGACCAGCCCCACGGCGCGGGCGAGCGCGTCGGAGACGCCCGGGTTGGCCACGTCGGCGTTGGTGTGGGCGGTGTAGAGGGCTATGTCGTGCTTGATGAGGGTGTGGACGAGCCGGCCCTTGGGGGTGTCGGCGGCGACGGTGGTGGTGCCTCGCAGGTAGAGGGGGTGGTGGGTGACCACCAGGTCGGCGCCCCAGGTGAGCGCCTCCTCGACCACCGCGCCGACCGGGTCGACCGCGAACAGCACCCGCCGTACGGGCGCGGCCGGGTCACCGCAGACCAGGCCCACCGCGTCCCACGACTCGGCCCGGGCGGGCGGGTAGGCCGCCTCGAGCTCCCTGATCACATCCGCCAGCGTCACTGCAGCCACCTGCGCAGACTATCGGGAACGGCGGGGGTGTCGTCCGAACGTCGTTCGGCGTACCGTGTGGGCAGCTGTACGGGCATCCTGACGTACCACCCGGAGGGCGGCATGGCACCCAGGATCGCGATCGTCGGGGCGGGGTTCGGCGGGCTGTGCATGGCCATCCGGCTGCGGCGGGCGGGGTTCGGCTCGTTCACGGTGTTCGAGAGGGCGGGCGGGCTCGGGGGCACCTGGCGCGACAACACCTATCCGGGCGCGGGCTGTGACATCCCGTCGCACCTGTACTCGTACTCGTTCGAGAGGTACGGGAGCTGGACGCGCCGCTACCCGGAGCAAGGAGAAATCCTGGCCTATCTTGAGCATTGCGCCGATAAATACGACGTCAGGCGAAATATCCGCTTCAATGCCGAGGTGGTGAGCGCCTCCTTCGACGGCTCCCGCTGGCACCTCGCCACGGCCGACGGCGGCAGCGAGACCTTCGACGCGGTCGTCATGGCGGTGGGCCAGCTCCATCGCCCCCACCTGCCCGAGATTCCCGGCATGTCAGACTTCGCGGGCACCATGTTCCACTCGGCGCGCTGGAGGCACGACCACGACGTCACCGGCCGGGACGTGGCCGTGATCGGCAGCGGTTCGTCCGCCGCCCAGCTCATCCCCCGCGTCGCCGAGCGCGCCCGACGGCTGACGGTGTTCCAGCGCACCCCCAACTGGGTGGTCCCCAAGCCCGACGCCGCCTTCGGCCCGGCCGCCCGGCTGGCGTTACGCCTGGTCCCGGGCCTGCAGCGGGTGTACCGGGAGTGGCTCTTCCACTACATGGAACACACCCTCCACCCCGCCCTCGCCGGAGGCTGGAGCGCGGCCGTCCTGGAGCGGCGCGCCCGCGAGCACCTGCGCGCCCAGGTCCCCGACCCGGAGTTGCGGGCCAGGCTCACACCCGGCTACCCGGTGGGTTGCAAGCGCGTGGTCATCGACAGCGCCTTCTATCCCGCGCTCACCCGCCCGAACGTGGAGGTGGTCACCGAGCGGATCGTCCGGGTCGTCCCCGGAGGCGTGGAGACGACCGGCGGCGTCCACGAGGCGGACACGATCGTCTGCGCCACCGGCTTCCGGACGACGGAGTTCCTCGCCCCGATCGAGGTCACCGGCCGCGCCGGCCGCCCGCTCGCCGCGCAGTGGACCGGTGGCGCGCACGCCTACCTGGGTATCTCGGTGCCGCACTTCCCGAACCTGTTCCTGCTGTACGGCCCGAACACCAACCTGGGCCACAACTCGATCGTCTTCATGATCGAGTGCCAGGTCCGGCACATCCTGGCCTGCCTGCGCGAGCTGCCCCGGCACGGACCGCTGGAGGTGCGGCCGGAGGCGATGACGGCGTGGACCCGGCAGCTCGACCGCGCGATGGCGCGGATGGTCTGGGGCGACGGCTGCCAGAGCTGGTACAGGACGCCCGAGGGGCGCGTCACCAACAACTGGCCGGGCCGGGCCACCCTCTACCGCCGGCTCACGGCCAGGCCGCCGCTGCCCGCGTACCGCCGGGCGGTAAGGTCCCTTCCATGACGACACCCCTGCACCGGCGGACCGTGGTGGCCGACACCCACAACGACCTGCTGATGGCGGTCTCCGCCCGGCCGGCCGATCAGTGGGCCTCGTTCTTCCGGGAGCGCTGGCTGCCGCAGCTCGCCGACGGCGGGGTCGGGCTGCAGGTGCTGCCGGTGTTCATCGACGACCAGTACCGGCCCGAGGGCGCGCTCCGGCAGACCCTGCGCATGATCGAGTGCGCGCACGTCATCGCCGAGGGCAACGCCGACCGGGTACGGATCTGCCTGACCGGCGCCGACATCGACCGGGCGCTCGACGACGGCCTGATCGCGCTGGTCATCGCGATGGAGAGCATGCCCGGCCTCGACGCGGACGTGGAGCTCGTCTCGACCCTGCACCGGCTGGGCGTGCGGATCGCCTCGATCGCGCACTGGGGCCGCACACCGCTCGCCGACGGCAGCGGCGAGGACGCCACCGGCAGCGGCCTGACCTCGGCCGGCGTCGCCGCGCTGGGCGAGATGGAACGGCTGGGCATCGTCTTCGACGTCTCCCACCTGGGCGCCTCCGGCGTGGCGCACGTGCTGGAGCTGGCCACTCAGCCGGTCATGGCCACCCACTCCGCCGCCCGCGCGCTGCGCGACCACCACCGCAACCTCACCGACGAGCAACTGCGCGGCGTCGCCGCGACGGGCGGCGTGGTGTGCGTGAACTTCTTCGCCCCGTTCCTCACCGACCGGCCCGAGCAGGCCCGGCTCGACCACCTGCTCGACCACATCGAGCATGTGGCGGACGTCGCCGGCATCGACCACGTGGGTCTCGGCCCCGACTTCATCCGCGAGGTCATGGACGACCTGACGCCGCCGTGCTGCGAGGGCCTCAACGCCCGGGGGCTCGATCCTAGGACGGCCGTCCCCGGCCTGGAGGGTCCGGCCGGGCTGCCCATGGTGACCGAGGGCCTGCTGGGGCGCGGCCTTCCGGAGAAGGACGTCGCCAAGATCATCGGCGGGAACGTGCACCGGTTCCTCGGCGAGCGGCTGGCCTGACCTCCGGCGCTATCGTGGTGCGGTGGCGAGGATCACGCGGGCCGAGTCCCAGGAGCGCAACCGGGCGAGGATCCTGGCCGCCGCGCGCGAGGAGTTCGCGGGACGCGGGTTCCGCGACGTCAGGATCGACGACATCGCCGAGCGGGCCGAGCTGACGCGGGGGGCCGTCTACTCCAACTTCCCGGGCAAGCGCGCCCTGTTCTTCGCCGCCCTCGCCGACCGCCCCTTGCCCGCCACCGCTCCGGAGCCCGGTGCCGCTCCAGGGCCCACCGCCGCCCCGGAGCCCGGTGCCGCTCCGGAGCCCGGTGCCGCTCCGGAGCCCGGTGCCGGCACGGTGCGCGGGGCGCTGGGCGCCGTCGCCCGGTCGTGGCTGGACCAGGTCGTCGCGGACGGCGGGCCGGACGTGCGGTCCGGGGCGCGCGACGACCGTGCCGTGTTCGGCCGGCTGGAGCGCGACCTGCTGCCGCTGGTCCAGGCCGAGGAGTCCAGCCGGCAGGCGTACGCGCAGCTCATGACGTTGCACGCGACGCTGTTCGGGCTCGCCCTGGAGCGGCTCGACGGGCAGCGGCTCGACGGGCAGCGGCTCGGCGGGGAGCGGGGGCGGCGGCTGGTGCGGGTGGCCGGCGCGGCGCTGACCGTGCTGCAGGGGGCGTCCGAGCTGGCGGCGGTCTCGCCGGAGCTGGTCCGGCCGGCCGACGTGGTGAACGCCTGTGAGCGGCTGGCCGACCTCGACCTCGGGCCGGGCCCGCTGACCCCGCCGGCGCGGGTGCGGCCCCACCCCGTGGACCTCCCGTGGGCCCCGCCGCCCGTCGCCGACGCGCTGCGCGGCACGCCGGCCGGGCTCGGCGGCGACGGCCTGGTCGTGTTCCTGGGGCTGCGCCGGCTGTCCGCCCTGGAGGACGTCCTGCGCGCCGTTCCCCCGGATGACCGGGTCGCGGCCGTCGTGGTGACCGGCGACCCGGCCGAGCTGGGGCCGCTCGCCCGGCTGGCGCTGGCCCGGCTCGGCGACCACCTGCGGCGGGCGGTGCCGCCCGCCGCCTGGCCGCCGGTGCGGCTGGTGTGCGACGACCGCGGCGCCGTCGCCGCGGCGGCCGGGCTGCCGTCGCCGGACGACGACACCGAGACGGCGGTACGGGTGAGCGGCGGGCGCCTGACGGCGCGCGCCGACGGCCGGTGCGCGGGCCGCGTGCTCGCGACGCATCCGCACCCGCTCAGGGAAGGCTCGGGTGGGGAAGGCCCGGGTGGAGGCACGGTGAAGGGAGGCCGCGATGACGGCTGAGGTGACGGCTGAGTGGTGGGCCGCGCGCGAGGCGGCGGACCGGGCCGGGGTGACGGTCCGCGAGCTGTCCGGGATCGGCGAGTTCCAGCGGGCCTACCAGCTCTTCGACGACATCTGGCACTTCAGTCCCGGCGACCCGCCGGTGCCCGTCGAGCTGATGATCACCTTCGCGCACGCGGGCGGCTATCTGGCCGGCGCCTTCCAGCACGGCGAGCTGGTCGGGGCGTCCGTCGGCTTCCGGGCGGCCGAGCGGACCCTGCACTCCCACGTGACGGGCGCGAGGGTCGGGCGCGGCATCGGCTACGCGATCAAGCTGCACCAGCGCGCCTGGTGCCTGGAGCGCGGCCTCGACCGGATCAGCTGGACGTTCGACCCGTTGGTGCGCCGCAACGCCCGTTTCAACCTGGTCAAGCTCGGCGCCCGGCCGGCCGCGTACCTGGAGAGCTTCTACGGCGCGTTGGACGACGCGATCAACCGGGGCGACGAGCCCGACCGGCTGATGACCGTGTGGGAGCTGGCCGGGCCGCCCGCCGCGCCCCCGGGCCCGCCGTACGCCGTCGGCGTGGCGGCGCGCGACGAGCGGCCGGTGATCGGCCCTGCGGACGGGCCTGCGGACGGGCCTGCGGACGGGCCTGCGGTGCTGGTGGCCACGCCGCGCGACATCGAGACGCTGCGCCGGGACGACCCGGGTGCCGGCAAGGCGTGGCGGCTGGCCGTGCGCGAGGTGCTCGGCGGCCTGATGGCGCGCGGCGGGCGGGTCGCGGGCTTCACCGACGACGGTGCTTACATCGTTGTCGACCAGGTATTCCACTCCGGTTCATGATCTCTGTAATGTGACGTTTACGCACGTCGAACAGAGGAGATCCGCGATGTCGGAATTCACTCCCACCGTTCCTGCGAAGGTCCTGCCGCCCGTCACCGTTCGCGACCTGCCCGAGCCGCCGCGCCACGCCTGGCGCATCATCGGCCCCGGCCTGGTGGGCGCGGGAGTGGGGCTGGCGTCGGGCGAGTTCATCCTGTGGCCGTACATCGCCTCCCAGGTCGGGCTGATCTTCATCTGGGGCGCGCTGGTCGGCATCATCACGCAGTGGTTCCTCAACATGGAGATCGAGCGCTACACGCTGGCCACCGGCGAGACGGCGCTGACCGGGTTCAGCCGGATGTGGCGGCACTGGGGGCTGGTGTTCGTCCTGATGGCGCTCGCCTCCAACCTGTGGCCGGGCTGGGTCACCACGTCGGCCACCATGGTCGGCTACCTCACCGGCGCGGCCGAGGACAGCGTGCGGTGGATCGCGATCGGCATGCTGCTGGTCATCGCGCTGGCACTGACGATGGCGCCGGTCATCTACGTGGCGCTGGAACGGGTGATCTTCGTGAAGATCGCCCTCGTGCTCATCCTCATCGTGGTGGCGGTCGTGTTCGCCATCACCGCCGAGAGCTGGGTGCAGCTCGGCCGCGGCCTGACCGTCGGGGCGCGGTTCCCGGTGCCGCCGCTGGAGTTCGCGGTGCTCATGGGCGCCATCGCGTACGCCGGGGCGGGCGGCGGGCAGAACCTGTGCCAGAGCAACTGGATCCGCGACAAGGGCTTCGGCATGGGCCAGTACGTGCCGCGCCTGGTCAGCCCCGTCACCGGGCACGAGGAGGCGGCGTCCTCGACGGGCTTCCAGTTCGCGCCGACCAAGGCGAACCTGGCCCGCTGGCGGGAGTGGTGGCGCTTCGCCAACGTCGAGCAGGGGGCGACGTTCGCGCTGGTGTCGTTCGTGACGATCGCGCTCATGTCGATGCTGGCCTACTCGACCGTGTTCGGCAGGCCGGGGCTGGCCAACAGCATCGAGTTCCTCAGGGTGGAGGGCGAGACGCTGCAGAGCACGGTGGCTCCGTGGTTCGGGATCCTGTTCTGGGTGATCGGGGCGCTGGCGCTGTTCGCCTCCGCCATGGGCATCGTCGACTACAGCTCCCGCCTCGCCTCCGACACGATCAAGACGGTCTACCTGCGCGACAAGCCGATCACGGTGAACCGGGTCTACTTCCTCGTGGTGTGGGCCATGACGCTGGTCGGCATCACGATCCTGCTGCTCGGCTTCGACCAGCCGCTCATCCTGCTGGTGCTCTCGGCGAGCTTCGCGGCGGTGATGATGTTCGTCTACTCGATCCTGCTGATCATCCTCAACCGCCGGGCGTTGCCCGCCGCCATCAGGGTCAGGTCGTACCGGCTGGCCGCGCTCGTCTGGTCGGTGCTCTTCTTCGGCACGCTGACCGTGCTGACGGTCGTCCAGCAGGCCCAGAAGCTCTTCGGTTGACCTCGACCATAGTTGAGGTTGCAGACTCGGGGCCATGAGAACGATCGAGGTGACCAGGTTCGGCGGCCCCGAGGTACTGGAGGTCCGTGACGCGCCCGATCCCGTGGCGGGGTCGGGGCAGGTGGTGATCGGCGTGGCAGTCGCCGACGTCATGTCGCTGGACGCGCAGTTGCGCTCGGGGTGGGGCCGGGAGTGGTTCCCGAACGAGCCGCCGTACGTGCCGGGCACCGGTGTGGCGGGCCGGGTGCTGTCGGCCGGGCCGGGCGTCGACCCGTCCTGGGTCGGCCGGCGGGTCGCCGCGCTGCTGCCCGGCGGCGGCGGGTACGCCGAGCGGGCGGTGGCCGGCGTGGACACGCTGGTGGCGGTGCCCGACGGGCTGCGGCTGCGGGAGGCGGCGGCGCTGATCCAGGTGGGGCCGGCGGCGCTGAGCCTGACCGACGCCGCCGAGCTGAAGCCCGGCGCGCGCGTGCTGGTGACGGGCGCGGGCGGTGCGCTCGGCCTGCCGCTGGTACGGCTCGCCGCAGCGTCGGGCGGCCACGTGACGGCGGCCGTGCGGGGAGCGGCCAAGAGCGCGGTGGCCCGGCGGCTGGGCGCGTCGGTGACGGTCGGCTACGACGAGGTGGCGGGCGAGTTCGACGTCGTGTTCGACGGCGTGGGCGGCGAGGTGGGCGCGGCGGCGTTCGAGCGCGTCGCGCGGGGCGGCGCGTTCTTCGCCTACGGCGTGCCGAGCGGCTCCCCGGCCCCCGTGGACCCGGCGGCGGCCGAGCGGCGGGGGGTGCGGCTGGTCGGCATGGAGCAGGTGCAGTTCGCGCCCGCCGAGTTCCGGCGGCTCGCCGGGCGCGCCCTGACCGAGGCGGCGGCGGGCCGGCTGTCCACGGTCGTCGGCATGGCGGTGCCGCTGCGGGAGGCGGCGCGGGCGCACGCCGCGCTCGCCGCCCGCGAGCTGGTCGGCAAGGCGGTGCTGCTGGTCACCGCCGAGGCGGTGCGCCATCACCGCCACGGCGGCCCGGAGGTGCTGGTGCCGGAGGAGGTGCCGCTGCCCGAGCCGGGTCCCGGCCAGGTGCGGGTCGCGGTCCGGGCGGCCGGGGTCAACCCGATCGACTGGAAGATCCGTGCCGGCCTGCTCGGGACGCCCCTGGACGGGCCGGCCGGCACCGGCATCGAGCTGGCGGGCACGATCGACGCGGTCGGCCCCGGCGTGACGCGGTGGGAGGTGGGGCAGCCGGTGTTCGGCCGGGTCCCGTCGGGGGCGCTGGCCACCCACGCCGTGGCCGACGCGGGCGAGCTGGTGGCCAAGCCGGACTGGCTCGGTTACGAGGAGGCGGCCGCGCTGCCCGTGGCCGCCGAGACGGCCTCCCGGGTGCTCGGCGAGCTCGGCGCGGGGCCGGGAAGGACGCTGCTGATCCGTGGCGTGGCGGGCGGCGTCGGGCTGGTCGCCGCGCAGCTCGCCCGCGCCCGTGGCGCCCGCGTCGTCGGCACGGCGAGCGAGCGGCACCACGCGTTCCTGCGCGGCATCGGGGTGCACCCGGTGACGTACGGCGACGGGCTGGAGGAGCGGCTGCCCGGCCCGGTGGACCTGGTGCTCGACGCCTCCGGCCGGGACGTGGTGGAGCTGTCGGTCCGGCTCACCGGCGATCCGGCCCGGGTGGTGACGATCGCCGACCCGGCGGGCGCGGCGCGGCACGGGGCGGTGTTCTCCTCGGGGTCGCCGGGCGTGCCGCCGGCGGAGGTGTTCGCCGAGGTGCTGCCGCTGGTGCGCGCCGGGGCCGTACGGCTGCCGGTCGCCGAGGTGTTCCCGCTGGAGCGGGCCGCCGACGCGCACCGGCGCAGCGAGGCCGGCCACCACCTCGGCAAGCTCGTCGTGAACGCGGAAGCGGTTCTTCCGCGATAGCGGGCAGACTGGCGGCATGCTGGAAACCTCGGCCCGTCTGCTCAAGCTCCTGTCGCTGCTGCAGGCACACCGGGAGTGGTCGGGCCCGGAGCTGTCCCACCGGCTCGGGGTCTCGACCCGGACCATCCGCAACGACGTCGAGCGGCTACGCAGCCTCGGCTATCCGGTGCACGCCACGCCGGGGGTGGCCGGCGGCTACCGGCTCGGCGCGGGCGCCGCGCTGCCGCCGCTGCTGCTCGACGACGAGGAGGCCGTGGCGGTGGCGGTCGGGTTGGGCCGGGCCGCGGGCGGCGGCGTCGAGGGCATCGAGGAGACCTCGGTGCGCGCCCTGGCCAAGCTGGAACAGGTGCTGCCGTCACGGCTGCGGCGCCGGGTGAGCGCGCTGAACTCCTACACCGTGCAGATCCCGGGCCGGGCGCCGTCCGTCGCGCCCGACGTGCTGACCACCATCGCGGGCGCCGCCCGCGACAAGGAGCGGCTCCGCTTCGACTACACCGGCCACGACGGAGCCGCGACGGCCCGCGACGTCGAGCCGTACCGGCTGGTGCACCGGCGCGGACGCTGGTATCTCGTCGGCTACGACGTCGGGCGGCGCGACTGGCGGACGTTCCGGGTGGACCGGCTCGCGCCGCGCGTCCCGGCGGGGCCGCGATTCACGCCACGTGAGCTGCCCGGCGACGGCGACATCACCGCGTGGGTGGAGCGGGGCGTCAACACGGCGATGTGGCGGCACCACGCGACGGTGCTGCTGCACGCCCCCGCCGACCAGGTGAGCTCGCTGCCGTCGGAGCTGGCGGTCGAGCCGGTGGACGAGCGCACCTGCCTGCTGCGGGTCGGCGGGGACGACCTGATGGGCATCGCCGTGTGGGTGGGGTTCCTCGACGTGGACTTCGAGGTGCTCGACCCGCCCGAGCTGGCGGACATCGTCCTGAAGCTGTCCGAACGCTACCGCCGGGCGGGCGGCGGCACGGGTGACGGCGACCGGGGGGACGGCGTCAGCGGCCGGTAAGCCCGCGGTCAGCGCGGGACGCGACCGTGACGGCATGGAGCTGACGCAGATCGCGGGCACCCGCGACGACTTCCAGATCGTGCACCACCTCACGCTCACCGGCACACAGGTCGAGATCGGCCGCGCCCTCACCGAGGAGGCCCGGCGGCTCGGCTGGGCGCCCGTCCCCACGAACCCGACCGTGAACCGGGCCCGGCGGGCGTGGTTCGAACACGGCTGGCCCCAGCACCACGCCCGCCTGGACGGCGCGGCCCAGGCGCTCGGCCTCGACCCCGACCAGGACGACGTGGCCCTCGACGGGCTGGCCTTCGTCCCGCGCGGCTCAGGCTGCTCGGCGCTGTGGTGCCCGCCGTCCGCGTCGGCGGACGGACACGGCCGGGCCGCGCGCAACTACGACTTCTTCACGCTCTCCACGAGCGAGATCCTCGGCGGGGAGCCCCAGGAAGGCGAGCTGCCGATGGCCTCCCGCCCGTACGTCATCAGCACGCGGCCGGACGACGGCCTGGCCGCCACCGTCATCACCATGTCGGACCTCGACGGCTGCATGGACGGCATCAACGAGGCGGGGCTCGCCGTCATGCTGCTCGTCGCCGACTTCGAGCAGGCCACCCCGTCCGCGGACGCCGCCCCCCAGGTGGGCGTCAGCGCCGTCCAGCTCCCCCGGTACGTCCTGGACACCTGCGAGAACGTCGAGCAGGCCAAGCAGGCGCTGCTGCGGGCCAAGCAGTACGACCACGGGGTTCCACTGCACTACCTGGTCGCCGACGCCCGCGGCGGGGCGTTCGTGTGGGAACGCGGCAGGGACGGCGGCGAGCACATCGTCGAGTACGGCGACGCGCCGCTGTGTGTCACCAACCATCAGCTGCACCTGCACCCGGACCCGATGAGTCTGCCCGCCGACAACCCGCACACGTTCGGGACGTTCGACCGGATCCGGACGCTGCACGAACGCAGCAAGGGCGTGACCCTGTCGGAGGGCGACCTGCGCGACGGGCTGCGCGCCGTCCGCCAGGGCGAGTCGCCGGAGTCGCCGTTCCGCACGCTGTGGAGCACGGTGTTCGACCCGGCCGCCCGCACGCTGACGGCCTCGTTCTACCTCGGCGACGGCCGCTACACCGAGGACCTGGTGTTCTCAGCCGCCCGCTAGGCCCGACAGGTACGCCTCCCGGACGCGGGAGCGCGACAGCTTGCCCGTCGGGGTGCGCGGCAGGCTGTCACGGTAGGCCACCGTCCTCGGATGCTTGAACCTGGCCAGCCGCGGCGCGCAGTGGGCGAGCAGTTCGGCGGTCAGCTCCTCGCCCGGCGCGGCGCCGTCGGCGGGCTGCACGACGGCGACCACCGTGTGGCCCCATTCGGCGTCCGGCGCCCCGATGACGGCCACGTCGGCGACCGCGGGGTGGTCGAGCAGCACCGCCTCGATCTCGGCGGGGTAGATGTTGACCCCGCCGGAGACGATGAGGTCGGTGCGCCGGTCGCACAGGAACAGGAAGCCGTCCTCGTCGAGGTAGCCGATGTCGCCGGGGGCGTACCACTCGCCGCGCATGCTGGCCGCCGTCTTGGCCGGGTCCTTGTGGTACTCGAAGCGGCCCAGGCCGGACTTGACGTGGATCAGGCCCGGCTCGCCCGGCGGCAGGTCGCGGCCGTCCTCGTCGAGGATCCGCGCCTCGAACGTCGGCGCGGGCCGGCCGACGGTGCCGGGCCTGGCCAGCCAGTCGTGCGGCTTGACCGCGAAGGCGATGGTGGACTCGGTGGAGCCGTAGTACTCGTACAGGACCGGCCCCCACCAGTCCATGATCTGCCGCTTGACCTCGACCGGGCAGGCGGCGGCCGTGTGGATCACCTGGCGCAGGCTCGACACGTCGTAGCGGTCCCGCACCTGCCGAGGGAGGCGGAGCATGCGGTGCAGCATGGTCGGCACCATCATCGCGTTCGTCACCCGGTGGCGCTGCACCAGGTCCAGGACGTGCTCCGGGTCGAACCTGCGGGTGATCACCACGGTGTGCCCGAGGTGCAGCGCGAACTGCGTGTGGGCGCACGGCGCCGAGTGGTACATCGGCGAGGTCACCAGGTGGACGTCGTCGCCCGGGGTCAGGTCGACCACCTCGCCGAGGAACCAGGTGTAGAGCGGGACGACCGCCTCCGGCTCGGCGCCGGGCAGCGGGCGCCGCACGCCCTTGGGGAAGCCGGTGGTGCCGGAGGTGTACCACATGACGGCCCCGGCGGTGCGCCCGCCGGGCGGCGTCTCGGGCTGCCCTTCGGCCAGTCCGCGGATGCCCGGTTCGGCGCCGGGGACCTTGGCGGCGTACTCGGGGCCGGCGACGACGAGCCGGGCGTCGCAGTCGTCCAGGATGTAGGCGATCTCCGGTTCGGTGAGGTGCCAGTTGACCGGCACGTAGTACAGCCCGATCTGCCCGGTGGCCATCAGCAGGGCGACGGCCTCGACGCCGTTGGGCAGGACGCCCGCCACCACGTCGCCGGGGCCGAGCCCGCGCGCCCGCAGCCCGTGGGAGAGCTGGTTCACCAGGGCGAGCAGTTCGCCGTAGGTGCGGCGCGTGCCGTCGTCGTCGATCAGGGCCGGGCGGCCGGGGTCGGCGGCGGCGATGGCGTAGAAACCCGGCGGCAGGTCGGCGCCCATCACAGGTCCAGCAGTGCGGCGAGGCGGGCGCGGTGCACGCGGGGCGGGCCGAGCAGCACCTCGTCGGTCTTGGCCCGCTTGTAGTACAGGTGCGCGTCGTGCTCCCAGGTGAAGCCGACGCCGCCGTGCAGCAGCAGGTGGTCGCGGGCCACCTCGAAGCAGGCCCGTCCCACGTACGCCTGGGCGAGCGCGGCGGCGGCCGGCAGCTCGCCGGGCGCCTCGTCGGCGGCCCAGGCGGCGTGGCGGACGATCGACTCGGCCTGTTCGAGCTTGCCGTGCATGTCGGCCAGCTTGTGCTTGACGCCCTGGTAGGAGCCGATGAGCCGGCCGAACGCCACGCGGATCTTGGCGTAGGCGACGATGGCGTCCAGCGACCCGCGCAGCACTCCCAGTTGCTCGGCCGCCAGGGCGACGGCCAGCCGGTCGCCGATGGCGTCGCCGGCGGGCGGCGTGCCGAGCACCCGGCCGGGCGCCCCGTCGAGCTCGACGCGCGCCTGGCCGCGTGTGACGTCGAGCGTCTCCAGCGGGGTCCGGGTGACCCCGCCGGCCGCCAGTTCCACGGCCACCAGCGTCACGCCGTCGCCGGTGAGCGCCGGCACGACGAGCACGTCGGCCTCCATGCCGCTCAGCACCTGCGCCAGCTCTCCGTGCACGGCCACGCCGCCGCCCGGCGCGGGAGCGGCGGTCACGTCGGCGAGGTGGCCGGCGCCGCCGGGCGGCTGGGCGAGGGTGGCGGTGGTGCGACCCTCGGCGATGCCGGCCAGCAGGTCCTTGTCGGGCACCCGGGTGAGCGCCACCGTGGCGAACACGGTGGCCAGGAACGGGCCGGGCAGCAGGGCCGCGCCCGTCTCCTCCAGCGCGACGGCCAGCTCGGCGAAACCCGCGCCGGCGCCGCCGTACTCCTCGGGCACGATGATGCCGGACAGGCCGAGCTCGCCGTTGAGGCGGGCGTAGACGGCCGGGTCGTAGCCGTCTCGGGCCCTGGCGGGCGGCGAGGCCGCCGCCAGGAAGGACCGGACGGTCTGGCGGAGCCGGCGCTGCTCCTCGTCGAGCACGAGCTTCACCATCGGGTCTGCCTCCTGTCGGGTACGGTCCCGCCGGGTGCGGTCCTGTGGGGCGCGGGCCCGCCGGGTGCGCTCCTGCGGGGCGCGGTCCCGCCGCGGGTGGGCGTCACTCCTGCGTCCCCACCTTCAGGTCCTTGAACGGCACGGTCTTGTCCACGCGCGGGCCGGGCGGCAGCCCCAGGACGCGTTCCCCGATGATGTTGCGCATGATCTCGTTGGTGCCGCCGCCCAGCGACATGGCCGGCGCCAGGCTGATCGCGTGGCAGAGCGGGTCGCCGCCGACCACGCCGGCCGGCCCGGCCAGCCGGGTCGCGAGGTCCGCCCGGAACATGGTCAGCTCCGCCAGCAGCAGCTTGGCGACGCTGCCACGGGCGCCCGGGAAGACGCCTGCCTCGGTCTCCTGTGCCAGGCGCTGGTTGAACAGCGCCAGGGCGCGCGTGCGAATGTGCAGCTCGACCAGCTCGTCGCGGACCAGCGGGTCGGTGGTGTCGGCCGTGCGGCGCAGCGCCTCGAACCCGGTCGGGTCGTCCTCGCCGCCGCTCGTGCCGACGCCGGCGGAGATCGACAGCCGCTCGTGCAGCAGGGTCGTGACGGCGACGCTCCACCCGTCGTTCGCCGCGCCGACCCGGCGCTCGTCGGGTATGGGGACGTCGTCGAAGAACACCTCGTTGAAGTGGGCGCGGCCGGTCATGTCACGCAGCGGCCTGACGGTCACCCCGGGGTGGCGCATGTCGACGACGAACATGGTGAGCCCCTTGTGCTTGGGCGCCTCGACGTCGGTGCGGGCCAGCAGCAAGCCCCAGTCGGCGTGCTGGGCGACCGACGTCCACACCTTCTGGCCGTTGACCAGCCAGCCCTGCCCGTCGCGTACGGCCCTGGTCTGCAGGGCGGCCACGTCGCTGCCCGCGCCCGGCTCGGAGAAGAGCTGGCACCAGATCTCCTCGCCGCGCAGCAGCGGCCGGAGGAACCGCTCGCGCTGCTCGTCGGTGCCCCGGTCGACCAGGGTGGGCCCGGTCATGCCGAGCCCGATGGAGAAGACGTAGGTCGGCAGGGCGAAGTGCCGCGCCTCGGCGGCGAACGCGCGCTCCTCCGCCTGGGTGAGCCCCTGCCCGCCCCAGCGCTCGGGCCAGGTGATGCCGGAGTATCCGGCGTCGTAGAGCTTCGCCATGAAGTCCTTGGCCCGGGCCACGCCGTCGTCGCCGGACGGGTCCGCGGAGGGTGCGTTCGCCTGCAGCCAGGCGCGGGCTTGGCGCCGGTACGCGTCGAGGTTCACGTCGCCTCCTCGGGCATCAGTGTTCACTTACAATAACCAGCCCCACCGGCGACGCCTAGCACCGAATGCCCTGCACGTTTTATCCGGATTTGTCGACGAATCTCCGTTGATTAGAGCTGAGGCGACCTAGTGTGATCATCTGATTACCGGGGGGAAAGGCGTGATCGCACGGTTCAGCAGGTCCATCCGTACGAGGCTGACGCTGCTCGCCGCGACCGGCGCGGCGCTGCTCAGCCTCGTCGTCAACGCCTTCGTGCTGTACGCCCTGCACAGCAGCGCCGGCGACTACATGCAGACCCAGGTCATTAACACCGGGCTGGAGCTCGTCCACCTGGTCAAACGCGGCGAGCTGCCCACCGTGATCGACAGCGAGTTGGACGGCGTGCAGGTCGTGAACGCCTCCGGCCAGGTGGTGGCCTCCACCCCCAACCTCGCCGGCCTGCCGCGCATGAGCACGATGCTGCCCGGCGAGTTCAGCGCCCACCGCACCGCCGAAGTCTGCGACCTGCCGTACTTCCCGGGCAGGTGCGAGTTCCTCGGGGTCTTCCGGGTGTACGAGCAGGACGGCGACTGGCTCGTGTACGCCGCCGACCGCCTGGTGCCCTGGTACGTCCACCCGGGCGTGCTCGTCGCGCTGGCCGGCGTGTCGGCGCTGCTCGTGGCCCTGGCCTGGTTCGGCACCTCCCGGGTCGTGGCCGGAACCCTCGCCCCCGTGGAGGAGATCCGCGACAAGCTCGCCGAGATCACCAGCAGCGACCTCGGCATGCGGCTGCCGGTGTCGGAGAAGACCGACGAGATCCGGTCGCTCGCCGAGACCGCCAACCAGACGCTCGACCGGCTGGAGGCGGCGGTGGAGCAGCAGCGCAGGTTCGCCTCCGACGCCTCGCACGACCTGCGCAGCCCCATCACCGCGATGCGCGCCCAGGTCGAGGAGGCCATGCTGCATCCCGACGACGCCGACTGGGCGGAGATCGGCAAGGCACTGCTGGCCAGCCTGGACCGGCTGCAGGCCATCGTGACCGACCTGCTGACCCTGGCCAAGCTCGACGCGGGCGCGCCGATGGCCCGCGAGCCCCTCGACCTGGCCGACCTCGTCTCCGCCGAGACGAGGCAGCGCTCCAAGAAGCTCATCCCGACGCTGCAGCCGGGCGTCCGCGTCACCGGCGACCGGCTGCAGCTCGCCCGGCTGCTGACGAACCTGCTCGACAACGCCGAACGGCACGCCGAGTCCACGATCATCGTCACGGTCCGGCGCATCGACGGCCACGCCATCCTGGAGGTCCTCGACGACGGCGGCGGCATCGCGCCCGAGCAGCGCGAGGTGGTCTTCCAGCGCTTCACCCGCCTCGACGCCTCCCGCAACCGCGACGCCGGAGGCACCGGGCTGGGCCTGTCCATCGCCAGGGACATCGCCCGGGCCCACCACGGAACGCTGACGCTGGAGGACAGCGACAGCGGCGCGAGGTTCGTGCTGCGGCTTCCGGTCAGGGACGACTGACCCAAACCCGGTGGTAACGCTCCCATAGCCCCGCCCGGTTGGTCCTTACTCCTGCTCCGGCCACTGGTTAGAGTGGCCCGCTGTGACATCTGGTTTCAGTCGATTACGGCGTGAGGACTTGCTCAAGACGGCATGTGAGGTGATCGCGGAGCGGGGGTTCGGGCACACCAGGACCCTGGACATCGCCCGCGCCGCCGGCGTCAGCCAGGCGCTGCTGTTCTACCACTTCGAGACGAAGGAACAGCTGTTCGCCCAGGCGTTCGCCTACGCGGCCCAGATCCACCGCACCGCGCTGGAGTCCATCGAACGGCTCGAACGACCGCCGCTCGACCGCCTGCGCACGCTGCTGCGACGCTGCTCGCCGGGCGCGGCGCCGGACGGCTGGCGGCTGTGGATCGACGCCTGGGCCGAGTCGATCCGCAGCCGCGAGCTGGAGCAGATCTCCCGCCGCCTCGACCAGCAGGGCAGGCTGCTGATGCGGGCGATCATCGAGGACGGGGTGCGCACCGGCGACTTCGCCTGCGCCGACCCCGAGGCGTCGAGCTGGCGGATCTTCGCGCTGATCGACGGGCTGGCGATCCAGATCCACGTGCACCCGCAGGCGCTGTCGCGGCGCCGCGCCTCCCAGCTCGTCCGCACGGCAGCGGCCGTGGAGGTGGGGGTGACGCCCGCCGACCTGTGACAGGCCCGCTCCCGGCTGGTCAGGGGCAGCGTGATCCGGCCGGTGGCGGACGTAGGAGGGGCGGCGTGATCCGGCCGGTGGCGGACGTAGGAGGGGGCCGCGCCACCGAACAGGTTCCGCACGGATGCGACCATATACAGGTTTGTGCTCTGTTGACGGAAGGTAGTGATCGGTGAGGCGGCTACTCACGGTCCTGGTGCTGGCATGCGCGGCGGCGGGGCTCCCGGCCCCGGCCCTGGCGCACAACGTGCTGGTCGGCAGTGACCCGAAGGACGGGGCGACGCTGTCGTCCGCGCCCGACCGCATCACGCTGGTGTTCGACCAGCCGGCCCGCCAGGGCTACGCGCAGGTCAGCGTCACCGGCCCCGACGGGTCGGCCCGGGTGGACGATCCGGCGGTCGTGGCGGCGGAGAAGGTGACGGTCAAGGTCAGGCCGCTGCCGGCGAACGGCGCGTACACGGTGGGCTACCGCATCCTGTCGGCCGACGGCCACCCCGTCACCGGCAAGATCACCTTCACCCTGCAGGCCACCGCGCCGGCCCCGTCCGACCCGCCGGCGGCACAACCGGCGGATCCCGCCGCGACGGCCGCCCCCACGGACCGGCCCGCACCTGACGCACCGGCGCCGACCGCCGCGCCCGGCGGCTCCACCGTCACCGCCACCGCTCCCCCGCCGGCCGACGAGGCGCAGCGGGCCGAGGCATACGAGGCCGCCGCCAACGGCGGGGCGGGCATGGCCGTGGTCTGGATCGTCGGAGCGCTCCTGCTGCTGGCCGCCGGCACCGCCGTCGCCCTGCGCCGCTCCCGCACCACCGCCGACACGCGCGACGCCCCCGCGCCGGGCACCGCGCCGCCGGCCGGGGCCCGGCCCGGCGTCACCCGGGCCGGCGCGCCGGACGACGAGGGGACGGGCGCGTGAGCGTCACCGTCCCCGTGCGACGGCGTGCCGGGAACGGGCTTCCCGCGGGCGCGTTCGCGGTGTGCGCGGTCGTCGCGGCCGTGGTCGCCAGCACGCTGACCGCCCAGGAGGCCGTGCCCGGCATCCCCATGCCCGGCCCCGTCGTGGACATCGGGCTGCCCGTCGTCCGGGTGGCGCTCGACGTCGCCGCCGTGGCGGTCGTCGGCCTGAGCCTGCTGCCCAAGCTGCTCGGCTTCGACGCCCCCGAACGCACCGAGCCCGTCATGCGCCGGGTGCGTCCCCTGACCGTCACCGCCGCGTGGGCGTGGGCCGTGAGCGCGCTGCTCACGATCGTGCTCCAGACGGCGGAGCTGAACCCCGGCGGGGTGCCGACGCTCGGCATGATCGCCGGCTACGTCGACACCGTCGGCACGGGCCAGGGCCTGCTGTTCAGCGCCGCCTGCGCGCTCGCCGCGGCGGGGATCGGCCTGATGGCGGTGCGGTTCGGCGAGAAGGTGCCGGCAGAGCTGCGGATCATCGTCGCGCTGTTCGGGCTGCTGCCCATCCCGGTGACCGGGCACGCCGTCAACTCGGTCTGGCACGACCCCCTCATGATCTCCATGGAGATCCACGTGATGGGGGCGGCCGCCTGGACCGGTGGCCTGGCCGCGACCATGGTCTTCGTCGCGCCGCGCGGAGACCTCCTCGCGGTCGTGCTGCCCCGTTTCTCCAGGATCGCCAGTGTCTGCCTGTTGCTGGTCGCCCTGTCGGGGCTGGTCACGGGCCTGGGCACGATGGCGCTGACGCCCGGCGTCGAGCTGCCGGGCGCGCTCGTGACCAGTGAGTACGGCCTGCTGGTGGTGGCCAAGGCGGCGTTGGTGGCACTCCTGGTGCCGCTGGCCACGCACATCAGGTTTCGGCTGCTGCCCGCCGTGCGCCGGGGCGGCGCCACGGCAGTGGTCACCTGGGCGACCGCCGAACTGGCCGTGATGGGCCTGTCCTACGGTGTGGCCGTCGCCATCACCCGCGCCTCGATCGGCTGACGCCGCGACCACCACTCGCAGGCCAGCCAGACGGCCAGCAGCCCCGCCCCCGCCCAGACGGCCGACGCCGTCGCCAGGGGCGGGCTGCCCGCCAGGCCCTCGTGGCCGGTGAGCAGGCCGTACAGCGCGCCCATGAGCGTGCTCTGGGCGGCCAGCGCGGCATAGACGGCGGCGGTCACCCCGACGGACCCGAGCAGGGCGCGCGCCGGCGCCATCCGCACCGCGAACGCCAGGTCCACACAGAGCCCGGCCACCACGAGGAAGAACGGCACGGCCGACGGCGGGAAGCCGGTGAACGTGAGCAGCGGCCAGACGAGCACGCGGAAGCCGACGTAGCCGGCGGCGACCAGCGTCGCGGCGCCCGCCCTGCCGATCATCATCCGCGCCACCACGAGCACCGCCACGGTGGCGACGACCGCGTAGACGGGGTAGAGGGTATCGGGCACCGGCAGCGCGAACCCGGTCATCATCACCCGGTCGATCGGGCGGCCCATCTGCTCGGCGGCGAACCGCAGCAGGATCGGCTCGGCGTAGGTGGCGTCGTTGTCCCACGCGCCGATCGACAGGATCCCGTACTCCTGGTGCTGCTCGGGGAAGTGGACGTTCTCCAGGAAGAAGGCGAAGAACGCCCCCAGCACCACCGTGCGCTCCCGGCCAGGCGGGGCGCCCATGAACCAGCCGCGGATCACCCCGGCGATCATGAAGAACGTTCCAACGTAGAGCAGGATGTGCGAAGGGCTCCACGAGGTGATGTCGAGGCCGTTGACCCGGTGGTTGATCAGGTCGAGCGGCACCGCCACCAGGAAGACGCCGGTGCCCCACTGGATGAGACGCAGGGCGGCCCGGTCGACGCCGTAGCCGGTGTAGCCGTGGACGATGGTCAGCGCGAGCGCCAGCACGGTGCCCGCGGAGTTGAGCAGGTGTGGCGGGGCGAGGTCGTCGCGCAGCCACTTGAAGTGCCACGAGACGTCCCACGCCGAGCCGAGCAGTTTCAGCGTGAGCGCCACCAGCCAGCCGTAGTAGAGGACCCGGAACAGGTCGTGCGGCGTCTCGCGCCCCGCCTGCCCTCTGGTCCAGTGGGGCTGGGCCCAGGCGGCGGCGTCTTTGACGAATGCTGGTGCCTTCACGGCGAGCATCTTACGGTCATCCGCGGCAGCGCAGCCCGGCCCCTCCTTCCACGGCCCGACGGCCCCACTGCCCGCTCGGGCACGCGGCAGATCAGGCACGCGGCAGAGGAGCGCCTCCCGCCCTGGCCGCGCGAACGCCGGCACGGGGTTTTCCACAGCGGGCCCGCCGGGTGCGGACTTCGTCCACAGGCGGTCGTGCCCCCTCCTCGCCCGTGCCCTCCAGCGTGCATCATGAGCGCGTGACTCCAGAAGAGGGCGACGCCATCCTCCGTGACTACTTCGCACCGTGGATCCAGCGGCTCGGGCTGCGGGTCGAGGAGACCGGCGAGCGGCACGCGACAGTGCGGCTCCCCTGGTCCGACGCTCTGGCCAGAGAGGGCGGCGGGCTGTGCGGCCAGGCCATGATGGCCGCCGCCGACACGGCCACCGTGATCGCCATCGCCTCGGCCAGGGGCGGGTTCGTGCCGATGACCACCGTGCAGCAGTCCACGACGTTCCAGAGACCGGTCGTCGGCACGGACGTGCTGATCGACGTGCGGATCACGAAGCTCGGCCGGACGCTGGCCTTCTCCGAGGTCACGCTCACGCCGGACGGCACCGCCGAGCCGGCCGCACGGGCGTCCACGGTCTACGCCATCCTCGCCTGAGCGTGCGGACGGCGTTGGGCGTCCCGGCGAGGTCCGACCCACCCGTGGGCGTTCCCCGCGAGGTCCGGGCCCGGTGGCGTTCGCGGCAGGGTCCGGGCCCTGTGGCGACCGCGCCTCCGCGCCCCTGCCGTTCCGTCTCAGCGATCTCTCAGGTGCGGAAAGTAGGCTCACCGCCATGAAACGTGTGGCCGCGATCGTCGCGGTGCTCGCCCTCGTCGCCGTGGCCGGCTGGTCGGTCTGGCCGTCGGGATCCGAGGTGCGAGGTCAGGAGCAGAGAATCAGCGTGGTCGACGGCCCCGCCGACGACCAGCGGGTCGAGATAGACGCCACCTTCTTCCCGCCGCCGGGCGGTGAGAAGGCGCCCGCCGTGCTGCTCGCCCACGGCTTCGGCGGCAGCAAGCAGAGCGTCCGCGCCCAGGCGACGCGACTGGCTCAGGACGGCTACGCGGTGCTGACCTGGTCCGCGCGCGGGTTCGGGCGCTCGACCGGTCAGATCGCGCTCAACTCTCCCGACTACGAGGTCAAGGACGTCAAGCAGCTGATCGACTGGCTGGCCGAGCGGCCGGACGTGCTGCTCGACGCCTCAGGCGATCCGCGCGTGGGCATCGCGGGCGGCTCCTACGGCGGCTCGATCGCGCTGCTGACCGCAGCCCACGACCAGCGGGTGGACGCCATCGTCCCGTCGATCACCTGGGCCGACCTGGCCGACGCCCTCTTCCCCGACGCCACCGGCGCAGGGCCCGCGAACGGCGTGTTCAAGCGCATGTGGGCCGGGTTCTTCTTCGGCAGGGGCGGCGGCGCCGTGCAGGGCATGGAGACCCAGGGCCTCGGCGCTCTCACGCAGCGGCCGGAGCCGCTGTCGGCCGATGAGGCGCGATGCGGCCGATTTCTGCCCGAGATCTGCGACATCTACCAGAAGGTCGCCGAGACCGGCCGCGCGACGCCCGAGGCGATCACTCTGCTGCGCAGGTCCAGCCCGGTGACGGCGGCAGGGCGGATCAAGGCGCCGACCCTGCTCCTCCAGGGGCAGCGCGACTCGCTGTTCACGCTGGGTCAGGCCGACTCCAACGCCAAGGCCATCGCGGCCGCCGGCACGCCGGTGAGCATGGCGTGGTTCGACGGCGGTCACGACGGCGGCAACGGCGAGGCCGACTGGCTCCACGAGCAGACCAGCGCCTGGTTCGGCCGCCATCTCAAGCGTGACGGCTCGGCCGTCGCCAAGCCGTTCACGGTGACCCGCGACGGCGGCCGCGACCCCGGCACGCGCCAGCGCATCCGCCTGCACCCGGAGGCCGACGCCTACCCGGGCCTGGGCGGCACCGCCACGACCCAGGTCACGCTCACCGGCCCGGAGCAGCACGTGGTCAACCCGCCCGGCGGCTCCCCCGCCTCCATCTCGACCGTTCCCGGGGTGAGCGGCCTGCTCGGCGGCCAGGGCAACACCGGCTTCTCCCTCGACATGCCCGGCCAGAGCGCCTCTTTCGAGTCGCGCCCGCTGGCCGCCCCGCTCCAGCTCACGGGCAGCCCGACCGTCAAGGTCAAGGTGTCGGGCAAGGGCCAGGTGACGCTGTTCGCCAAGCTCTTCGACGTGGCCGACAGCATCCAACCGCCCACGCTGCCGGCCGGGCTCGTGGCGCCGTTCCGGGTGACGATCCCCGAGGGCGCGGGCAGCGTCGAGGCCACGGTCGCGCTGCCCGCCGTCGACCACACCTTCGCCGCCGGCCACCGGCTACGGCTCACGGTGGCGACCACCGACATGGGTTACGCCACGCCGGTCGAGGCGGCCTCCTACCGGGTCGGCCTCGCCACGCCGACACTGGCCGTGCCGACGGTCGCCGCCCTCGCCGCGCCGGCCGCCGGGGTCGACTGGTGGGTGTGGGCGTTGCCGCTCGCGGCCGTGGTCCTCGCCGGCGTCCTGCTGGCGACGGGCCGCACCCCGGCCCGTCGCCGCTCCGGCCTCCGGCGCGCCCTCGCCGGGTCCCGCGCGGCCACGGACGCCGCCGTCACCGGCGCCAGCACCAACACCGGCACCGGCACCGGCACCGACGCTCCCGCCACCGCTTCTCCCGCCGCTTCTCCCGCCGCTTCTCCCGCCACTGCGGCGCCCGTCCGTGTCGCAGCCGGGGCGAACGGCACCGGCCGTGAGTCCCTCGCCAAGGCCGGCGGGGGGCCCCGCGCCAGGGCCAACGGCGCGAGAGTCGCGGCCGGCGACCCCGGCGACGAGGACGTCCCCCTGGAGATCACCGGCCTGACCAAGGCCTACCGCAACGGCGAGCTGGCCGTCGACGGGCTGTCGTTCCGCGTGGAGCGGGGCCAGGTGCTCGGGCTGCTCGGGCCCAACGGCGCCGGCAAGACCACCACGATGCGCATGATGATGGGGCTCATCCGGCCCGACGACGGCGACATCCGCATCTTCGGCGAGCAGGTGGTGCCGGGGGCTCCCGTGCTGTCCCGGCTCGGGTCGTTCGTCGAGGGGGCCGGTTTCCTGCCGCACCTGTCCGGGCGGGAGAACATCGAGCTCTACTGGGCCGCGACCGGCCGGCCGGTCGCGGACGCCCACGTCGACGAGGCCCTGGAGATCGCCGGCCTCGGCAAGGCGCTGGAGCGGGCCGTGCGCACCTACTCCCAGGGGATGCGGCAGCGGCTCGCCATCGCTCAGGCCATGCTCGGTTTGCCCGACCTGCTGGTGCTCGACGAACCCACCAACGGGCTCGACCCGCCCCAGATCAGGGAGATGCGCGAGGTGCTCAAGCGCTACGCGCGAGACGGCCGGTCGGTGATCGTGTCCAGCCATCTGCTGTCCGAGGTGGAGCAGACCTGCAGCCACGTGGTCGTCATGCATCGGGGCCGGCTCATCACCACAGGGCCGGTGTCGGTGCTGCTGAGCGGCGCCGTGTCCACCAACGGCCACGGCCCCCGGCTCGAAGACGTGTTCCTCGATCTCATCGGAGAGAAATCGTGACCGCCGCGAACGGCTACGCGCCGCACCGGACGCTCCCGCTCAAGGTCGAGATCGTCAGGCAGTTCAAGCGCCGCCGCACGCTCGTCATGTTCGGACTGCTGATGGCGCTGCCGTGGATCCTCGTCGTGGCGTTCCAGTTCGGGCCGCAGGCCGGCGGCGACCGGCCGGCGACGCTGCGCATGTCCGACCTGGCGTCGGCGAGCGGGCTCAACTTCGCGGCGTTCGTGCTGTCGGTGTCGGTGAGCTTCCTGCTGGTCGTGGCCGTGGCGCTGTTCTGCGGCGACACGGTGGCGAGCGAGGCGAGCTGGTCGTCGCTGCGCTACCTGCTTGCCGCGCCAGTGCCCCGCGACCGGTTGCTGCGCCAGAAACTCATCGTGGCCCTCGGCTACTCCGCCACGGCGATCGTCTGCCTGCCGCTGATGGCGTTGCTGGCCGGCACCCTGGCGTTCGGCTGGCACGACATCCAGGTCCCCGGCACGGGTGAGACGATCGCGGCGCTCGACGTCCTGCCCCGCTTCGGCATCGTGATCGGCTACGCGCTGGTGAGCCAGCTCGTGGTCGCCGCGCTCGCGTTCCTCATCTCCACGGTCACCGACTCCCCCCTGGGCGCGGTCGGCGGGGCGGTGGGGCTGTGGATCGTGAGCACCATCCTGCAGGCGGTGGAGGCGCTGGGCACGCTGCGCGAGTTCCTGCCCACGTTCTGGAACACGGCCTGGCTGGACGCCCTCGCGCCCGACCTCGACTGGAGCGGGATGCTCAAGGGCGCCTCGGTGTCGGTGACGTACGCGGCCATCCTCATCGCGGTCGCCTTCCGCCGCTTCCGGACGAAGGACGTGGTCAGCTGAGGGGTCATGCCGACGCCGTCTCCACCGCCCGCGACACGACCTGTCGCGGGCGGCCGGTTCTCGGCGCCGCCCGCCTTCCGAACGGGGCGACGCCCGGAACGACGTCCCCGACAAGCGACGAAACACCTGCAATCTGCCGTTAATCGTGGGGCGATGTCCCGGCATGAGGATGAGGACGATTCGGGGATCACGGTTTCGAGCGAACGGAGCGTCACATGCCGGACGTCCACCAGACGATTCAGAACTGGCAGAACATCCACAACGCGGGCCTGGCGCTGAACGTCATCCAATTCACCACCCCCGCGTACGACTACTCCAACAAGGGCGAGCCCGGCACGTGGCTCTACCTGGAGGGCTTCACGGTCACCCTCGACGGCGACACCCACACCGCGCACATCACGATCACGAAGAAGCCGACCAAGGAGCCCGCCGGCGCGTCCTGGACCTACTGTCATCTCACGGTCGACAGGAAGGGCAAGAACCACGTCTTCTACGAAGTGGACGACGCCGGCGGCGCACGGGTCACGCAGACGCTGCTCGACTTCGACGGGAAGCAGAAGAACGGCAAGGCGCACTACAAGAACGACCAGATCAACGACGCCGGACTCAGGGCCGAGATCCAGCGCGACCTGGACCTCGTCTTCGCGTACCTCGCCTAGAGAGCCGCGAATCCCCGCGTGCCTGCGTCAGGCGGTCCGTCGCCGGACCACCGCGTGGACGCGCTCCTCGTTCCTCCGGCGACACCGGCGCGTCACGGGGAGCCGCTTCGGCGAGTGCGTCGGCCGGCGCGTTCCCCTTCGGCCAGTGAGTCGGCCGGCGCGCTCCCCTTCGCAGGGCCCCGGCGGGCGGACGCGGGAGCGGGCCACCATGCCCTGCGCCTGCCGTACGGTCGTCAGGCGGGCGGGGCTTCCTGGGAAGTGCGGCGGGCGGCCAGCCGGGCGGGGTCGGGCCAGTGCACGCCGTACGCCCACCCGGCGCGCTCGAACCAGCGGATCAGCCGGGCGCTCGGGTCGAGCTGACCCTTCAGCACCCCGTGCCGGGCGCAGGTCGGCTCCACGTGGTGCCAGTTGTGCCAGCCCTCGCCCAGCGTCAGCAGCGCCACCCACCGCACGTTGGACGAGCGGTCCCTGGTGCGGAACGGGCGCTCGCCGAAGGTGTGGGCGATGGAGTTGACCGACCAGGTCACGTGGTGCACCACGGCGTAGCGCACCAGGCCGCCCCAGAAGAAGGCCGTCCACGCGCCCGCCCACGACATCGACCACAGCCCGCCCACCGCTGCCGGCAGCGCGAACGACAGCGCCGCGACGGCCGGATAGGCGGCATCGAACCGCCGGACGTCCGGATCGGCCAGCAGGTCCGGCACCCAGTGGCGGCGGCTGGAGCGCTCGCGCGCGGTGTAGAACCAGCCCACGTGCGCGTGCGCCATGCCTCGCAGCAGGGCCAGGCCGTCGTCGCCGTATCGCCAGGGCGAGTGCGGGTCGCCCTCGCGGTCGGCGTACTTGTGGTGCCGGCGGTGCTCCGCCGTCCACAGGGTGACGGGCCCCTCGACCGCCAGGCCGCCCGCCAGCATGAGGGCGATGCGCAGCGGCCGGCGGCACCTGAAGGAGCGATGGGTGAAGAGCCGGTGGTAGCCGACGGCGATCCCGAAGATGCTGACCACGTACATCACGACGGCGATGACCACGTCGCGCGGGCCGATGCCCCAGCCCCACGCCGCCGGCACGGCGAGGGCCAGGAGCAGCACGGGAAGGACCACGAGGACGACGAGGTAGGCGGTTCGGCGGCCGGTCGTGACCGTCACCGTCTCCGCCGTGCCCGAGCCCGCGCGCGGGTTGGGTGACGAGTTCACGCGATCTCCCATGATCGGTGCGGGATTGCGGCTCCCCATTCAACGGCCGGGTCCCCGGCCTTCGGCAATGACCGGACGGTGAGCATGTCGTCACTCAGGGGAAGCAAAACACTCCGCACGGTAGCCATCAGGGATTGTCGGTCCCGCCCTCTAGATTGTGGCTACACAACGTGATGATCTATGCGCGTTCCGGCAACGGCGGAGGGTGGGCAACGGCATGGGTGCTGTCGGTCAGGCGACGACGGGCGGCCTTCTGGACAGATATGACGAGACGCTGGCCCGCGACCCGATGGCCGCGTTCGGGCTCGTCCGGGAGTGGATGCGCACCGACTGGCGCGCGCTGTTCGCCGAGCTTCGGGAGCGACGGCCGGTCTTCGTCACGCCCGCTTTCACGGTCGTGACCCGCTTCGCCGACGTGACCGAGGTGCTGTCACGCGAGTCGGTGTTCTCGGTCCGGGCCTTCGGTCCGCGGCTCGACGCCGCGCTGGGAGGCCCCTTCATGCTGGGCCGTGACGCCACCCCGACGAACTGGCGTGACAAGGGCCTGATGCAGGTCATGCTCGACCAGCGCGACACCGCCCGCGTGCGCGAGCTGGCGGGGCGCGTCGCCGACGAGGCGCTCGACGCCGCCTGGCCGGCCGGCCGCGTCGAAGCGGTCCACGACGTGTTCCGCCGCGTCGCCCTGCGCGTGTGCGCCGACTACTTCGGCTTTCCCGGTCCCGACCCGCAGACGCTGTCGAGGTGGACTCGGGCCGTCGTCACCGACGGCTTCGCCAACTACGCGGGCGATCCGGAGATCCAGGCGGCGTCGGTCCGGGCCGGCTCGGAGATGACCGCCTACCTGCGTGACCGGCTCGCCGAGCGCCGGGCCGCGCTGCGCGCCGGCCGCGATCTGCCCGACGACGTGTTCACCCGGCTCGCCCGGACGGATCTGCCTGCCGGGCTGGGCATGGACGACGAGCGCATCGTGATCAACATGGCCGGCCTGCCGCTCGGATTCGTGGAGAGCGCCCCCGGGGCCATGACCGAGGCGCTCGACCAGCTCTTCCTGCGTCCGCAGGTGCTGGCACGGGCGGTGGAGGCCGCCGCCGAGCCCGACCCTGCCCACTTCGACCGCCATGTGTGGGAGGCGCTGAGGTTCAACCCGTTCTTCAAGCTGCTTCCCCGGGTGTGCGAGCGCGACCACGTGCTGGCCGCCGGCACCCCGCGCAGCACGGTGATCCCGGCGGGCACGTTCGTGCTCCCCGCACCGGCCTCGGCCATGTTCGACCCCGACGTGGTGCCGGAGCCCGACGAGTTCCGCCTCGACCGGCCGGACCATCACCGGCTGTTCTTCGGCTACGGCCATCACGCCTGCCTGGGCGCGCACCTGGCCGGCGGCGTCGTCTGCGAGGTCCTGCGACGCGTGCTGCGGCGGCCGGGCGTGCACCCGCTCCCCCCGCCGGACGGAGGGGTCGTCCGCTCCGGCGGGATCTTCCCCGACCGGTTCGTCCTCGGTCTCGGCTCAGCCGGGAAGGCGGGATGACGATGGCGACGACCCGGGTGACGGCACGGTCCATGGCCACCGACGGGGTGGTCAACCGGCTCCGGTTCCTGGCGCTGACCGGTGGCCGGCCGTTCTGGGATCTCGTCCAGGCTGTTCCGGCCGCACGGCACCGCCTCAACGCCATACTGATCGACAGCGCGATCCGTGAGATGCCCCCACGACCCGAGCCGCTGAGCACGATGGCCGACTACACCTCGTGGGTCTCGCTGACCGACCGCACCTACAACGGCAGGCACCTGCCGCCGATCGCCGCGGCCGAGGGACGCAGGCCCACCCCGGAGCGGGCCGCCGCCCTGTTCACCCGCGGCGACACCATGATCCCCTGCCCGCGTTCCACTGTGCTGTTCGCCTACTTCGCCCAGTGGTTCACCGACGGATTCCTGCGGGGTGACACCAACATCCCGCGCGACCCCCGCAAGAACACCTCCAACCACCACATCGACCTCAACCAGGTCTACGGCCTGAACGAGGCGGCCACGGCCGCGCTGCGCACGTTCGACGGCGGGCTGCTCAAGAGCCAGCTCATCAACGGCGGAGAGTTCCCGCCCCACCTGTGCGAGCACGGGAAGATCAAACCGGAGTTCGCCCCGCTGAGCGTCATCCGCTTCGAGGAGCTGACCGACGCGCAGCGCGCCACCCTGTTCGCGACCGGGAGTGACCGGGGCAACACCCAGGTCGGCTTCACCATGCTCACGGTGCTGTTCCTGCGCGAGCACAACCGGGTGGCCCGCCTGCTCGCCGAGCGCCACCCGCGATGGGACGACGAGCGCCTGTTCCAGACGGCGCGCAACATCCTCATCGTGCTGCTGATCAAGCTGGTGGTCGAGGAGTACATCAACCACATCACGCCCTACCACTTCCGCTTCACGCTGGATCCGCGGTTGTCGGCGCTACTGGCCCGCGCGCCCTGGCACCGGGAGAACTGGGCCTCGGTGGAGTTCAACCTCGTCTACCGCTGGCACAGCCTGATCCCGTCCCGCCTGTCGGTGGGCGGCCGCGACCTGCCGATGGAGCAGACCCTGCTCAGCGGCGGCGCGCTGATCCCCGAGCCCGGTCTGGCCCGGCTCTTCGAGGACGCGTCCCGCCAGCGCGCCGGGCGCATCGGCCTGTTCAACACCGACCCCTTGCTGACACCCGTGGACATGTCCAGCATCGCCGACTCGCGCGTGCTCGGCCTGGCCCCCTACAACAGCTACCGGGAGCACTGCCGCTTCCCCCGGGTGTGCCGATTCGAGCACGTCACCGGGGATGAGCGGGTCGCCGGAGCGCTGCGAGAGCTCTACCGCAGCGTCGACGACCTCGACCTGTACGTCGGCCTGTTCGCCGAGGAGCCCGGCTCGCCCGACGCCATCCTGCCGCCGCTCCTGACGAAGATCATCGCTATCGACGCGTTCTCCCAGGCGCTGACCAACCCCCTGCTGGCCCCGCGGGTGTTCAACGCCGCGACGTTCTCCCCGGAGGGCATGCGGATCCTCGCGACCACGCGCAGCCTGTCCGACGTGTTGCACCGCAATGTCCCGGAGGACCCACGTCCCCGTTTCGTCAGCATGACCAGGGGACGGGCGAGTGGGTGAGTCGATGTACGGCCCGGGGAGCGGGCCGGTGGGTGAGCCCGCGCGGAGCGGGGTGGTGGGGGGCGACGGTGGTGTGGGGGCCGGGCCGCTGCGCGACGCCGCCCGCGAACTGGTCGACATCGGGATCGCCATCCGGCAGGCGGGCGTCAACGCCACGGCCGCGCTCACCGACGGCGCGCTGCTCGGAGCGCTTCCGTATGCCCCCTCCGCCGGCGGCCTCGCCCACCGGGCGCTGCTGCGCGCGCTCACCGACGGCAGGGGGCTCGGGTACGCGCCCGCCGGCGGCAGGCTGGGCACTCTGGCCGCCAAACTGGGCGCCCTGGCGGGGCAGGAGAGCCTGGCAATCCGCGTGCTCGCCACCTCGCTGCGGCTGCGGATCGCCGCCGTCGCCGCCGACCACCCCGAGCTGACCCACGACCCCATGATCGTCCGGCTTGTCGAGGCCGCCGCCGCCGACCGTGATCTGGAGGCCGTCCGCGCGCTGCGCGCCCTGCTCAAGGACCGCGGCGCCGTGCGGGCGCTCAGCCAGCTCGCCCCGGTCTTCGGCGAGGTCCTCGCCCTGCGGGCCCTCCTGGACGAGAATCCGCTGAACGACGACACCGCCTGGCTGATCGCGACCGGCACGGGGTTCGCCACCGCCGACCCGATCACCGGCATGAGCAACAGGGCCGTCGCCGCCCTCGACGCGGGAGCGGGCGCCGCGCGCCGGATCGACCTGCCGGCCGCCGAGTCCGCACGGCTCAGCACCGCGGGATCGCTGCTCGGCTACCTGCGCAACATCAGCGTGGTCGGCACGACGGGACGGATGGTCATCCAGAGCGTCGAAGGTCCGGACGGGGTGGTGCGCCACGTGGTCCAGGCACCCGGCATGCGGGCGGGCCGGCCCGATCTCGACTCGCCCCAGGACCTGCTGGGCGCCTTCAGCAGCGCCGTGCTCGACAGCAGCCCCTACAGCCGCGCCCTGGCCGAGGCCGTCGCCGACTACGGCCTGCCTCCGGGCGCCGAGGTGGCGCTCATCGGGCACAGCGCGGGCGGCGCGGCGATCATGAATCTGGCCCAGGACACCGGGTTCTGCGCCCGGCACACCGTCACCCACGCCATCGCCGTCGGCTCGCCCGTCGACTTCAAGAGGCCCGCCGACCCGCGCACCTGGGTCGCCAGCGTCACCAACCAGCACGACATCGTGCCCACCCTCGACGGGCAGGGCGCCGGCAACTGCTTCGACCTGCATCCCGACTGGTACGTGGTGGACTACTCCGACTCCACGCACCTGTTCCCGCTCTGCCACAGCATCGACCACTACATCGCCAACATCGCCGACGACCTGCCCGAGGCCCGCGACCACATCGACGCGCGGTTGGCGCCGTACCGGGGGCCGGTCGTGCGGACGCAGGCGTACCGGCTGTTCGACCGGGCCCCCTACCCCGACGGCTTCCCCTTCCTCACCGTGCCCACCCGCTCCGTGGACGGGCCGGGGGGCACCGTCGAGCTGCCGATCAGGTGTCACGACGGCGGCGCGGTCACGGCCTACTTCGCCGTGGACCCGGCGGCGGCGGCACGTCTGCTGGCCGGGGCCGGCCTCGGCCCCGCCGTCCGGGTCGCCGGGCGCGCTCTCGTCGCCGTGCACGCCGCCTGGGGACGGCGCACCAGCATGGGCGACCACCGCGAGATGCACGTCGGCGTCGTGGTGCCCGATCCGTGGCGGCCGGGGTCGCCGCATGTCTGGCTCGACCTGTTACGCGGCGCCGACCGGCGGGTCGGGGGCTGTGTCCTGACCGGCTCCGTCGTCGACGTGCCGGCCGCCCAGGCTGCGGCTCCGCTGGTGTGGGGCGCTGAGGCGCACCTGGCGCCCATGGAGTTCCGGCTCATCGGCGGGTCGGTCCGTGTCAGCGTCGGCGGCCCCGGCGACCGGCTGCTCACCCTGGGCGGACGTCTCGGCCCGTGGCTGCCGGCGCGCGACGGCGGTCTGGTCGGTTACACGCGGGGCACGGCGGGCGACACGCTCCGCTCCTGCGTACGGAGTCGCGGGCGGAGCCGGCTCCATCTCCTGCCCCGGGTCCGGCTGGCCGTCTCGCCACGGTCGGCGCACCCGCTGGCCCACCGGCTCCGCGACCTGGGCCTCAATGGGGCCCGGCCCCTGCTCTGCCTGGCGACCACCCGCCGCCGGACGCTCCAGGACGCCGTCGTCCCCCTACCTGCCCCCTGAGCGGGCCCCCACCGCTCCTGAGCGGGCCCCACCGCTCCTGAGCAAGCCCCCGCCGCTGCTAAAAGCATGCCCCATCGCTCCTGAGCAGGCCACGCCGCTGCTGAGCATGCCCCACCGCACCTGAGCAGGCCCCACCGCTGCTCCCGACCGTCAACCTCGCGCCCACACTCCCCCGGCAACCCCCACCGCTGCCACCACCCATCACCCCACGCCCGCAATCGCCCTCCCGCAGCAACCCCCCCGCTCCCACCAACCATCGCCACGCCCACACTCCCCCGTCTCGCCGGCGGGGCCCCCCACCGCTCCGGCCGGCCACCGCCGCACGCCTCAATGCTCCGCTGTCTTCCCGAGCGGCCGTCGTCGTTCCTCGGCCGGTGGCCTCGTAGGTGAACGTGGTGAGGGATTGGCCGGGCGGCCCGTGTGGCGCCCTCCGCAGCCGGTCGGCCGACCCGGCCAGCACCGTCGGCCGCCTGGCCTGCCGGCTGGGCGTGAGCGGTCAGGCCAGCTCATAGATCAGCAGGGTGCCGTCGACGCGCCGTGCCAGGGCCCACAGCCGGGTGGTCCCCGGCACCGGGACGATGTCCACGAACCCCGCCCAACCGCCTGCCGCGGGCAGCGCCGACCGGGTCCAGCGGCCGTCGCGGAAGTTGAGCACGTACGGCTGACCGCGGGCGGGGTTGGCGGCGATCCACACGCCGCCGACCCGGTCGGCGCGGACGGCGGGCAGCCAGGTCGCGTCGAGCGGCAGGTTCAGCCACGTCCAGGCGCTGCCGTCCCAGCGCGCGACCAGGCCGCGGTCGGGCACCGTGCCGGGCCCGGCCCTCCAGGCGGCGTCCTGTGTGATCACCCACACGTCGTCGTGGGCGCGGGCCGCGAGGCCGTGGAACCCGCGGGCGGGTGAAGAGGGGCAGCAAGGCTGGGGAGGCAGGGGGGCGGCGCCGGCCCACCCGGAACCCTTCCGCCGTATGACCGCGGTCCCGTCCGGGTGATCGATCAGGGCCCACAGCTCGCCTCGGTCGGGCGCGGACAGCCGCGAGACCTCGTAGCCGTACGTGCTCGGCTTGGGGACGGATCGCCACGAGCGGCCGTCCCAGTGGCTGAGCCCCGCGCGCTGATAGTCGTCCGAACCGCCGTACTCGGAGATCCAGACGTCGTCCCGTTCGAGGTAGCCGAGCTTGCTGGCTGTCTCCTCGTAGACGCGCACGAAGTGGCGGTGCGCCCGTAGACCTTGGCCTGGGCGAGTTGCCTCAGCACAGTCCCATCCATGCCTAGCCCTTCCTGCCGGGCGACTTGGCTCTTGTGCTCAAGGTAGGGGCGAGATCCCCGCCGCGAAAGCAGTTCAAGCATGCGCGTCGGGAAGTCCGGACAAGTCGGCCAGAAGTCGGAGCGACGTCGTGGAGAAGTCGGCGATGACGTTCCGCAAGTCCTGGTGATGTCGCCGCGAGCGCAGGGACGATTCACAAACGATCACATCCACCCCAGCACCGTGAGGTAACGACCGACATGGAAACCCGGCAGCGGCTCGACGGACATCATCGTGGATGACGCCCAGGGGCAGGGCATGGGCTGCCGAGCCGGCACAGCAATTCCAAACCCGATGGCTGTTCCTGTGGGAGCCCGGAGGCCAGCACCTCACGGCCTTCTACCGGGGCGACGCTCCTCGCGGGATCTACTGCAGGCGAAGACGCCCGAGGAGATGGAAGAGGTCATCATCGAGACCGAGCTGGATCTCCGGATGGCCGCCGCGCCCGTACTTGCGCGGCGCACGGCGGTCGCCGGGAGCTTTCCCGATCAGCTCGGAAGGGCGGCCGGATGACACAGACCGGGCGCGGGGACACTGGCTGGCGGTTCCGGGTCCGTTAAGTCGACACCTGCGCCCCTTGCGCGGCCGAAACAAGGGAGGGACCACGGCCGCGCCATGGCGCGGGCCAGAGACAGGCCACACAGCTTCCCTCTGGCCCGCGCTACCAAACACCCCGCAGACTGCGCGGCCAGCGCCCCGGCACCTGCCCGTCCGCGCACCAGCCTCACGTTTCAATCAGCGGAGTCACGCTGCTGGGCCGTGGGTGCTCGCCACCGCCAACCAGACGAACGCTGACCACGAGTACCAAAGCGACGACCGCGAGAGACATCAGCCACGCCCAACCGGGATGATCCGTGTGAGGAAGATCACCAAAGGGGATCGTCCAAAACGACGGCAGGTCTCAGCGCGTGTGGCCAGTTGAGGTCCATGCTCACGCCGCTACCCAGTTCGACGACGGCCATGAGCGCGGCGAGGCCGAACGGGAGATCCATGTCCTCGCATGCCTTCTCGACGAACACGACATTCTCATCCACGTTCGGCCGTTCGCCGCGCGGGAACTCGCGCCAGGTCCAGCGTATTTCACCGTCGGTGACATACGTGTATTTGTGCTTGTGAAGTATGGAGGCGATGCTCCACACCGGTCCATCTTTCCCACTCAGTTCGCGCAGGACGGCAGGATCATCAATACCGCCGTCCTGGGACTGGAAGAGAAAATACCCTCCCTCTTGCCTGTCCACCGACACCACGGTGCGCGGAAGGTAAAGGTCGGCCCCCGACGCGACGTCAACCTCTTTCTCGACACCGGCCTCGGCAGAACTCGACAGTCGCTCGCCGATTTCCTCGATGGACGGAGGATCAGCCGGGGTCCGAACCACCGTCCAGTGGAAACCGTCCCGCATCCATGGGTGCTCGTTCAAAAGCCGCTCATAATGACTGATCGCCTGAAGGGGCATGGTCATGGCCCGTCTGCTCCGTCCGAAGAGAAGGGGAGGCCGCCCGGGGAGGGGGCGCCGGCGATCCAGCGTATACCAGCCCGGGCGGCTTTCGGGGCGGCTAACTAGTTGGCGACTGATGGAGTCCCGCAGAGCTGCGCCCGCGCGGGAACCGGGTCGCCGGACGGCGGAGAGGCGAACCTGTTACGGAACTTATCGCTGTACAGCACTCTGTCGGAATGGTAATAGCGCTTGAGATACAGGCCGGCCTTCTCGTTGTCGTTGGCCCGGATCGGACAGAAGGACCATTCGCCATAGAAGTGTGAAGTCCCGTCGGGGGCGAGGGTGCGCTGGCGAGTCGATGCGAATGGATACTCGTCGCATTGCTTCGGATAGTCGCCTGACGATGGGTACCCGGGCCACATCCTGCTGCACTTCACATACGTGGCGTCCTGGTTCGAGCCTGCCTGCTTCTCCTTCTCCCTATGCAGGTAACCGGTATCACGAGAGGGCGGGATGTCACACCCAGCGATGTCCTTCGCGGGGTTGTCCGGCCAGGTCTGCGCGTCGGGATCCAGACACGCGTTCCAATAGTGCTGGTACGCCTGGATGATGTCCCACGTCTTGGTACCGGCCTTGTTCGTGACCAGGGGTTTCCAGTGGACGGCGGGGTTGGTCTTGTAGAAGACACAGCCGCCGGCCTTATAGTCGGACTCCACCGCGCTGTCGCAGCGGATGATGTTGCCCACGAGCCACTTGTCGGTGCCGGTGATGTACTTGGTGTGGCGCGAGATGCCAAGGGCCTTGACGGGCCAGTCCGGGAAGTTGGCGTACGGCTTGATGCTGGTGAAACTCACCAGCTCGTCATTTGCCACGTATTCCTTGACGCCGTTGGCTCCGTCCAGCCATTCGATGATGCGCTTCGTGGACGCCTTGCCATGCGGACATCTGAAGCGGAAGGTCGCCCAGCCGTCGATGATCCAGCTGCTGATGAGCGCCGTACGGTGATTCTGAACCGTCTGGCCGCCCCGGGAAGTGACGTGCTCGCATCTGGTCTTGTTGCCGATGTCCATGCCCAGGGTCAGCTTGTTGCCGGGCGGCATATTCCCGTACGTGCTTTGGTTATAGACGAAGGCTTCGACCACGATATCGCGAGCCGTGTCACCCTTGGGCTGGTCACGGCCTTCGACACCGTTGAACGTGTATCCGATGGGCATGACATCGGCCTTGTAGTATTCCGCCGGCTCCGGGATGCAGGGAGTCGTGTTCCCCAGACATTTCCCGGACGAGTAGTAAGCATCGAGTTTGCCCATCTGGCACCAGCTGAAGCGGTTCATCAGCCAACCTTGGGGCCGCCCGGCCAGATTGGCCCTTTCCGCGCACTTCGCCGGCGTCATGCGGTCGAACATTCCGGAAGCCTTCGGGGGGACGTTCGGCATGTCCGGCAGAGCTGCCGCCGACCGCGTCTGTCCCCGCTTGGCGCTCAACGGAGGTTCGCCGCTACAGACTCCTAGATCCTTCCACGCCGCATGGACCCCGGGTTCCTGCCCACGGGAGTCCTTGGCCTCCCACATGTGGCCGTCCCACGCGACCTGTTCGCCGACGTAGTAGGGAGCGAACATGCTCCACTCGTAGGCGGTGCACGGAGGATCAGTGGGCGGCTGCCCGGAGCACGCGCCGAGGTCTTCCCAGAACTCGCCCGCCGTCGGCTCGACGCCCTCGTCGACCCAGTCGGCGATCACCCGCCAGGTGTGGCCGAGATAGGTGACCTCGTCCCCATACGAGTACCACAGAGCAGGGTTCCAGGCTTTTGCGGTGCACGCGGGTACCGGGTCCGGATCGGGCTCGCCACCGCAGGGCCCGAGATCAAGCCAGAAGCCCAGTTCGCTCCCCCGGCTCGCCGAGCCAGCTGGAGGCCTGAGCCTCCCAGGTGTGTCCTTCGTAGGTCACCCTGTCACCGTAGTCGTACGACGTGTCTGCGTACGGAGGCGCCGTGCAGGCAGGAATGTCCGCCGCGGTGGTGAACGTCCATGGTTAAGGGGCCGTCATCACGTTGCCCGCTGCATCTTTGGCGCCGCTGACCTCAGCCGTGTAGGACTCCTGAGGGTTCAGCCGCTGGCCGGGCGTGAAAGTCCAGCCTACGGGCGTGTGGCCATCCGACACCGTTCCCGGCACCGGAGTTCCCGCCGCGTCCTTCACGGTGAGCTGGACGTCGGTCACTCCCTCGCTGAAGAGCACGGACACGGCAGAGGCGGAGCCGTCGGTGGCGTCCTTCTCCGGATCGGTTCTGACGACCGCCGGAGGCGTGGTGTCCGGAGACGGATTGTCCACGACGGGGTCACCTTCGATGGCTCCCTCCATCGTGATGTCATGGACATCCGAAGAGGCATCCTTCTCCTCGACAGCCTGCTCGTCGGACACGTCCTCCGCTACCGGCTGAGTTTCACTGGCCCGGCCCAGGTCCGGATCGGCCACTATCGCCTCAGCGGCAGTCCGGTCCGTGATTCCCGGCTCGTCCGGCGTGAACCAGCCCACGGCGCCGACCTCCGGATCGGGCTCATCGTATTCGACGAACAGCACAGGCCCCCGGCCGTCGGTCCCGGCCCATTCACTGCTCAGGTACTCACGTAGTTCGAAGGGCCGCTGCTGTCGCCGTACGCGGCGATCTGCAGACCGTAGTTGGGGGCACCGCCGGCCCATTCGCGCACGATGTCCTCGATGCTGTAGTACAGCTCCTGGGACAGGTCCCGCGGCCGTGCCCGCGCTACTGGGCCCGGGGTCAGCCGCAGTGCACCTTCCAGACGTAGCGCTCGGTTCCGCCCATGTAGGAGGCGAGGTCGATGCACGTGCCTCTGGCTGAGATGTAGACCGGGCCCGCGTAGTACGTGAAGTTCCCGGAGTTCGACACCCATCCGCCGCTGCCCCCCGCCCGGCGGATGGCCACGTGCTTGTAGGTGGTCTTCCCGTAGTAGTTGGGGCCGACCCCGTAGGCGAGGGCGCAGTTCTTGCCGGTGCCCGAGCTGTAGTAGACCTCCAGGGACCCTATCTTCGGACCGCTCTTGGGGATGGCGTAGACGCCGATGCGGCTGTACCCGCTGCCGCAGGGGCCGGCCGCGCTCGCCGGCGACGGCCCGATCAGCAACCAGGTGGAGGCGAGCGCCACACCGGTCAGGGTGGCGACACTGCTACGCATGCGCATGAAGGTGGATGCTCCCGATTCGTCGTGTTCGCAGTCCCCGGTGACGGGGATGCGAGCGGTGCAAAGCGGAAGATCATAAGCAACTCCGGGGAACGGCCGAGCTTCCTGCGGGTTGCCGGTGGCCCAACCACGGGAGAACGCCAGTCCACCGTCGGCAGGGGCGCGTCACCCGGCCTGCCGCGTCGCCCGGCCTGCTCACGAAGGGCCCATGGTCCGGTCCCGGGGCCGGAGCGGTCGGCAGGGGTCAGGCGCGGTACGCCCGCTCGGCGTAGCGGCGCAGGTGCGTGGCTGCCGTCGTCAGGTCGGCGGCGGCGGTCGCGCAGGCGGCGAGGTGGGCCTCGACCGCCGCGCGCAGCCATCGGGGCGCGCAGCCTCCGGCCTCCAGCCTCGCCCTGATCGCCTGGAGGCGTTCCGCGCACTCGGCGAGCGTGCGAGCGTCGGACTGCAGGACCGCCGCGTGGGCGGTGATCAGCGAGGGGTCGGCTGGCATCGGTCCTCCGGTCAGGGAGCGGCGGGGAACGGCGGCGCCCCAGCCGGCGGGGAACGGCGGCGATCCCGGCAGGGAGCGGCACGGACGACGGGGGGCGACACGGGCCTCGCCGTGAAGGGTTTCGCTCTTCGGGGTGTTCCCCGCCCGTGAAGCCCGCATGCCGGACGGCGCCACTCTCTCAGATCGTGCCGGCGGTCGAGGCGAGTTCCGGCGAGCATGGGGGTGAGTCTCGCCCCGCAACGAGCACCTTTGTGACAAAAAGCGTGACGAAACTTGGATCGCGACGAGCCAGACGCCGCTTCCTGTTAGTCAGGATAGTGCGTATATAGTCCATATCGATGTGTACGCTATAAACAGAAAGCGGTCGACCATGGAGAATCCGATCCAGCCCTGCCGGGACATCGGCCAATCACCTCGATCTTCGGCACGCTCGGCCTCCACGCGGGCCGGTGCGGCGAGCCCGACCCCTTCGGCGGACCCCACGGACAGCCCGATCGACTGGGTCGCCAAGCACATCAAGGAGTACGTCGAGACGGACGGGCGCAAGGGGCACCGGCGGTGGGGGGTGACGACGCTGCTGCTCACCACCCGGGGCCGGAGGTCGGGGCGGCCACGGAGGACGGCGCTCATCTATGGGAGGGACGGTGAGCGGCTGATCGTCGTGGGGTCGAACGGGGGTGCGGACGCGCACCCCGCCTGGTATCTCAACCTGCTCGCCGACCCGTCCGCGGAGGTGCAGGCAGGGGCGGAACGGTTCCCCGTCACGGCCGTGGAGGCAAAGGGGGAGGAACGCGAACGGCTGTGGAGGATGATGGCGGAGCTCTGGGGCGACTACGAGCGATACCGGACGAAGACCAGCAGGACCATTCCGGTCGTGGTGCTGGAGCGGGCCGATCCCGGTGCCGGCTAGCCCCGTTTTCCGCATGTGAGCGATCTTCACCGCAGGTCTCGCGGATCGATATCCAGAAGGTCCAGGAGACGGAGTTGGAGATCGGTGGGT